>CAYRIJ010000092.1:0-6567 GCA_964424285.1 uncultured bacterium
CCGACCGGCCGCGGGGGCGACCGTAAGCGGCCATGATGATTCCATCTGGAGGCGCCGGGAGCAAGCTCCGCGGAAGGGCGTTCGTTCCGCGGCCCCATGGATTCCCCTGACCGCTCTCACGGTGGATCCGGTGCGGGCGATCGGCTCGGCCGAGGCGCGGAAACGCTCCCGGAAACGGGGTGAGGCCCGGCGCGGTCTGCTTTACAATGCCCAGGATCCGTGTCGTGGCTCGCGTCCCCGGTGGTCTCCGGACCGCCGCGGCCCGCGGCTCCACGCGCTTCGGCGCCGGGTGCCCGTGCGCTCTCCGACCGCCGGCCGCCTTCCGTCACCCCTCAACTGGAGGTCGTCGCCCATGGGCGGGTTGATTCTCTACGTGGTGGTCTCGATCTCCGGGGCCTCGATCCTGGCCATCGAGATCCTGGGCACCCGGATCCTCGGCCCGTTCTACGGGGTAAGCCTCTTCCTGTGGTCGGCGCTCATCAGCGTGACCCTGGCCGCCCTGGCCGTGGGCTACGCCCTCGGCGGGCGCTGGGCGGATCGCGGCCCCAAGATGGCCCGGCTGGCCTGGGCTCTCGCCCTGGCCGGGATCTGGATGGTGCTCATCCCCTGGATCCGGAAGCCGGTGCTCCTCCTGGTCGAGCCGATGGGCCTTCGCGCCGCGGTCCTCTCGGCCGCCTTCGTGCTCTTCGCTCCGCCGCTCACCCTCCTCGGCATGATCTCCCCCTACGCCATCAAGCTCCGCACCCACAGCCTGGGAGAGGTGGGACGGACCGCCGGCGACGTCTACGCGGTCTCCACCGTGGCCAGCGTGGTGGCCGCGCTCCTGACCGGGTTCGTGCTGATCCCCAGCGTGGGGGTCCGCCGGCTCACCGTGCTGGTCGGGGTCCTGCTCCTTCTGGGGGCGGCGCTCAGCCTTCTGGCCGGTCGCCGGCAGCGGGGGAACGCGGTGCTGGGCGTCCTGTTGCTGGTAGCGGGAGGCGCCGGGCTCTGGTTCATGCCCCGCGTGGTCCCCAGGGCGCATGGTTCGCTTCTCGCGGTCACCCAGAGCCCCTACGCGGAGATCCGGGTCGTGGACAAGAACGGGGACCGGTTCCTCCTGATCGACGGGAGCGCCCATACCTTCGTGAATCCCGAGACCTGGGAGTCCTACTACCGGTACGTGGTGGCTCTCGACCTGGCCAAGATGCTCTTTCCCCAGCCGGGACACGCTCTGGTCATCGGGCTCGGAGGCGGTTCCGTGGTGAAGGACCTTGCCAAGTCGCACTGGACGGTGGACGCGGTGGAGATCGATCCCGAGGTGATCCGCCTGGCCGGCGAGTACTTCGGCCTGGATCCGGACGAGGGGTCGGTCTATCGCATGGACGGCCGCCGGTTCCTTCTCACCCACGCCGATCCCTACGATCTCGTCATCATGGACGCTTTCGGGAGCAGCCAGATCCCGTTCCATCTCATCACCAGGGAGTACTTCAGCCTGGCCAAGGCCCATCTTTCGCCGGACGGGATCTTCGCCCTCAACCTGGAGACCCGGAACTGGCACGACGTGATCGTCCGGTCGGTGGCGGCCACCCTGAAGCAGGAGTTCGCCCACGTGGTGGCCCTTCCCACCCAGGAGCCTCCGAACACCCTCGGAAACGTGGTGCTCCTGGCCTCGGATCGGGAGATGGAGCTGGCCGACGACGCCATCCCCCACCCGGTCGAGTACCTGTACGACGACTACCTGCACTGGATGGTGGTGCAGATGAACCACGCGTGGGACAACCGGTTCGAGCCCAACACGGCGGGGGTTCCCATCCTCACCGACGATCTGAACCCGGTCGACGTGTGGGGAGAGGAGATCAACCTCGTGGCGCGCCGGGAGCTGCATCGCTACTTCGATCCCAAGGACCTGAGCTGGTAGGCCGCTCCGGTCCGGGGGACCGCTGAGCCGGTTCGGGGGGGAGGGCCGGCCGGCCGGTGCGCGGCCAGGGGTCAGCCCCCGGTCGTGTCGCCCCCCATCGGCCGGATCTCGTCGGTGGCCTCCACCACGACCCGGTAACCCTCCAATTCTGCGGGGAGCTTGGACTTGGCTTCGGGGTGGTCGTCGAGCACCATGACCTTGATCACCGGGGTCCCGTCGGGAAGGGCTCCCTGGTAGGTTCCCACCACGCCCGGGATGGCCATGAGCGAGGGGGTGTGACGGGCCAGGACATCGGCGATCGGTTCCCGGGGCCTCGGGTTGGATTCATCCACGTTCTTTTCCCCGCTCGGCGCGCACGAGCCGGCCAGGATGGCCAGCATTCCCGCCAACGCCGCGGTTCGTAATCGGGTCGGTGTATCACGCACGGCTCGTTCCCTTCGGATCGGATGCGGCGGGGCCGCGGCTCGATGCCACGGTACGCCCGGCCGGCTCCCGCCCTCGAATGTACCAGAAGCAAGAAGGCGCCCGCCCCTGGGGAGGGCGGGCGCCGGGAGGAGACCTGTCTGCTGCTCGCGAAGGATCGGGTGGATCAGTTACCGACCATCGAGGCGTTGAGGAACGAGAGCACCTCGTCGATCGGGTTGGCGACGGCCGCGGTACGGCTGCCCGCGAAGAGCAGACCGACGGCCCGCGGGTTGGTGCTGACGTCCTCCACCATCAGCGACCCGGAGTCACCGCTGTCCAGGAAGCCGCTGTGCTTGTTGTTGATGACGATCTGTCCGGTGAAGGTCTTGGTGAAGGCGGTCCCGCCCGCGCACTCGTTCTCGTAGCTCACGGAAACGGTGGCGTTGAGGCCGCTGATCGTGCTCCGGCTGAGACCGGTGGTGCGACCGCTCTTCTTCACCGCCTGATTCACGGACGCGGCCACGGTCTGCGAGGAGAGGGTTCCGATTTCCAGGATGGCGCCCGAGGGATCCACCGCGCCGGAAACCACCGCGGCGATGGCACAGTCGACGTTGGAGTTCGGGAGGCTCTTGATCCCGGAGAGGGTGGCCACGGTCTGGGCGTTGGCAAGGTTGCAGTTCACGTCGATGAGCCCGGGCTGGATCACGGCGTCGCCGGCCTGGGCGGTGCGGTTGTTGCCGCCGCTCACGATGTCGGCTTCCAGCACGTGGTAGTTGCTCAGGATGTACTGGGTGCCGCCCTTGGAGACGAGCGAGCCCAGGGTCCCGCCGCAGCAGTAGCCGTTGGCCAGGTCATAGGCCCAACCGCCGGAGGTGCCGAGCTGGATGGGAAGGCTCTGCTTGGCGGTGTGGGAGACACCGCCGCCGCCGCCGCCGCCACCACCGCCGCCACCACCACCGCCGCCGGGGGGGCCCTTCATCGCGTGGATGACGCCGGTGACTTCGGTCTCGACGTCCACGCCGTCGAGGCTCATCGGGATGAGCCCTTCGGGGAGCTGCCGGGTGGTGTACACCTTGACCACCGGCTCGCCGCTGGCGTTGAGGCCGGTGGCGGTTCCCACCACACCGTCGAGCTGCATGAGGTCGGGGGTGTGACGGTTCTGGATCGCCATCACGCGCTGGATGGCGGGGCTGGCGACGGTGAGGTTGAGTGAGGGGTTTTGAACGTTGGGCCCGGTTACCGTACTGGTTTGGTCGGTCCCGCAACCCGTCCAGAGGGCGACGGCGAGAAGAGCGGCCAAGAACAGAGGCAACAAGGTCCATGAATAGCGGAGAGAGCGACGCTTCATGGGTCCTCCAGATTCGAAGAGCAGCAAGCAGACATCCGAAGTCGCAATTAGACTATGGATAAGGCTTATCGTCAATCTCAATTAGAGGTAGGTGGATATCTGGTATCCACGGCTTTGCAATTGTAACGCGTGTGTTTTCAGATTATTACAGTATTTATGCTGTAAAACATGGTCGGAAAACTGAAAGAATCATGCGGCTGGGCGGTCCCCGAACGCCGCCGCGGAGAGGAGTGCCCCCCAGCCCACCAGGAACCCCAGTCCGCCGAGCGGGGTGACCGCGCCGAAGGCCCGGATGCCGGTCAGGGCGAGGAGGTAGAGGCTCCCCGAGAAGAGGACGATCCCCACCGCGAACGCCCCCCCCGCGATCCGGATCGCCCGGCCCGGGAACCGCTCCGCCGCCCAGCCGCAGGCCACCAGCGCCAGGGCGTGGAGCATCTGGTAGTGCGCCCCGGTCCGGAACACCTCCAGGAGGTCGGGGGAAAGACGGCCGCGGAGGGCGTGGGCCCCGAAGGCGCCCGCGGCCACCCCCAGGAACCCCGCCGCCGCGCCCCAGATGACGAATCGTCGAGCCATCACCTCTCCTTTCGTGCGGTCTCCCTGGTGTACCCTGTGCAGAGGCCCGACGCTAGAGGACCCCGCCCGAGGAGGCAACGCTGAAGGCATCCGACGCCCCCCTCGTCCGCTTCGGCACCTCGTCCTTCTCCTCGAAGGACTGGGTGGGGCCGTTCTACCCCGAGGGCGCCTCGCCCTCCGACTTCCTCGAACTCTACGCCCGGCGCTACGACACGGTGGAGATCGACGCCACCTACTACGCGGTCCCCGCCGCCCGCACCGTGGAGGGATGGGCGCGGAAGACCCCGGAGGGGTTCCTCATCGCGGCGAAGTTCCCCCGGGAGATCGTCCACGGGGGCGAGGGGGCGAGCCCCGACCCCGCCCGGATCCTCGAGCCGGACCACGCCTACCCGGTGCGGGACCGGTTCCTGGCGGTCATGGAGAAGCTGGGACCGCGGCTGGGCCCGCTGGTGATCCAGTTTCCATACTTCAACAAAAAAGTCTTCTCGTCCGCGGAACCGTTCATGGATCGGCTGGACCGGTTCCTGGACGACCTCCCGCCCGGACGCTCCTACGCGGTGGAGATCCGAAACCGCCCCTGGCTCACCCCCGCCTTCGCCGATCTCTGCCGTCGGCACGGGGTGGGGCTGGTGCTGGTGGACCAGGCGTGGATGCCCCACGGGGACGAGGTGGAGCGGAAGATGGATCCGGTCACCGCCGGCCTCGCCTACGTCCGGCTTCTCGGGGACCGCGCGGAGATCGAGAAGCTCACCACTACCTGGGAGAAGGAGGTGATCGACCGGACCGACCGCCTGACCCGCTGGGCCGGGTTCCTGGTGCGGATGCTGGAGCGCGAGGTGCCGACGGTGGTGTACGTGAACAACCACTACGCGGGGCATGCCCCCGCCACGGTGGAGAAGCTCCGCCGTCTCTTCGAGGCCGCGGCGCGGGAACGGGGACTGGATCCCGTAGGCTAGCGCTCCGGAGCACGGGCCGGCGGAGGAGCGCGTCCCGGTTGCATTGCCCGGCGCGGGCGCGCATCATGGGAGACGGTGCCAGGTGTCCGGAGCGGCTCGACGCGGGCGGCCCCGGGGACCGAGACCTTTTTGGTTCTTTGAAAGGAGCGTTCATCATGTCCGCGACGCTGACCCCCGAGGAACGCGACGCCCTTCTCACCCGATTCAATGAGACCGCCTCCGACAGCCCCGTGAACATCCTCACCCGCCGGCGCATGCACGAGCTTGCTTCCCTGGAATGCGACGACGGTCCGGTGATCAGCCTCTACGTGGACCTGAGCCCGCAAAACCGCCACAACAACGCCTGGACCATCGATCTCAAGACCGCCGCGCGGGATGCGCTGGCCGGGGTTCAGAGCCCGGCGGAGCGGAGCGTCGTGGAGGCGGAGATCGGCCGCATGGAGGGCTGGCTCAAGGACCACGCCCCGGCGCTCGGACAGGGGGCGGCCTTCTTCAGCTGCCCGGCCCGGGATCTCCGGTGGCAGGTGGCCCTCCTGGTGGAGCTTCCCACCCGGGTGAAGGTGGGCCGGCGCGCCTACATCCGCCCCCTGGCCCGGGTGCGGGACGAGCACGACCGCTTCGCGGTGGTTTCCCTGGACAAGACGCGGGCGCGGCTCTTCGTGAGCCAGCTCGGCTCGATCCTCGAGGTGGCGGACATCTTCGAGGACACCCCCGGCCACCACAAGCAGGGAGGGTGGAGCCAGATGCGCTTCCAGCGGCATCACGACGCCCACGTGATGTGGCACGCCGCCGCGGTGGCTCAGGCCACCGAGCTGATGATGGACCGCTTCGAGATCCGCCACCTCCTGGTCACCGGCACCCCCCAGGTGCTGGCCGAGTACCGGGACCAGCTCGCTCCCCAGGTCGCCCGGTTCTGGGACGGGGAGTTCGGGCAGGACATCGGGGCGGGCGCTTCCGAGGTCATCGAGGCGATCGCTCCGCTCCAGCGGGAGGTGGAGGCCCGGGAGGAACGGACCACCATCGAGCAGCTCAACAACTCGATCTCCGGCGGCCGGGGGACCTGGGGCCTGGACGAGACGCTCCAGGCCCTCATGGAGCGCCGCGTGATGACCCTGGTCGTCCACGACCGGTACCGCGCGGCGGGCACCGAGTGCGTCCGATGCCGGATGCTCCTGGCCGACCACGCCTCGCGCTGTCCGGCCTGCGAGGGGGCGGTGGAGCCGGTGGAGGACGTGGTGGACGCCGCGCTGGAGCGCGCGATGACCCAGGAGGCGGCGTTGGAGCTGGTCCGGAGCGACCTCGGGCGCTCCCTGCTTCCCGGAGGGGAACCGATCGGCGCGATCCTCCGCTTCTAGCCGTTCCCCATGGTGAGCACCGCGGCCTGGGCG
>CAYRIJ010000092.1:6667-12593 GCA_964424285.1 uncultured bacterium
CGGCGCGATCCTCCGCTTCTAGCCGTTCCCCATGGTGAGCACCGCGGCCTGGGCGCCGAGGGACCCCTGTTTCAGCCGGGCCAGCGCTTCGCCGGCCGCCTCCAGCGGGTAGGTCTCGACGTCGGTCTCGATCTCCAGCCGCGCGGCCAGGGTGAGGAGCTCCCGGGCGTCGGCCCGGGTGTTGGCGGTGGTGCTGCGGACGGTCTTCTCCTGGAAGAGATGGGTTTCGTAGTCCAGCTCGGGGAAACGGTCGAGGTGGATCCCCGCCATGGACATCGTCCCGCCGCGCCGGAGCGAGGCCAGGGTGTTCCGGATCTCGCCTCCCACCGGGGCGAAGTAGACCGCGTGGTCCACGAGCTTGGGCGGGCGGTTGCCCGGCTTTCCGGCCCAGACCGCTCCCATCCTCTCGGCCCGGGCCAGGGAATCGTCGCCGGGGGAGATCGCGTAGACCTCGGCCCCCCAGGCCCGGGCGATCTGGATGGCGATGTGGGCCGCCCCCCCGAACCCGACCAGGAGCACGCGGCTCCCCGGCCGGATCCCGCTCCGCTTCAGGGACCGGTAGCCGATGATCCCCGCGCAGAGGAGCGGGGCCACGTGGGCGTCGTCACCCAGAGCCTCGGGGATGGGGTGAACGTACGAGGCCACCGCGGTGATCCGCTCCGCGTAGCCTCCCGGGCGGTCGAAGCCGGTGAAGGTGGGGTGCTCGCAGAGGTTCTCCCGGCCCTCCACGCAGTAGTCGCACACCCCGTCGAAGCGGCCCACCCAGGCCACCCCGACCCGGTCCCCGGGCTCCAGGCCCTTCACCGCCGGGCCGGCGCGGACCACGCGTCCCACGACTTCATGCCCGGGGATGACCGGATAGCGCGGCGGGGTGAGATCGCCCTCCAGGATATGAAGATCGGTCCGGCACACGCCGCAGGCTGAGACTTCGACCAGGACCTCGTCGTCGGCGGGAACCGGGTCGTCGACGTCGGTGAGCTTCAGCGGATGATCGGCGGCGGGAGCCGGCCGGGGGAGAACCTGGGCTTTCAATTGATGGACCTCCGTTCGATCGATTCTAGAGGCGCGGGCGCTCGTCCCGGCCCCCTCAATGATAGAGGTTCCGCATCTCCGGCGGCGAAAGCCCGGGCGCGGAGAAATCCCCGTGTTTCCGGGCCCAGGCGAGCCGTTTCTCCATCTCCCCCCGCCAGACCGCGTCCACCAGGGTTCCGCCGGAGCCGGCCGACCAGCGCTCGATCACCTCCGTCTCCCGGTCCACGATCAGGTGAACGTCGGCGCCGTCGGAGGTGTAGTGGATCCCCAGCCTGTCCACCGACGGACGCTGATCCACCAGGTGCTTCAGGGCGGCCGCCGCGGCCTGGGGCGTGAGCTCGCCGCGGTTCACGACGGTGTAGCCCGGCGGCACCGACTTCTCCACGCTCCCCGGCTCATGGCTCCGCGTCTTCGCGAACTGGGACAGGTAATACTGTCCCCCGGCGTATAGACCGAGGACGAGGAGGGCGATGACGATCAGGGTTCCCGAGTACTTGGGCATGTGATTTCCAGGGCGGCAGGGTGGATCGACCCCGTGAAGCCCCTTCTACTCCTTCCGCCGGGCCAGCGACAAGGCGAAAAGATCCTCGGCGTCGGTGTACCACCGCATGAGCTCGAAGCCCCCGGCGGCCAGGAGGGCCTCCACGCCGGGCCGGTCGTACTTGGTGCTGATCTCGGTCAGGATCTCCTCGCCGGGTCGGAGATCGATCGCGAGGTCGAGCTTGGGGAGACGCACCCGCTGCTCGGACCGCGAGCGGAGCCACATCTCGATCCGGTGCCGGTTCCGGTTGTAGAGGGCGTGGTGCTGGAACTCCTCCACCTCGAAATCGGCCGCGAGAAGCAGGTTCAGGACGCGGAGAGCGTTCCGGTTGAACTCGGCGGTCACCCCTTGGGCGTCGTTGTAGGCGGCCTCGAGGCGGGCGGGGTCCTTGATGAGGTCGGTGCCGAGGAGGAGACACTCGCCGGGCTCCATGTGGGCCGCGGTCTTCCGGAGGAACGCCTCCGCCCGGCGCGGCTCGAAGTTTCCGATGGTCCCCCCCAGGAAGATGACCAGCCGTCTCCCCCCCTCGGGAATCCGGCCCAGGTCCCGCATGAAATCACCGATGATCCCGTGAACCCGCAACCCCTCGTACTCCGAAACCAGCTCGTGGGCGGTCCTCCGCACGATCCCCTCGCTGACGTCGAAGGGGACGTAGACCCCGAGGCTCCCCGCCCGCCTCATCGCGTCGAGCAGGACCCGGGTCTTGGTGGAGGCGCCCGAGCCCAGCTCCACCAGGGCGGTGGCCCCGGTGGCGGCCACGACGTCGTCGGCGACCGCCTCCAGGATCACCCGCTCGGTCCGGGTCTGGTAGTACTCGGGAAGCTCGCAGATCGCCTCGAAGAGGGCCGACCCCCGATCGTCGTAGAAATAGCGGGGGGCGATCTCCCGGGGGGAGCGGAGCAGCCGCTCCCGGATCTCCCGCAACTCCTCTTCCGGCCGCTGGGGTTTCAGGGCCACGTCGATCCGCACCGCCTCGCCGGTCTTCTTGTCCGCATCTCCAGTCCCTTGGGCCGCACCAACCGCTCCACCAGGGCCAGGGCGCCGTCGGCCAGAAGGGCCAGGACCGCCGCCGGCACCGCGCCGGACAGGATGATCGTGGTGTCGGCGAGCTGGAGCCCGGAAACGATGGGCACTCCCAGCCCTCCGGCCCCGATGAAGGCGGCCAGGGTGGCCGTGCCGACGGTGATCACCGCGGCGGTCCGCACCCCGGCCATGATAACCGGTGCGGCCAGGGGAAGCCGCACCATCCTGAGGGTCTGGGACTCGGTCATGCCCAGGGCCAGGGCCGCTTCCGCCGCCCGGGGTCCCGCGTCCCGCACCCCGCTGTAGGTGTTCCGGAGGATGGGGAAGAGCGAGTAGATCCAGAGCGCCACCACCGCGGGGAGCGCCCCCACCCCGAAGAGAGGAATCATGAAGGCCAGAAGGGCGATGGAGGGGATGGTCTGGGTGATCGCCACGAGGCGGATCACCGGCTCCGCCGCCTCGCGCTTCCGCTCCAGGAGCAAGCCCAGCGGAACCGCGAGGAGCACCCCCAGGGCCAGGGCCAGGGCGGAGAGGCCCACGTGCTCCAGGGTCCGCCTCGCCAGAACCGCCCGGTCGGCCCACATGTACTGAAGGAGGCTCTTCCCCCGCGGAGAGACCGCGCGCACCTCCCGATGCTCCACCAGCCCCAGCTTCTCCAGGGCGTCCTGGGCCACCTGCTCCACGGTGTCGCCCTGCTCCTGGAGGCGGAGGTTCAGGCTCCGCATCGTCTCCTCGTCCAGGGCGCCGGCCAGAAGCCCCAGCACCGTCCCGATCTCGGGGTGCTCGGCCAGGGTCTTTCCCCGGACCAGGGCCGCCGCCTGATAGGGGGGAAAGAAGTCCTTGTCGTCTTCGAGCACGGTCAGGTGATAGGTGAGGAGACGCCCGTCGGTGGTGTAGACGTCCAGGGCGTCGATCCGGCCCACCCCCGCGGCCTGGTACTTGAGCGCCTGCTGCATCGGCTTCACGCTCTTGAAGCGAAGGCCGTAGGTCTTCTCCAGACCCGGGAGGCCGTCCTCGCGATCCACGAACTCGTAGCCGAAGGCGGCGTCCAGCTCCGGCGACACCCGGGCGAGGTCGGAAATCGTCCGAAGTCCGTAGCGCGCGGCGATGGTGTCGGGCACCGCGATCTCGTAGGCGTTCTCGAACCCCAGGGGACTCAGCCACCAGAGATCCCAGCGGCTCAGGAACTCCCGTCGCACGAGGTCGAGGGTGGCGGTGGCGCCGAGGTTCGGTTTCTCGCCGAGGATCGAGACCAGTCCGGTGCCGGTGTACTCGGGGTAGAGATCGATGGCCCCGCTCTCGAGCGCCTCGAAGCACACCTGGGTCCCGGCGAGGTTGAGCTTCCGGTCGACCCTGAGGTCCGTCCGCGCCTCGATCAGGCGGGCGAACATCTCGGCGAGAAGCCGGCTCTCCTCGAAGTTCTTGGACCCCACCGTGATCCGGTCCGAGGCCGCGACGGCGCGCGGGGCGGCAGAGAGGAGCACCAGGGCGGCGACGGCGGCGCGTCGGACCGCGCCGCTCATCCGCGATCCCCCCGCCGGTGTCGAAGGAGTCTTCGCACGTACTCCGCCTCGGGACGGGCCTCCACCTCCTCGGGCGGGCCGACCTGGAGCACCCTTCCCTCCTTCATGACCGCGATCCGGTCCCCGAGCACGAACGCCTCCTGGAGATCGTGGGTGACCAGGAGCATGGTCTTTCCCAGCCGTTCCTTCATGCGCACGAACTCGTCCTGGAGCTCGACCCGGGTGATCGCGTCCAGGGCGCCGAAGGGCTCGTCGAGGAGGACCACCTCGGGATCGGCGGCGAGGGCGCGGGCGAAGGCCACCCGCTGCTGTTGCCCGCCCGAGAGCTCCCCGGGGTAGCGGTTCCGGTAGCGTCCGGGATCGAGCCCCACCAGATCCAGAAGCTCGTCCACCCGCTCCTTCCGGCGGCCGTCGCTCCAGCCCAGGAGCGACGGGACCAGGGCGACGTTCCGGGCCACGGTCCAGTGGGGGAGAAGCCCGCCCTCCTGCTGGACGTAGCCGGTCCTTCGCCGCAGGTCGATCACGTCCCAGTCGCGGGCGGGGCGGCCGTGGATCCGCACCGTGCCCTCGGTGGGTTCGGCCATGCGATTGAACATGCGCAGGAGGGTGGTCTTCCCGCAACCGCTCTCCCCGATCAACGCCAGGGTCTCGCCCGAGGTCACCGAGAGGCTCACCCCGTCGAGGGCTCTGACGCCGCCGGCGAAGGTTTTTCCGACCTCCTCCGCCACGAGAACCGCGTTCCCGTCCTCGCTCAACGAGCCGGTTCGTCCTTCAGGCGTTCGGCCAGGAACGCGCGGACGTGGCGCCAGGCGTCCTCCGCCGCCGCCTCGTCGTACTTCGCGTTGGACGGGTTGGCGAAGGCGTGCACCGCGTCGTAGCGGTAGATCCGGTGCTCCACCCCGGCCTCGGTGAGCGCGTGGTCGAAGGCGGTGACGGTGTCGGGGGGAATGCTCGGATCGAGGTTTCCGAACACGCAGAGGAGGGGCGCGTGGATCCGCTTCAGCTCCGCGGGATCGGTCACTAGGTGGCCGTAGTAGACCACCGCGGCGTCCAGGCCGGGGTCGTGGAGGGCGGTCTGGAGCGAATATCCGCCGCCGAAGCACCAGCCGATCACCCCCCGGCGCGCGGCCCGGATCCGCGGATCGTCGGCCAGGAAGCGCTCCGCGGCGAGGACCGTCTGCACCGCCCGCTCCGGGTCCACCTCCTTCATGTAGGCCATGGCGGAGTCGGGGGTGGTGGCCACGCGGCCGCCGTAGAGATCGACGGCGAGGGCGGCGTACCCGTCGGCGGCCAGCCGGTCCGCCCAGTGCTTGATGTTGTCGTTCAGGCCCCACCACTCGTGGATGACCACCACCGCGGGGAGCGGCGGTTCCCCGCCGGGGGGGAGGCTCAGATAGGCGCGGGCTCCGTCCACCTCGGTCATCGTGCCGTGGAGGACGGGCGGCTCTCCCTGCCTCAGCTCGTGCAGGGCCTTGAATGCCTCCTCGGAGATGATGGAGGTGTCGGGGAGGCCCGCGTTTTCGGCGGGCGGATTCGAGGCCTCGCCGGAGGACTTCGCGTCCCGGTCGCCGCCGCCGCAACCGGGGATCAGGAGCAGGGTGAGGGCAAGGGTGGGAAACAGACGCCGCATGGCCGACCTCCAAGCAGGTGCCCTGGGTCTCGAATGGCTCGATGACCGGGAAAGCCTAACCCGGCCGGGGGAGGGGGGCAACCGGGAGGGGGAGGGGATTCGGGGCGGTGGGGATCCGGGGCCAACCGGGCGGGCCGGTCCAGGGGACGATCCGGGCTACGGCCCGTCCGGAGGCGT
>CAYRIJ010000093.1:0-1676 GCA_964424285.1 uncultured bacterium
CCATGCCGCCGGGCGGAACCGGCGGTCGCGTCGTGATAAAGACCTTATTGCGAACATTGCTTCCCCGGGGAAGCACGGCCGGGGCTTTATTGCGAACATTTTGCACCCGGGTGCAACTCTGCGTCCGCGGGGAAGTGCGAACCGTGCCGGTCGGTTGCTCGATGACGGAATGCTCGCGGGGCTTGTTCACACCGCGCCCGGTGCGAGTTCTCTGTCGCGTACCCTGTTCACCCGGGTGACACGGGCGTCTATCCCGGCGACGACGCCCGGCCGCGCGCCACGTCGCCGGGCGGAACCGGCGGCCGCGTCGCACTAGAGACTTTGGCGCCCGGCAGGCGGGAAGGGCGCCTTCCCTCAGCTCCGCGGCCGGTGGATCCAGAGCAGCACCCAGGACGCGAGGAAGTAGAGCAGCGAGCCGGAAAAGCCCCGCCCCACCAGGACCGCCACCAGCCCCACCAAGGCGACCGCCTCGTCCAGGGCCCAGGCCACCAGCTCCGCCGGCGTGATGAGCACCACCCCGTCGCGCGCGGTCGGGGCGTTCCCGGCCAGGAGGCCGGGAACGAAGATCGCGGCGGCGGCCAGCACCGCCCCGAGGGCGGGGAAGAGCCAGCCGGGGATCGCGGCGACCGGCGCCTCGGCCTGCCTCACCATGGCGTAGCCCACCGCGGCGTACATGAGCACCGCGGCCATGAAGGCCAGCCAGATGATCCGGCGGATCGGGGGCACGGGCCCCTGCGCGCCCCGCGGTTCGCGCGTGCCCGGCACGGCCCCCAAACCCCGTTCACCCCGCGAACCCCGTTCGCTCCCCGAATCCCGTTCGCTCCGCGAACCCTGCCCCCTCCGCGAACCCCGGCCTCCCCGGGAACGATCCCTCCCCGTCCCGCGTTCGGAGTCGACGACCCGCGGCTCGAACCCCTTCGGCCTCACAACGCCTCCAGGACCTTGTCCACGTGGCCGTCCACCTTGACCCGGGGAAACACCACCTGGACCCTCCCGCGCTCGTCGATCACGTAGGTGGTGCGGACGACCCCCATGCTCTTCTTCCCGTACATGTTCTTTTCCTGCCAGACCCCGTACTTCTCCAGAACGGTTCCTTCAGGATCGGAGAGCAACGTGAACTCGAGATCATACTTGTCGCAGAACTTGCGGTGGCTCTCCGGAGAGTCCTTGCTGACCCCGATCACCGCGGCGCCCTTCTTCCGGAACCGGTCCAGCATGGCCTGGAATCCCTGGGCTTCGCGCGTGCACCCCGGGGTCATGTCCCTGGGGTAGAAGTAGAGCACCACTTTCCTTCCCGCGAAATCCTTGAGCGAGACCTTCTCTCCGTCCTGGTTCTTGAGCGTGAAGGCGGGGGCCTTCTTGCCCGCGTCGAGCAGCATCGCCGGCTCTCCTCTGGTCGGGCCTTTCCTGAACACCCGGTCGCGTCGGCGATTCGGTTCGCCGTCCGGCCGGTGGTTTCATGAATAACCCGGGTTTGCGCGTGATTTCATGGCCACCGGATGCCCGGGGGCGCCGCGGGGATCCCACCCGATAGCTAAACCATTGCATACGTGCCGGTTAGCATATCCGCGGACTCCGAAATGCGCAACCCCTCCCCCCGCCGGGGGGCCTCTGCTATAGTGCGCGATCATGCGGAAGGATGCTCCCGCCCGCACTTTGAGCCGCGGAGCCTCCCC
>CAYRIJ010000093.1:1776-5134 GCA_964424285.1 uncultured bacterium
CTGGAGTCCGCCCGCCTGGCCACCCCGGCGCCCTATCTCGCCCGATTCGACGCCGACGACATCTGCCATCCCGACCGGTTCCGCCGCCAGGCCGCTCACCTCGACGCCCACCCGCGGACCGCGGCGGTGGGATCGCGGGTCGCCATGTTTCCCCGGCGGAGCCTCGGACCGGGTTGGCGGCGCTACCAGGAGTGGTTGAACGGCCTCACCACCCCCGAAGACCACGCCCGGGAGGTATTCGTGGAGTCCCCCCTGGCCCACCCGTCGGTGCTGATGCGCGCCGGGGCCCTCGCCGCGGTGGGCGGCTACCGGGAGACCGAGTGGGCCGAGGACTACGACCTCTGGCTCCGGTTGCTGGAAGCGGGCTGGGACCTGGCCAAGGTCGACGCGGTGCTGCTGGCCTGGCGGCAGACCCCGGGCCGGCTTTCCCTCACCTCGCCCCGGTACCGCCCCCGGGCGTTTCTGGCCGCCCGCGCGCACTATCTGGCCCGCCACCGGGTCCTGGCCGGCGGCGAGACGGCGATCTGGGGAGCGGGCCGGACCGGCCGCCGCCTGGCCCGGCTCCTGGCCGCCGGGGGCGTTCGCGTCACCCGTTTCTACGAGGTGGACCGCCGGAAGATCGGGGGCCGCGCGCTCGGCTCCCCCGTGCATTCCTGGACCGAGCTCGAGCCGGCCGGCCGCGCCCCCCTGGTGGTGGCGGTGGGAGCGCCCGGCGCTCGTTCCCTCATCCGTCCCGAGACCCGCAGTCGAGGGTACCGGGAGGGCGTCGATCTCCTCTTCGCCGCCTGAGTCCGTTTTCGGAAGGAGACACCGTGGCCACGAACTGGATCGCCCGCATGAACGAGGACCCGACCGGGTGGCTTCTGGAACAGGACGATCCCATGGTGCGCTACCGCGCCCTGACCTGGATCCGGGAGCGCCCCGAGGCCGATCCCGCGGTGCGCGAGGCCCGGGCCGCCGCCGCGCGGCACCCACGCCTGGAGAAGCTCCTGGCCGGCCAGAAGCCCAACGGGGCGTGGCAGGAGCCGGCGGTCTACGCCGACGATTACTACTTCGGGACGGCCTGGCGGCTCTATCTGGCCGCTCAGCTGGGCGCGGAGCGCACCCCGGAGATCCACCGGGCGGTGGAGTTCCTGTTCTCGGTCGCCCAGAGCCGGGACGGCGGCGGATTCAGCCACGAGGGGAGCCCCCGGCGGGGGGGCACCATCGGCGGCCAATGGGCCTGCCTCACCGGGGCGGTGGTGGAGGCCCTCATCCACTTCGGCTACACCGGCGACGCGCGCACCCAGCGGGCCATCGGCTTCCTGGTGAGCCGCCAGCAGGGGGACGGGCTCTATCCCTGCGAGAACTTCCACCCCAACGCCGCCACCCTCCCGTTCAACTGCTACATGGGATCGGTGAAGCCGCTTCTGGCCCTGCAATCCCTGCCCGCGCGCCGCCGGACCCCCGACATCCGGCTCCTGATCGAGCGCACCGCCCGTACCCTTCTCACCTACCACCTTCACATGTACAAGCGGTCGCCGACGGGCGAACCCGCGCCCAAGCCGGAGTGGCTGGAGTTCGGGTTCCCACGCTTCTGGAACACCGACATCCTGGAGGTGGCCTGGATCCTCGCGCGATCGGGGTACGGGGCCCACGAGGCCATGCAGCCCGCCCTGGGGCTCATCCTCTCCCGCCAGATGAAGAACGGGCGGTGGAAGCTCGAGTTCGACTACAACGATCGCATGCCCATCCGGCTGGGGAAGCCCAGCGTGACCAGCCCGTGGATCACGCTGCGGGCGGTGCACACCCTCAAGCTCGCCTCGTCGATCGCTCAGCTCGCCTCGGTGTGATCCCGGCGGGGGTCATTTCGCCCGGAGACGCGCTTCCAGGTCCGCGGGATCTTCCTCGAAACTCGCCAGGCACCGCTGGATGACCTCGGGCTCGTACATCCGCGTGGGGAAGAGGTAGGGGAGGAGCCCCACGAGGAACTGGCGGACCTTGAGCCGTTGATGGCTCGCGTAGTGGCCGCTGTGCACGGTCCGCAGGAAGCCCTCCACGGTGTAGATCTGCACCTCGACCGAGAAGATGTAGGGCTTTCGGCCGTTCTTGGGGGGCGCGTAGATCACGTCCACGTCGCTCTTCAGGACCTCGTACCCCCGGCCGGAATAGGCGTTCAGCCGCGAGCGGTCGTCGGGATGGGTGATGGTGTTGACGCGGTCCTTCCAGCGGAGCGGCCCCCCGAAGATGTCGAAGAGCACCTCCTGGAGATCGTTCACCTCCCGCAGGTCCTTCACGATGAACATGGAGCCGATGATGTCCTGGATCTTCCGGGGGTGAACCTCGCCCTTGCGGATCATCTTGGACAGGATGGATCCGCTCCGCCGTTCGTGCAGGGTCTCCCAGATCGGTTTCTCCTGGACCTCGTACTCCGGCTCCCCTTCCTGGTAGCGGAACGGGGCCACCTCCTGCTTGAACCGGCAGGCGTAGTGGTACACGTGCATGGCCCGCTTCCCCGGCCGCCGCACCCGCATGAGGTGGAACCGCCAGCGCTCCTGACGGCTTCCGGTCTTCCGGGTGCCGATGTCCATCCGGATCCCGTCGGCGGCGATGTCGTAGTAGACGTCCACCGTCTTCATCCGGCGCGCTCCCCCCCAGAGCTCGTCGTCGAGGATGCGCTCGAAGTACTCCTTGTGGACGCCCCCCATCTGCACCCCGGGGTCGTGGTCGACGTCGAAGAGGAGCTTGGCCAGGTAGAGCTTCCGCTGCGCCTCGAAGCGCAGCCGCGGGGTGTCGCCGCGGAACGCGAGGTCGAAGAGGCCCAGGATCTCGTTCCGGGCCGCCACCTCGGGGTCGGGGGCGAGGGGTTTGCGGAGGGCGGCGGGAAGCAGGCTCAGCACTTCCCGCACGTAGGCGTTCACGTCCACGAGGTACCGGCGGGCCGCTTCCAGGTTCTCGGCCAGCGGGCGGGGCCGCTCGATCGGGTTCAGGAGCCGGTTCAGGTACCGGTTGTGGATCTCGTCGCTCCGGGACATCTCCAGGTAGGCCCGGGCCAGGGCCCGCGCCCCGATGTGGTCGCGCTCCAGATAGTGAGGGTCCAGCATCGCGTGGGCGGCGTAGTCGGGCTCTGGTGTCGGAAGCCTCATGGGTCTCCCGGGAGCGGGCGCCTCATGCGGCCGGCGTCCCGTCCGGAATCGTGCCTGGTCCGGTTCGATGCGGGTATTGAAGCTACTCCGAAAATCGGCAGGTTCTTCCCGGTGATTATACCCGGTGGGGCGGGAACGGATCGGCGCGCCTCGCTTTGGACCGGTCCAAAACAAGTGAGTCGAACGGTCGTTTTGCGGGTCGGGCCCGAGGCCTCGGCGGAGCGGGCCGGGAC
>CAYRIJ010000093.1:5234-12583 GCA_964424285.1 uncultured bacterium
GGCCTACCCCCCGATCAGCGGGGCCATGGCCTGCTTCAGGTCCTCCACCAGGTCCTCGACGTTCTCGAGCCCCACCGAGAGCCGCACCAGCCCCGGCTCGATCCCCGCCTCCAGGAGGGCGGCCTCGTTGTAGGTGGAGTGGGTCATGCTGGCCGGGTGCTCGATCAGGCTGTCCACGTCCCCCAGGCTCACCGCCAGGGTCCAGAGCTCGACCCGGTCCATGAGCTTCCGGCCGGCGTCGCGCCCGCCCTTCACGATGAAGCTCACCATCCCCCCGAACCCCCGCATCTGGGTCTTGGCCAGGGCGTGCTGGGGATGGACCCGGAGCCCGGGGTAGAGCACCCGCTCCACCGCGGGGTGGAACTCCAGGTAGCGGGCGATCTCCATGGCGTTCTCGCAGTGCTTGTCCATGCGGACGGGCAGGGTCTTGAGCCCGCGGAGCAGGAGCCAGGAGTTGAAGGGGCTGATCGCCGGACCCAGGTCCCGGAGGATCTCCGAGCGGGCCTCGTCGATGAACGCCTGCTTCCCCACCAGGATCCCGGCCACCGTGTCCCCGTGGCCGCCGATGTACTTGGTGGCGGAGTGGATCACCGCGTCCGCCCCCAGGGTGAGCGGCTGCTGGAGGTAGGGGGTGGCGAAGGTGTTGTCCACCATGAGCGGCACCCCCCGCTTCCGGCAGATCCGGGCGGTCTCGGCGATGTCCACCACGGTGAGGGTCGGGTTGGCCGGGGTTTCGATGTAGACCAGCCGGGTGCGGTCGTCGATGGCCTCCGCGATGCGAGCCGGGTCCACCGCGTCCACCTCCGCCACGTCGATCCCCAGCCGGGGCAGGGTCTGGGAGAAGAGCTGATGGGTGCCGCCGTAGAGGGTGTTGGAGGCCACCACCCTCTCCCCGGTCCGGCAGACGGTGAGGACCCCGAGGGTGGTGGCGGCCATGCCCGACGCGCAGGCCAGCGCCGCCTCCCCCTCCTCCAGAAACGCCATCTCCCGCTCCAGGGCGGCGGTGGTGGGGTTCCCGAGGCGGGTGTAGACGAAGCCCTCCTCCTCCCCCGCGAAGATCCGGGCCCCCTGGTCCGCGTTCTCGAAGGCGAAGGTGGAGCTCATGAAGATGGGCGGCGAAACCGCCCGGGGGGGACCCGACACGTCGTGCTTGTCCACGTGCTTGGAGCCGTGTATGGCCAGGGTCGAGAAGCCCCGTTTCCGCGTTCCGCTCATGGCCGCTCCCTCCCCTCGAAGCGGGCGGACAGGGCGGCCGCCTCGTCGCTCCGCTCCCAGGGGAACGTCACGTCGGTCCGGCCGAAGTGTCCGAAGGCCGAGGTCTCGGCATAGATGGGTCGCAGGAGATCGAGCGCGGTGAGGATTCCGGGGAGGGTGAGATCGAAGGTCCGGGTCACCGCTCCGGCCAGATCCTCGTCCGCCATCACCCCGGTCCCGAAGGTCTCCACCCGGACGCTTTCGGGATGCTCGTGGGCGAGGGTATAGGCCAGGTCCACCTCGCACCGCCGGGCCAGCCCGGCCTGCACCACCGAGCGGGCCACCCAGCGGGCGGCGTAGGTGGCGGACCGGTCGAGCTTGGTCGGGTCCTTCCCCGAGAGCGCGGCCCCGCCGTGGTGGGCCATGGGCCCGTAGGCGTCGACCACGATCTTCCGTCCGGTGAGACCGGCGTCCGAGGCCGGACCTCCCTCGATGAAGGATCCGGCGGGATTCACCTCGATCCGGGCGGCGTTCTCCCGGGTGAGGCCGAGACCGGCCAGGGTGGCCATGATCACCGCCTCCTCCACCTCCCTCCGGACGCGGGCCACGTCCACGTCGGCGGCGTGCTGGGCGGACAGGGAGATCGAGGCCAGGGCGCGGGGAACGCGGTTCTCGTACACGAAGGCCACCTGGCACTTGCCGTCGGGGCGGAGCCAGGACAGGGTGCCGTCCCGGCGGACGTCGCGGAGCCGGCGCATGAGGGCATGGGCGACGGCGATGGGCATGGGCATGAGCGCGGTGTCGGTGCCCAGCTCCGCCGCCTCGTCGGTGGCGAACCCCACCATCATCCCCTGGTCTCCGGCCTTCCGGCCGTCCACCACCGCGCCGATCTGGTCGGACTGCTCCCGGAGAAGGCTCACCACCGCGCAGGACCGGTGGTCGAATCCGGCGTCCGGATCCGCGTAGCCCACCCGGCGGAGCGTGTCGCGGACGATACGGTCCAGGTCCACGTAGGTCCTGGTGGTGAGCTCGCCGGTGAGCAGCACCATGCCCCGGGTGACCACCGTCTCCACGATGGCCCGGGCGAACCGGTCCTTCTCCAGCACCGCGTCCAGCACGGTGTCCGAAATCCGGTCGCACAGCTTGTCGGGATGCCCCTCGGCCACCGATTCGGCGCTGTAGAGGTACTGCGTCATCCGTCCTCCCCTCCGTCTCCGGGCCGTGGGTCCCCGCCGCCGAAGGCGGGGGTGCGGCTTCGTCCCGGCCCGGAACCCATGTTCGGGCGAAGCCGACCGGGCCGCGTGGGATCGCGGCCGGAAGGAGCCGAGGCGCGCTTCGGCCTCCCGGCCGCGCGCGGGTTCCTCGATCATGGCAACCCCGAGGGGGGGGCTCAAGGCAAAAGAAACGGCCGGAGCGGAAGAACCGCCCCGGCCGTCGTTCGTCGACGAAAATTGTCTTCTAGTTGAGCACCATGAGCTTCCGGGTGATGGTGCCCTCCCGGGTGTCCAGGCGGTAGAAGTAGAGGCCGGAAGAGGCCCGGCCGCCGTCCCGGGTGAGGCCGTTCCAGTCCACCGCGTGGGTTCCGGCGGGATAGGTCTCGTGGGCCAGGACCGCCACTTCGCGTCCCGAGGCGTCGAAGACCCGCAGGGTGACCGGACCCTCCTGGGTCAGCCCGAAGGAGATCCGGGTGGCGGCGGCGCCGGTGACCGGATTCGGGCGGTTCTGAGCCAGGTTGAGCACGGTCGGGATCGCTCCTCCCGGCACCGCGGTGGAGGTGGAGATCGTGAACACCGCGTCGCTCACGTCGCTCCCCACGTTCAGACCGGGGTCGTAGGCCTGGACCCGGACCAGGGCCTGGGTGGTCGGATCGTTGGGGACGGTCCAGGAGTAGGTCCCGTCGTTGGGCTCGCCCGAGGCCACCGGAATCCAGCTCCCGCCGTTGTCGTTCGAGTAGGAGATGGTGACGGAGTCCACCCCGGCGATCGCCGCCACCCCGGTCACTCCGGAGGGCTTCAGCCCGGTGTCGCTGGCGCTCCAGGTGACGTTGAAGGACGAACCCTCGACCAGGGACTCCGAGCCGTTGGGCGCGGTCACCGTCACGCTGGGCGGGGTGGTGTCCGGCACCTGGATGGTGAAGTTGGCGTTGCTCTGGTCCTCGCCGGTGTTGGACCCCGCGTCCGAGGCCACCACCTTCACCCGCGCGGTGAGGGTGGAGACCGAGGGCACGCTCCAGGAATAGGTCCCGTCGTTGGCTTCACCCGAGGCGATCAGGTTCGGGAAGGTGGACCCTCCGTCGGTCGAGTAGTAGAGATCGACGTGGTCCACCCCGAAGTTGTCGGTGGCGTTCCAGGTGATGTTGGCGCTCGAGCCCGCGGCCAGCGTCTCGCCCCCGTTGGGCGCGGTGACGGTGACGACGGGGTTGGTCATGTCGGCGGGGAGGCCGTTCATCTTTCCGTAGCCCCAGTCGGGGTTCGGCACCGCGCCGGTGTAGGCGTCGGTCCGGGCGCTGTTCATGAGCTTGGTCTTCATCTGGGCCGGGGTGAGCGCGCCATCCTTGTTCAGGATGAGGGCGCAGAGTCCCGTCACCATCGGGGAGGACATGCTGGTCCCGGCCTGGATCCAGTGCTTCCCGTCGGGATCGATATAGGGCTGGTTCCCCACGGTGTTGGCGTCGGTGGCCAGGGTGGACATGACGCCGAACCCGGGCCCGGAGATGTCCGGCTTCTGGGTCCCGTCCCGGAGCGGCCCCCGGCTGGAGAAGTCGGCGAGATCGCCGTACGCGGGCGGAGAGACGTAGGTGTAGTTGTTTCCGTCGATCGAAGCCCAGGTGGTCTTGGTGGCGTAGGCGGCCACGGTGATCACCGCCAGGCCGCTTCCCGGGCTTCCGATGGTCACGTCGTCGGTGACGTTGGAGGTGAAGTTGCCCGGGATGTTGCTGGAGTTCACGTAGTTCCAGAGATCGATGTTGGTGTTGTTGGAGGTCACCCGGGTGTACCGGATGGTCCAGGTGCCGGCGGCGGGCTTGTGGGCGACCGTGTAGTCGAACAGGGCCACGAAGACCTCGTAGTCCCCGGTGGTGTTGGTGTAGAGGCCGTTCTCGATCTGGACCGCGCCGTCGTTGGTGTCCACCCCGGTGTTGTTTCCGCGGGTGATCGGCCCGGTGACGATTCCGTTGGGGCTGATCACGGTCACCGAGTAGTTGTCGGTGCTCTCGTAGTAGCCGTCGAAGAGCACGATGTCATTCTGGGTGCCGGGGTTGGCGGAGTAGCTTCCCACCGAGTAGGTCAGGTTGAGAACGCTGGGGGACCCGGAAACCGGGAGCTGGCCGCGGGCATGGATGGCCGCGCCCCGTTCGTTCCCCGCCGAGGCGACCACGATCTTGCCCGCGCCGGTCAGCGCGGAGATGCCCACGTCGAGGGGATCGGTCCCGTCGTGGGGCCCGAACTGGCCGCCCAGGCTCAGGTTCACCACCGCGTTCTTGCCCAGGGCCGCGGCCCGCTGGAAGACGTAGTTCACGCCGTCGACGATTCCCGCGTCGGAGAAGTCGGTCTTCACCCCGATCAGGGTGGCGTCGGGAGCCACCCCGGTGTAGCGATAGGCGGGCTGTCCGTTTCCGGTGCCCCGGCCGTTCCCCGCGGCGATTCCGGTCACGTGGGTCCCGTGGCCGTCGGGATTGGTGATGACCGGGGTCCCGGCGGTGAGCGCCGCCTGGAGATACTGGGTGCCGTAGGTGAACGAGCCGCCGGGGGCGGGGCCGGAGGAGTTGGTCTGGTCCCAGATGCGGTCGAAGCGGCTGGCGCCCCCGCTCAGCTTGAAGTCCTCGTGCTTGTAGTCGAACCCGGAATCCACGATGCCGACGATGACGTTGCTCCCGGTGTTTCCGCCGTAGGCGGGTCCGGACTGGCCATGGACCTCGGGGATGATGTTGGTCTCCGAGGTGGCGGCGTTCAGGTTGGGCTTGAGCATCCGCGCCGCCTGGATCCGCACCATCCCCGGCAAGTCCGAGACGGGAAGGATGGCCGAGGTCGGAATGTAGGCGCTGAACACCGGACCGGCCTGGGAAGTCACCGTAACCCCCAGGGCCTCGAGCTCCTGCCGGGTCACGTCTCCCTGGATGAGGCATCGTACGCCGAGACCCGCGTCGGCGGCGCTCATCACCCCTTCAGCGGTCTGGTGCCGGATGGGGTCGACCGCCACCTGGAGGCTCGGATCGACGTACTTCCGGAGGAGAGGTCCGACCTTCCCGGGTCCCGCGAACGCGGAGACCTCCGTCAACAGGGTGAAGGCCATCACGAGGACGAGGGGGAATAAGCGCCTGCGCATGAAGCTGCTCCTATGGGTGAAGGCGTCGGTACGTCCGCCAGTCGGCCGACGAGGGTCCTTGATGCGATAGACGCCGAAAAGAAAAGGTGGTTACGCGGGAACTCCCACGACCCGTGCGGCCCGGCGTCTGCGCTTGGGTATCGGCGTGAAGAGGACGGGTAATAATATCACATGTGCCCGGCCGGACGGAACCCGGGGGAGGGTGTCCGGCGGTCCCGACGGAGCCTCCGGTTCGCGATGATCCGGCTGAAGCGAACCGCGTTGGGTGAAATCACGCTCCCCGGAAGAAGATCAGGCTCACCAGGATGAAGATCGGCATCAGGATGGCCAGCGACCAGCGCATATAGCCGAAGAACGACGGCATCTTGATCCCCGACTCCTCGGCGATGGCTTTCACCATGAAGTTGGGACCGTTCCCGATGTAGGTGTTGGCCCCCATGAACACCGCTCCCGCGGAGATGGCCATGAGCATGCGGTGAGGGACCTTGTCGATCCCGTGTCCGATGAGGGTCCCGGCGTGAATGGCCCCTTCGGCCACCGCCCCCGAGGCGGCCTTGAAGAACACCATGTAGGTGGGCGTGTTGTCGAGAAAGCTCGAGAGCGCTCCGGTGCTCCAGAAGAACTTGGCCGGGGAATCGACTCCCAGCTGGGCCCCGTTGGCCTTCAGGATGGCCAGGGTGGGGGTCATGGTGATGAAGATCCCCAGGAACAGCACCGCGACCTCGACGATCGGCCCCATGGTGAAGTAGTTGTCCTTCCAGTTCTGCCGCGGCGAGGTGGCGAAGGCCAGGATCACCATGAGCACCATGGTGGCCTCCCGGGCGTAGGGGATCCGGAGGATGGCGATGGGCGCGTGGGCGTGCATGGTGATCACCGCGGCCACGATCCCCAGAAGCCACAGGAAGTTGAGTCCGCCGCGAAGCCGCAGGGGCTCGATCGCCTCGCGGTCCCACTCCCGGACCGCGGGCAGCTCCTTCGCGTAGTACACCCGGTCCAGGAGATAGTAGAGAAGGAGAACCACCAGGGAGGTCGGGAGCCACACCGTCCAGAGATTCAAGGTCCAGAAGAACGGGACGCCGGCCAGATAGCCCAGGAAGAGCGGCGGGTCGCCGATGGGAAGGAGCGACCCGCCGATGTTCGAGACCAGGAAGATGAAGAAGATGACGGTATGGACCCGGTAGTTCCGCTCCCGGTTGGTCTGGAGGAGCGGCCGGATGAGGAGCATGCTGGCCCCGGTGGTCCCGATGCACGAGGCCAACAGAGTGCCGATGGCGATGAAGCAGGTGTTGACCCCGGGAGACGCCTGGAGATCGCCGGTGAGCCGTATTCCCCCCGCGATCATGAACAGGCTTCCCAGCAACACGATGAACGGCACGTACTCGTGGAGCATCACGTGGCTCAGCTCCGGGAAATCGTGCTGCACGTAGTAAACGGCCGGGTAGGCTCCCAGGACCAGCGAGATGAGGAGCCGGTTGCGGTTCTTCTCCCACCAGTGGTGGAGCGGGGTGAGGGGAAGGACCGCGATGGCCAGGAGCATGGCCACGAAGAACCCCATCATCCAGATCGGGGGAACGTGGATGGGGCCGTCGCCCCCGCCTTCCGAGGCCAGGACCGGCCCCGCCCACGCCAGGAGACCGATCCCCGACGCGCACAGGCCGGCGATCCACCGGAATCCGCCGGGGGAGCGCCGCTCCCCCCGTCTCCCGTCCGCGGTCCCGGCGTTTCGTCCCCGCGCCATGTCATCCCGTCCCGGTCGTTTCATCAACCCCATCTTCCTCTCCATCTTCCACTTCCTCCCGACCCGCGCCTCGACCGCTCCCTCCCACCGGCCC
>CAYRIJ010000094.1:0-12523 GCA_964424285.1 uncultured bacterium
AACGGGCTGAGTGAGAACCAGGTTCTGGCCGTCTCCTACCGCCGGGTCAGGGGGCCGGCGGACACCGTCGAGGTGGGTACCTATAACACGACGGGGTTGGACACCCTCCAGCTCAAGATGCTCCGGCCCACCAACAGCACCTGGGGGACCGAAAGACTGGACGAGAGCGTCTGGGGCCCGGTGCGACGGCTGGAGCTCCGGAACGCCTACAGCCTGGGGGCCACCAACCTCGACCCCGAGACCTTCGATCTCAAGATCGTGAGGGACATCGGGGGGACCAACCGCTCCGACCTGGTCGATTCCACCGGCAAGACCATTCCCTACCTCCAGGTCTTCGGCCTGGACCAGCGGAACAACGATGACGCCACCGACTACACCCCGGACAACAAGGTGGACCCCGAGTTCATCGACTACACCGCCGGGGTCCTGTTCTTCCCCGACCTCCGCCCCTTCGATCCCAGCCAGGTGGACGTCAACGGCTACGGCGCGTCGGGCTTCCGGGGAAGATCCTGGCCCATTCCGCCCGGCCTGAAGCGTCCCTACGTGCTCAAGTCCGACGAGCGGGCCCCCGGCATCTACGATCTCCGCTACAACTACCTCCGGGACAACTGGCAGCAGAGCCATCTCTACAACATCGAAACCAACTACCGCACCGCGGTGAACACCATCCAGCTCAACACCGGGCTGGGGCAGATCCTGGAGAACTCGGAGACGGTCCGGCTCAACGGCGAGGTGCTCACGCGGGGCACGGACTATACGATCTTCTACGACACCGGAGTGGTCACCCTGAAGAGCGATCGGGCGACCGCTCCGGGCGCCGATCTCGTGGTCACCTACAACTACGACTCCCCGTTCACCGCCGGCTCCCGGAGCCTGGTGGGGGCCAGCCTGAGCACCAAGGTCACCCCGAGCAGCCGGTTCAACTTCTCGACCTCCTGGCTCCACGAGAGCCGAGGGGTTCCCGAACAACGGCCCCGGCTGGGGAACGAGCCCACCAAGACCACGGTGGGGGACCTGTCCGGACAGCTCCGCCTCACCCCCTGGGCCCTGACCGAGTGGGTGGACAAGCTCCCCCTGGTCAGCACCACCGTTCCCTCCCAGGTCAGCCTGACCGGGGCCCTGGGTCTCTCCTTCCCCGATCCCAACACCCGGAACGTGGTCTACATCGACGACATGGAGGGGGCGGAGGTCGTGACCTCGACGGGGGTGAACCGGTACAACTGGTTCTACTCCAGCCCCCCCGCCTCCGCGGTGAAGTACCAGCCGGGGTCCACCACCCCGTTCGAGGCCACGCCCCTGGCCGTCGACCGGGGGAAGCTGCTCTGGTTCTCGCCCACCACGGTGCTGGCCGGGGACATCACCCCGGGGGCGCAGACCGAAACCGAGAAGAACGACGTGGTGCCGGTCCTGGAGACGATCTACATCCCCCGGAAGGACCCCGGCCCCAACGGCTCCTGGGGCGGGCTCGTCACCTCTCTGGCCGGCACGGGGGGTATCGACCTCTCGACCGCCCAGTACATCGACATCTGGGTGAACGACTACAAGAACTACCTGGATGCCCGGGACCGGCGGAAGGGCGAGATCATGATCGATCTCGGGGTGGTGAGCGAGGACGCGGTGTGGGATCCCCTCACCCCCCCCGATCCGCCGAACGGCGTGCTCGACACCGAGGACCGGAACAACCTGGGCGGGCAGGTGGACTACGATAAGGACCTGGGATTGGACGGGGTGGCCGACGACAAGGAGACGCCCCAGCCGGACAAGGAGCGCTTCGCCGCCTCTTCGGCGACCCAGGATCCGGCGGGGGACGACCGCTACCCGACCACCATCAACACCAATCTCCTCGAACGCACGACCAAGGAGCGTCTGGCCAAGTACCTGGGCATCAACGGCACCGAGCGGAACCAGCAGACCGACACCGAGGACCTGAACAAGGACGGCATCCTCCAGAAGACCAACAACTACGTGGAATACCAGGTGGACCTCGGCGCTTCCGCCTTCACCGATCTGGGGCGGGACTACGGGGACGATTCCCGGTTCACCCGGGCGGGCAACGGCTGGCGGCTCTACCGCATCCCGCTCAGCGACGTGTACAACCAGGTGGGCACGATGGACTTCACCGCGGTCCAGCACATGAGAATCTGGTTCCGGGGGGTCGGCGACCTACCCTCGGGGGATCCGGATACCCTGGACATCCAGATCGCCAGCATCGACGTGGTGGGAAACCGCTGGCAGGTCGCCCCCTCCACCAAGCTGGCTTCCGACGAGCTCTTCAATGTCGCGGTGGTCAACAACAAGGAAAACTCGAATTATCAGCCGCCCTTCGGAATCCAGCGGCTGAACAGCGTGCAGGAACGGGAACAGAGCATCTCCCTGGAATACGAGAACTTCCGGAACGGGAACGAGCTCCGGGCCTACCGCCCGGTCCAGACCTCGTCCGACTACACCCTCTACCAGGTGGTGGCCTACTACGTGAGCCCGCAGTTCGAATCGCCGGACGACTCCGTCGAGTTCTATCTCCGGTTCGGCAGCGACGCCTCCACCGACACCCTGTCCTACTACGAGGTCGCCACCACCCTCACCCGGGACGATCCCCGTCTCCGTGCCGACCATTGGCTCGATTTCCGGTTCAACCTCACCGATCTGAGCCGGCTCAAGCTGAACGCGCCCCCGGGAACCCCCGCCGACTCGTTCCTGGTGGGCGGGCCTCCGCCCGTGCCTCCGCCCCCCGGAGGCTACGGAGGCGGGGGCCATGACAAGTTCATCCGAACCGGAACGTCCGGGAGCGTCCACTCCCAGCCCGCCGACATCGGGAACGGCCTCTACGTCACCGTCCGGGGTCTGCCTTCCTTCAGCCGGGTGCGCCGTCTCAGCGTCGGGCTCCGCAACAAGTCCGGCCGGGAGATCCCCAAGGGCACGGTATGGTTCGACGAGCTCCGGATGGGGGACGTGCGAAAGGAGGCGGGGATGGCGGGACGGGCCGCGGTCAACGTGACCCTGGCCGACCTGGCCAGCCTCCAGGCCACGGTCTCCACCACGTCGGCCGACTTCCTGCGGCTCGGGCAGACGCGCGGCTCGGGGACCACCCAGCTCAGCTACAACTTCGGGACCCAGGTGAATCTGAACAAGTTCGCCGACCCCCTGCGCCTCCGGGCGCCTCTCCGTTTCAACTACAAGCGGGACCGTCAGACGCCCAAGTTCGTTCCCAACAGCGACGTGGAGTTCAAGGGCGGGGGGAGCGGGCGGGACATCACCGAACAGGGTCAGCAGGACGTTTCGTTTACCCTGGGGCGCGACCCCCAAGGCTACAGCCCGGGGCTCGTACACTACACGTTGGACGCAATGAACCTGGGAGGGGCGGCCTCATCGAGCTATAACCTGGGGGTGACCCAGGTGGACAGCACCAAGCGGGTCAACGGGAACTTCACCTACTCCCCCGGCATTTCCCAGATCCGTCCCCTCCGGGTGTTCAATCGGGTGAGCGTCCGCCCCTGGCCCACCAGCTTCAACCTGGGGCTGTCCGGGGGGAGATCCGAGCAGTATCACTACTCGAGGGACGTGCGAAACCCCGAGCTGTTGAGCCTGGCCAACCAATCGAAGAGCCGGACCGGGGTTCTGACCCTTTCCACCGGGTTCCAGCCCCTGGGGAGCCTCCTCGGATGGAGCTGGAACTCCACCCGGGACCTGATCGACGACCACTTCGGGCCGGACAGTTCCATCGTCCGTCTCCAGCGACCGCAGGGGTCCTTCTTCGGACTCAACACCGGCCGGGAGACCCAGCAATCCCAGAGCGCGAACTTCAACTACACCCCCCCGCTGATGGGCGCGCTCCGGCCGAGGTTCGCGTGGAGCAGCAACTACAATCGGAACTCGGATCCGAACCTGACCCGGGCCGATTTCGACAGCACGGTGATCGAGCTCTCGAACAGCAACAACGCGAACCTCGTCCTGACCCTTCCCCTGGGTCACGCCCTGCGGAAGCTTCTGGGGTCGCCGTCGACCCAAACGCCCCCTCGCCCGCCCGCCGCGAGCCAGAACCGGCAGGGGCGCGGAGCGCCGCCGCCCCCGAATCGGGTCTCCGCCCCCGCCGACACCGCGGGCGGGGGAGAGCCGGAGAAGCCGAAGGGACCCGGGACCGGGGATCGCCTGCGTTCCCTGTTCACCCGCTACATCGTGCTCTCGGACATCCAGTCCTCGGCCACCTTCGGCCGGCGCAGCTCCTACACCGGGATCCACGGGGACGCCCCTCTGGGGTACCGGCTCGGACTCACCCGCGACGTGGGGTTGGGATCCAGCGTCCACCCGGTGGCGCGCGCCCCCTTCAACCAGACCTTCGGTGAGACCCAGACCTATCGGGGAAACGGCAGCGTCAAGCTCCTGAGCAAGGTGTCGCTGGATTTCTCCTTCCAGAAGCAGAAGGACAAGAACCGCACCAACAACGGCGTGGGCCGGGTGGAGGACAGCACCACCTGGCCGGAAATCCGGTTCAACTGGGGGGATATCCACAAGCGGCTGCCCCTGATCCGGACCATCTTCACCGATTTCCGCACCGTGTCCACCACGTTCAGCCGGCAAACCCGGAAGAGCGGGACGGACATGAACCCGAACGAATCGATCTCCATCACCCGGAACTGGCGCCCCCTGGTGAGCATCCAGGGCACGTTGAAGGGGAACTGGCGAACGAATTTCTCGGCCAACCTGAGCTCCACGACCACCGAGAGCCAGCGCGAGGGGAGCGCCGGGCTGACCAGCGACCAGACCACGGTGAGCTACAACATGACCCTGGGGAAGCGCTTCACCCGGGGCGGCCCGGGGGTCGGCAAGGACATAGACCTGACCTTGGACGGGACCTACAGCAAGCAGTCCAACTCCACCCGCACCACCTCGGGGATCAGCCCCAACGACCGGTCCACCGACAACCTCCAGCTTCGCCTCAACACGTCGCTCAAGTTCACCCGCACCATGTCCGGGACCTTCGGTCTCAATTTCGCCCAGAACCGCGACATCACCAAGCACTGGACCCAGCGTTCGCTGGGGATTTCCTTCACCACCGGATTCAACTTCTGATGCGCGCTCGATGGCTTCTGCTCTTGCCGGCCCTCGCCGCCTGCGGCGGGGACGGGGGGCACGCCGGGGCCTCGGCGGGCGCGCGCGGCGCGGCGGAGACGACCGCGGCGCCGCCTCACACCGTCTCCGATTCCGCCCCCGACCCGGGGAACGGGTTCGACGCCGACTCCGCGTTCGCGGACCTGGCCCGGCAGGTGGCGTTCGGGCCCCGGGTCCCCGGCACCCCGGCCCACCGGGCGTGCGGAGAGTGGTTGGCCGCCGAGCTGCGCCGATACGGCGCCCGGGTCGAGCGCGACGCGTTCACCTATACCGATTCGTCGGGCGTGAGCTGGCCCCTGGTGAACATCGTGGGACGCTACGGACCCCCGGGAGGCGGACGGCTCCTCCTGGTCGCGCACTGGGACAGCCGTCCCTGGGCCGACGAGGACCCCGACTCCACCCGGCGGGACCGGCCCATTCCCGCGGCCAACGACGGGGCGTCGGGGGTCGCGGTCCTTCTGGAGGTGGCCCGGAACCTGAAGGGCCGGGAGCTTCCCCGGGGCGTGGATCTCTTCCTCACCGACGGCGAGGATCTGGGACGGGAGGGGGATCCGGAGGGCTACTGCCGGGGAACCCGGCGGTTCGCCGCCCAGGGCCTGGAAGCCTACCGGCGTGCGGTGGTCCTGGACATGGTGGGGGACGCCGATCTGCAGATTCCGGTGGAGGGCTACTCCTACTCGCGGGCCCCCCAGGTCGTGGACTGGGTGTGGTCGCGGGGGGTGGCCCTGGCTCCGGAGGTCTTCTCCACCCGGGGGGGAATCTACATCTATGACGATCACATGCCCCTCCTCGAGGCCGGCCTCCCCGCGGTGGACGTGATCGACTTCGAATACCCGTACTGGCACACCCATCGGGACGACCTCGGGGCGGTGAGCGCCCGTTCCCTGGGCGCGGTGGGCCGGGTGATGCTCTCCCTCGCCGTTCGCCCCTGAACTCTAACGACCGTGTTGACAGGGTCTTACGGCCCATGTGTTGAGTTCGTGGGTGAATTCTCCCCGGTCAAGATCAACCCCCCTTGCGAAGTCCGGGGCGTCGGGTGTAAGGTCGTGAGCTACGAGTGGGCAAACTATGTCCACTCGGTTTCGTTTTGGGCTTCGTGTCCCGGGTTGATGCCTCGAGAACGTAAGTCGCGGTGGGGCAGCCAGTTGAAAAGCTGGCTGCTCGTGCTGCCGTAGAGGTTCGTCGGTGGACAGAACCGCGAAGATCCAGGCGGAAGTGGAATCGCTGCTGGCGGCGAGCGAGTACGAGGTGGTGGACGTGCAGTGCACGGGATCGCCTCGCGGCCTGGTGGTGCGGATTTTCGTGGATCGCGGGGAGGGGGTCTCCCTGGAGGACTGCGCCCGGGTGAGCCGGGCGGTCGGGGATCACTTCGACACGAAGGGGATCCTGACCGGCCACTACGTCCTCGAGGTGTCGAGCCCCGGAGTGGACCGGCCGCTCAAGCGGCCCGCCGACTACCGGCGTTTCGAGGGGGAAACCGCGCAGGTCTCCACCTACGAAAAGATCGACGGCCGGCACAACCACCTCGGGGTGCTGGCGGGCTACGACGAAGACCGGCAGGAAGTCCTCCTGCGGACCGAGGCAGGGGAGGTGGTGGCCGTTCCGCTCGGCGCCATCAAGAAGGCGCATTTGAAGCGGGACCCGTGGGAACGGGGTCCCGGAAAGCGGACGAAGCCCGAATAGTGCGCCGGAGCGATTGGACGGACGACCGGACGCCCGAAGAGGGAGCGCATGAACTACGACATCATTGAAGCGTTGAGCCAGATCGCCCGGGAGAAGGGGGTGGATCTCCGGATTCTGGTGGATCGCCTGGAGGCGAGCCTCCTCTCCGCGGCGAAGAAGAAGTACGGGATCAACGCCCAGATCACGGTCAACTTCGATCAGGGCCGGGGCGGGATCGAGATGTGGATGACCAAGACCGTGGTCGGGAAGGTCTCCGATCGCGGATTGGAGATGACCTCCGTCCAGGCCCGGGCGTTGAAAGCGGACGCCTCGGTCGGCGACGAGATCACGATTCCCCTCGATATCTCCGAGTTCGGCCGGAACGCCATCCAGGCCGCCAAGCAGATGCTCATTCAGGGGGTCCGCGAGGCGGAACGGGAGCGGGTGTACTCGGATTTCGCGGACAAGGTGGGGGACGTGGTGCGCGGGGTGGTCCAGCAAGTGGATCGCGGCAACATCGTGCTCAAGCTCGACACCGCCGAGGCCATCATTCCCGCCCGCGAGGTCATGCACCGGGACCGCTTCCGCCAGCGCGAGATGGTGCGGGCGCTGGTGATCAAGGTGGACAAGGAGGCCCGCGGGCCCCAGGTGATCCTGAGCCGCACCCATCCCGATTTTCTGGTGAAGCTGTTCGCGGCCGAGGTGCCGGAGATCGCGGACAAGGTGGTCGAGGTGAGGGCGGTGGCCCGGGAAGCGGGGTTCCGCTCCAAGATCGCGGTGGTGAGCCACGACAGTCGTATCGATGCCGTGGGGGCCTGCGTGGGCATCAAGGGCTCGCGGGTCCAGTCCATCGTGAAGGAGCTGGGCGGGGAGCGGATCGACATCGTTCCGTGGTCCTCCGACGCGGTGGCGTTCGTCTCCCGGAGCCTGGGTCCGGCCAAGGCCATGGACGCCCGGGTGGACGAGGAGAATCGCAAGGTGACGGTGGTGGTCGCCGACGATCAGCTCTCCCTGGCCATCGGCAAGCAGGGCCAGAACGTGAGGCTGGCGGCCAAGCTCACCGGGTGGAAGATCGAACTCCACTCCGAGAGCGAGTTCCAGGCCAAGACCGCCGCCGCCGAGGCCAACGTGGCGATCGAGGATCTCGAGGGCATCTACGAGGGCGTGCTGGATACGCTGCGAACCGCGGGAATCACCACCGCCCTCGACATCGAGACCCGCGGCCTCGACGGGCTGATGGAAGTGGAAGGGTTGGGGGAGAACAGCGCGGAACGTCTATACGGGGTGGCCCTGGCCGCCCTGGCCAATGCCCGCTCGGCGGCCGCGGTCAAGGCGGCGGCGGCGGGGGTGACCGAGGACGACGAGGACCAGGACGCGCCCGTGTTCGCTTCCCGCCCGGAAGAGGAAGGCCCCGATCTGGTCCCCGAACCGAAGCCGAGTGAGACGGAAGTGAGTGAAGCGGGTGAAGCAGGCGATGCGGATACGGCGGCCGAAGGGGACGAGGAGAGCGTGGAGGCCGGCTCCTCCGAAGCGGAGACGACGGAGAGCGGTGCGGAGGAGGCCGAGACCGTGACCTCCGATGAGAACGGAAACGAGGAAACCGAAATCGCGGCGGGGGCGGAAGACGTGGAGATCGTGGAGGACGTGGCGGACGAGGAGGACGAGGAGCACGAGGACGACGAGGATGGCGAGCGCCCCCATCCCGGCGGAAGCGCCAGCGTGGCGGTTGAAGAAGGTCCGACCGGGAGTTAGTTTGGGATGATGGCCGGGACGAGTGAACGCGGCGGTCCGTGACCGCGTCCCCCGGCGGCCCGAGAGAAGAGAGAAAAGGGGTAGTCTTGACCGAAAAGCTGCGTGTCTACCAGGTAGCCAAGGACTTCAACGTGTCCAGCGAGGCCCTGTTGGGGATCCTCGAGGGGCTCGGTGCGCCCGCCAAGAGCCACATGAGCACGTTGGATCCGTCGGTGGTGGACCTGGTTCGGCAGAGATTCCAGGACGAGAAGAAGGCGGTCCAGGAGGAGGACGCCCGGAAGCAGGAGGCCAAGGCCGCGCTGGAGCGCGGGGGGACCGAGCCCAAGCGACCCGCCGCGCCCCCGACGCCCGCGGCCGCTCCTCCCAAGGCCGCCGCGCCGGAGGCCCCCGCCGCGCCCCCGGCCCCGCCGGCCGCGGAAGCCCCGCCGGCCCCCGAGGCCGCGGAGAAGCCCAAGCCCAAGGTGGAGCGGGTCCGCCGGAAGCCGGTGGATCACAAGACGGTGCAGGACAGCGTCAAGAAGACCCTGGCCGATCTCGAATCCGGGGGAAAGGTCAAACGCTTCAAGAAGAAGACGGTCACCCCGCCCCCGTCGACCCCCGCTCCCTCCACCTCCTCCGCGCGCCCCGCCCCCGCCGCGACCGGGAGCGTGGCCACCCAGGAGCAGCAGGATCTGGTGCAGATCCCGGAGCTGGCCAGCGTGGCCGAGCTCGCGGAAAAGCTGCACCTGAAACCCGCCGAGGTCATCAGCAAGCTCATGAGTCTCGGGGTCATGGCCACCCAGAACCAGCGCCTGGACAAGGACACCATCGAGACGGTGGCCCTGGAGTTCGGTCATACGGTCGAGTTCGAGACCGAGTTCGGCGAGCAGCAGATCGAGGAGGCGGTGGAAGAGGATCGTCCCGAGGATCTCGTGCCGCGCCCGCCGGTGGTCACCGTGATGGGACACGTGGACCACGGCAAGACCTCGCTCCTGGACTATGTCCGCAAGGCCAACGTGGTGGCGGGGGAGAAGGGCGGGATCACCCAGCACATCGGCGCCTACGAGGTGGAACTGCCCGGCAACCGGAGCGTGACCTTCCTGGACACCCCGGGTCACCAGGCCTTCACCGCCATGCGGGCGCGCGGGGCTCAGGCCACCGACATCGTGATTCTGGTGGTGGCGGCGGACGATCGGGTCATGCCCCAGACCGTGGAGGCCATCGACCATGCCGGCGCGGCCGGGGTTCCGATGGTGGTGGCGATCAACAAGATCGACAAGCCCGAGGCCAACCCCGCCATGGTGAAGCAGGATCTCGCCAGCCGCGGGGTGCTGATCGAGGAATTCGGGGGTCAGGTCCCCTGCGCCGAGATCTCGGCCAAGAAGGGGATCGGGGTGGAGAACCTGCTGGAGCTGCTGCTCCTCCAGGCCGACATCCTGGAGCTCAAGGCCAATCCCAACCGCCGCGCGCGGGGCGTGGTGATCGAATCCAGGGTGGAGCAGGGACGTGGGACCGTGGCCACGGTGCTGGTCCAGAACGGAACCCTCCACAGCGGCGACCCCTTCGTGTGCGGCAAGGAGTACGGGAAGGTGCGGGCCATGGCCAATGAGCGGGGGAAGCGGGTGAAGACCGCCGGTCCCTCGGTTCCGGTGGAGGTCATGGGCTGGTCCGGCACTCCGATGGCCGGCGACGTGTTCACCGCCACCGAGGATGAGGCCCAGGCCAAGGAAGTGGGACAGCGGCGGAAGCTCCTGGCCCGCGAGGCGGAGCAGCACATGCGGGACCGCCGGGTCTCTCTCCAGGGCTTCCACGAGCTCATGGAAAAGGGCGAGGTCAAGGAGCTCCGGCTCATCATCAAGGCCGACGTGGCCGGCTCGGTGGAGGTTCTGGCCGAGCAGCTGGGGAGCCTCGGGACCGACGAGGTCCGGTGCACGGTGCTCCACTCCGGAGTGGGCCAGATCACCGAATCCGACGTGCTCCTGGCCGACGCCTCCAACGCGGTGATCATCGGGTTCAACGTGCGGTTCGATCCGAAGGCCCAGCTGGCGGCCCAGCGCGCCGAGGTGGACGTACGCGCCTACAACATCATCTACGAGGCGGTGGAGGACGTGAAGAGCGCCCTCTCCGGCCTCCTGAAACCCGAAGAGGTGGAGAAGGTGCACGGCCGGGCGGAGGTGCGCCAGATCTTCCGGGTCACCAAGGCGGGAACGGTGGCGGGTTGCTACATCCTGAGCGGAACCGTGTCCCGTGCCCATCGGGTTCGGCTCCTGCGGGACGAGGAAACGGTGTGGGACGGCCGCATCGCCAACCTGAAGCGGTTCAAGGAAGACGTGCGCGAGGTCACCCAGGGCTACGAGTGCGGCATCAGCCTCGAGGGTCACGACGACGTCCACGAACAGGACATCATCGAGGCCTACACCATCGAGGAGGTGGCGCGCCGGATCTGATCGCCTGCCCGGAAAGCCGCCGGACCGTCCGCGGACGGCGGTTCCGAACCGGGTTCGACCGGTCCGGCGCGACAAACCCGGCCGGACCGACGCATCGTCCCAGGGGGGTGGTCCCATGTTCGTGGGGGTGTACCGGATCGAACTCTTCCTGCCCGCCTCCCATTCCCTGAAGGCCAAGCGATCGGTCCTGAACGGGCTCAAGGCCCGGCTGAGCCAGATGAACCTCTCGGTGGCGGAAGTGGACGGGCAGGATCTCTGGCAGCGGGGCGTGCTTCTGGCCGCGGCGGTTTCGACGGACGGAGGTTACCTGGAGGATCTGGTGGGGAAGATCGAGTCGGCGGTTCTCCGGGACCCCCGGGCCACCCTGCTCCGGGTGGAGCGCGACGTGCGCCCCGCGATCTGAACGGGTTCGGTTCTTTCATCCTGGAAGCACGCTCATGCCAAGCAATCCCAGAGTGCATCGGGTCGCCGACCGGATCCAGGTGGAGCTGTCGGAGATCATCCAGCGCCGGCTGAAGGACCCCCGCCGGGGGTTCATCACCGTCACCGGGGTCGAGCTCACCGACGATCTTCGTTCGGCCCGGATCTTCGTCTCCGCGCTCACCGAGGACGACCTGGACCAGGGAATCGCCACCCTCGAGCACGCCCGCGGCTTCATCCGGACCGAACTCAGCCGCCGGATCCGTCTCCGGCACACGCCGGAACTCCACTTCCGGCCCGACCGTTCCGCGGAGCACGCCATCCGGATCTCCGAGATCCTGGGTGAGCTTCACGAGCAGGGGCAAATGGGAGACGAGGAGCCCACGGAGGGGGAGTGAAGTCGGCGCCCGTACCCTCCGGTCTGCTCCTCCTGGCCAAACCGTCCGGGCCCACCTCGCGGTGGGTGGTGGATCAGGTGGTTCGATCCCTCCGGATCCGGCGGGTGGGCCACGCCGGCACCCTCGACCCCTTCGCCTCGGGACTTCTGCTGGTGGCGTGGGGGCGGGCCACCGCGCTCGTCCCGTACCTCCACGAGTACGAGAAGAGCTACCGGGCCGAGGTCCGCTTCGGACGGGTGACCGATACCCAGGATCGCACCGGAACCGTCCTCGAGGAGAACCCGGACTGGGGGTTCGATCGGAAAACCCTGGAGGAGGGTCTCGGCCCCTTTCGCGGGCTCATCCACCAGGTTCCCCCCATGTACTCCGCGGTGAAGCGGGACGGTGAGCGGCTGTACGAACTCGCCCGCCGGGGGGAGGAGGTGGACCGCGCGCCCCGGGAGCGCCGGGTGAGCCGGCTGGAGCTTCTGGAGTGGAGGCCGCCGGTGGCCGTGCTGGAGGTGACCTGTTCCACCGGAACCTACGTTCGCACCCTGGCCCACGATCTCGGGCGGAGTCTGGGGCCCGGGGCCTCCCTGGACGCCCTGGCCCGAACCGCCGTCGGCCCCTTCCGGCTCGCCGACGCCCTCGATCCGGACCGGCTCCAGACCCTGTCCCGGGAGGAGGTGCTGGAGCTCGCGGTGGCTCCCGCCGACGTGCTTCGCGACTGGCCCGAGATCCGGCTTCCGGAGGACGAGGCCCGGAGCGTGGGCCACGGCG
>CAYRIJ010000095.1:0-8374 GCA_964424285.1 uncultured bacterium
GGGCCACGGCGGTTCGGTGGCCGCGCCGGTGGCCCAGCGCATCCTCGCCGCCTACTTCGGGGTGAGCGACTCGCTGGTGGTGCGGGTTCAGGAGACCGACTGATGCGACACGCATACGACGCCGCCCCCCGGCCGGCGGCGCGCGGGAGGCGGAGATGAACCGCCGCGCGGTCCGCCAGATGGATTGGGGCTTCGTGATCACCATGGCCGCGCTCCTGGTCATCGGCCTGATCCTGGTGTATTCGGCCAGCCAGGTGCCGATGAGCCCGGCCAAGTCGGCGCTCTTCGGCCACCAGATCACCTGGCTCGGTCTGGGGCTCCTCGTCCTGTTCCTCATCACCGCCATCCCGTTCCGGTTCTGGGAGGAATACAGCCACTTCTTCTACGCGGTGTCCCTGGTGTTGCTCCTGGCGGTGCCGGTGGTGGGGGTGACGAGCCTCGGGGCGCGGCGCTGGCTCTCCCTCGCGGGCTTCCAGTTCCAGCCCTCGGAGCTGGCCAAGCTGGCCACCATCCTCCTCGTGGCCCGCATGTTGAGCCGGCCCCGCTTCGACCTCCGCCGGCTCACCCACGTGGCGCCGGTTCTGGCCGCCGCCGCCGTCCCCTTCGTGCTCATCCTCATCGAACCCGACCTGGGGACCTCGCTCAGCATCCCCGCCGCGGTGATCCCCATGCTGTTCTGGGCCGGGCTCCCCATCGGGGTGATCCTGGTGCTGGGATCGCCGCTCCTGAGCGCGATCCTTTCCCTGAACCTCTGGGCCTGGCTCCTGTACCTCCTGGTGGTGGGGGTGATCCTCCTCCTCTCCCGGGCCCGGCGAAACCTGGTGGTGGCGGTCCTGGCCATCAACATGGCGGTGGCCGCGGCCACGCCGATCCTCTGGAACTCGCTCAAGCCCTATCAGCGTCAGCGGGTGGTGACCTTCCTGAACCCCGAGCAGGACCGGGCCCAGTCGGGCTACCAGGTCATCCAGTCCAAGATCGCCATCGGATCGGGAGGGGTGACCGGGCAGGGATACCTGAAAGGGACCCAGAAGGGCCTGGGGTTCCTGCCTCAGAATCATACCGATTTTATTTTTTCGGTCCTTGGAGAAGAATGGGGTTTCATGGGATGCGGGGTGGTGCTCCTCCTGTTCGGGGTCCTGGTCCACCGGGGGCTCGGAATCGCGCTCAAGGCGCGAAGCCGGTTCGGGAGCACCCTGGTGGTGGGAATCTGCGGCATGCTGGTCTTCCACGTGGCGGTGAACGTGAGCATGACCCTGGGGCTGGCTCCGGTGACCGGGCTTCCCCTGCCCTTCCTCTCCTACGGGGGCACCTTCCTGGTCACCACCCTGGCCCTCATGGGCTTCGTCCTGAACGTCTCCCTGCGCCGGAACGAGGTGTAGGGGATGGGGGGGCGGGGCCTCGGGCGGCGCGCACCGCGGTCCGGGAGCGGCGTGCGCCGGGGGGCCGGCTCCGGACGCCGCCGGCGCGCGATCCTCATCCTTTCCCTCCTCTGCCTGGCCGTGGCCCTGGTCTACGCCGCCCGTTCCCCCGGCACCTACCAGGACGACGACATCGACCGGTACTACATGGCCCGCCAGATCTGGAAGGACCCCTCGCTCCTCGCCGACGACTGGGGGATGCCGGTCCCCCTGGCGCTGTTCGCGCTGCCCGCGCGCCTCTTCGGCTACGCGGGGGTGGAGGCGACCACCGCGGTGGCGGTGGCGGGGGCGGCGGCCCTGGCCGGCCTGGCCGCCGAGGCGGCGGGGCTCGCCTTCCCCTGGCTCGCGGTGCCGTTCTTCTTCTTCCAGCCGCTGGTCCTGGAGACCTCCTATGGGGGGTTGGCGGAGCCGATGGCCGCGTTGGTGGTGGCGGCCCTGTTGTGGGCGTGGTACGTGGGACGGCGCGACCGGGCGGTGCTTCTGGCCGGGCTCCTCCCCCTGGCCCGGATCGAGGCCGGGGTGCTCACCCTGGTGGTGCTGGCCGCGGCCTGGCCCCGGGTGGGATGGAAGACGCGGGCGGGGGCCTTCCTCCCCGGCGCCGTCTGGGCGGCGGCGGGCTGGGCGCTCCACGGGTCGCCGCTCTACGTTCTGGGAGCGGGGAACGAGCGCCCGCTGGTGAGCCTCGGACCGCTCCAGTACGTGAGAAACGGGGTGGTGGTGATCGGGGTGGTGGTCCTCTTCTTCTTCCTGTGGGCCCTGGCGGCGGCGCTTCGCTCCGGGAACCGGCCGCCCGCCTCGTCCGAGGCCCCGCCGCGCTTCCCGATCCTGGCCGCGGTCCTGGTGGCGGTGGACGTGGTTCTCCTGAGCCTTCTGGCCTGGGACAAGCTTCCCTTCGGCCGGAGCGTCGGGTTCCTCCGTCACATCGCGGTGGTGGCCCCGGCGGTGGCGCTGGTGGCCGCCCGCGGAGCCGGCGACTGGGCCGGAGCGCGACCGCGCCCCCGGGGAGCGCGGATCGGTTTCGCGGTGGTCTGGACCGCGGTGGTGGCGCTCTTCGGCTCCCACGTTCTGGTGGGGGAGTCCTTCATCGGGCCGGGACGGGTGGAATGGCGCTGGGTGGTGACCGCGGTCCTCGCCGCGGGCGGGGTGCTCGTGCTGTTCCGGCCGCGCCTCGTTCCCCCACGCCGGGCCGCGATGGCCGCGGGGATGGGGGCGGCGGCGCTGGCGCTGGTCACCGTTCACCCCATCGGTCTCGATCCCGAGCGCGCGGCGGTGAAGGCGGCCACCGAGCAGCTCGACCAGCTCGGTCTGGGGAACGCCGTGGTCTACACCAACCATCCCTGGTTCGCCTTCTTCTCCGGCCGCGACCGCTACGACGCCGCCCGGACCCCGAAGCTCACCCGGGCGAATCTGGCCGGGGCCCGGCCGGGGAGCGTGGTGCTGTGGGAGAACCACTACGGGCCCCGGCTCTGGGGAGACGTTCCCGACACCCTGCTCCGGAACGACCCGCGCTACGAGCGCCTGATGGAGCTCACGGCGGGGAGGGAACGGAACTTCCACGTGGTGGTGTTTCTCCGGAAGGAATGACCGCGGCCGGAGAGGAAGCGCATCGGGCCCGCGTGGGGGCACCCCGCCGTCCCCGCCGGGGTGCGCTACACTGAAGACCCCGCCGAATACCCCGCCGGATCGAGCCGTCATCGTGAACCGACTTGAACGAGCCGGGCGCCGCCTTCCGGGTTCCGCCCGCGCCGCCGCGCGCCTCCTCCTCGACACCCTGCTTCCCCCCCTCTGTCCGGGGTGCGGCGAGGAGATCGGCCCGCGCCGCTGGATCTGCGGGAGGTGCCGGCGCGCCCTCCGGCCCGCGCCGCCGGGGTGGATCTGCTTCGCCTGCCGGAGCGAGGAGCGTCCCGGGGGAGGCCGGGAGGCCGGGACCGCTTGCCGGCGTCCCGGCCACGACCGCCTGCGGGGCCGGGCCGCCTACTGGATGGAGCCGCCCCTCGACGCGCTGGTGCACGGGCTCAAGTATCACGGCCGGCGCGATCTCGCCCGGCCCCTGGGACGGATCCTGGCCGACCGGGTGGACCCGGGCCTCGCCGGAGCCTGCCTCACCGCGGTGCCGCTTCATCGCACCCGGCTTCGGGCCCGGGGGTACAACCAGGCCGGGCTCCTGGCCGGGGCGGCGGCGCCTCGGTGGGGGTGTCCGCCGGTCCCGGACGCGCTCCGCCGCCCCCGGGCCACCCGGGCCCAGGCCCGGCTCCCCGAATCGAGCCGCGCCGGGAACGTGGCCGGCGCCTTCGAATGCCGGGAAGGGGCCTGGATCGCCGGACGAAGCTGGGTCCTGGTGGACGACGTGGCTACCACCGGCTCCACCCTGCTCGCCGCCGCCCGCGCCCTGGAGGCGGCGGGAGCGGCGCGGGTGGTTCCGGTGGCCCTGGCCCTGGCCTGAGGCGGCGAAAGGTCTCCAACTTCATATCCCGTGGTGACATCCGCGGCGGTTCGTGGGAAGATCGCTCCCCCGGCGGCCGGTCGTGAACCCGGTTCCGACCGCGTCCCGTTTTTCCACGGGCCACCGGCGGGAAAGCCGTTGAGGGAACTGCAACCCTCATGATAGTTTGCACGATTGCAGCACATCGGCCCTCATCGAGGGTTCCCGTCGGCAGGGTCCCGGCCTGGGAACGGCGGCCGTGTGCACCCCGGGCCCCGACCGGCCTCATCCTGTTGGATCATAAAGACATATGGAACTCGTGACGGACCGGCTGGAGGAGTGCGTCCTCCCCCTGGTCTCCAAGCCGAACCGGTACCAAAACCCTTTCGCCCACGGTCGTCTTCCCGATTTCGATCGAGCCGGCGTGCGGGTCTGTTTGGTCTATCCCGGCCCCCTCGAGACCGGCCTGGCCCGGGCGCGCGTGCCCGGTTTGCTCGATGCGCTGCGGGGGGCGGGAGAGCCGGACGAGGTGCTGGTGGATCTCGCCTTCGCCCCCGCCCCGGATTTCGAAGCGGAGCTTCGGCGCCAGGAGGTGCCGCTCTTCGGTCTGGGGGCCCGGCGCCCGCTGGCGGACTACGATCTTCTGATCGCCGCTCCCGACGGCATGCTGGACCTTCCCGATCTGGTGGTCATGCTGGATCTGGCCCGGGTGGAACTCCGTTCCGCTCTCCGCGCCGCCGGGGATCCGGTGGTGGTGATGGCGGGGGAGCTTTCGCTCACCCCCGGGCCCACCGCTCCGTGGGTGGACGCCTTCCTGGTCGGGGATCCCGAGGCCTTCGCCCCGGACCTGATCGAGGTGGGGCGCGAGCTTCGCCGGCGCGGCGATCGTCCGCGGAGCGAGCTCCGGGCGCTCTTCGAGGGCCGGGACGGGATCCTGGTTCCGGAGATCAAGCCCGAGGCCTCGGCGGCCGAACACCGGAACGGAAACGGGGCCGGAGCCCCGGTGCGCGCCCGCTGGCTCGCCCATCTCCCCCCGATTCCCGAGACCCCCATCGTTCCCTACGCGGAAACCGAGGCGGAGGGGCTGGTGGTGGAGATCGCCCGGCACCGGGGGGTGGACGATCCGGCCTCGGCGCCCGCCTTGCTCCGCGTGCGTTCGCTGGAGCGCGTGCTTCGCGAAACCGAGACCGCGCTGGCGGCGAGCGGGCACGGGGAGGTGGTCCTGGCCTCGGCGGCGGGGAGCCGCCATCCCGAGATCGTGCCGCTCCTCGAAGCCATGAACCAGAGGTTCGGTCCCTACGGCGTCCAGTTTCGTCTGGAAGACGTGGACCCGGCCCGGGTGGCTCCCGCCCTGGCCCGGGAGCTTCGCAAGGGGCGCCGCACCCGGTTCACGTTCGAGCCCCTGGCTCCCTCCGCGCGCCTCCGCGAGCTGATCGGCCGGCCGCTCACCAAGGAGCGGCTGTTCGAGGCCGCCCAGACCGCGTGGCGGGGCGGGTGGTCGGCCATCCGACTCCAGGTCCTCCTGGGCCTTCCCGGGGAGACCGAAGACGATCGCGAGGAATGGTTGGAGACGATGGAAGCGATTCAGTCCATTCGGACGCCGCAAGGCGGCGCCCCGCGGCTGAGCGTGGAGGTCGTTCCTTTCGTTCCCCGCCCGCACACCCGGTGGGAGTTGGAGGCTTCCACCGACGAGGACGCATGCCTGGCCGTCGTCGAGGGATGGCGCCGCCGCCTGGCGCGGCGGAAGGTCAAGGTCTCCGTTCGCTCCCCCCGGGCGGCCCGGGTGGAGACGTTGCTCCTGCGGAGCGACGAACGGGCGGCCGCGGTGCTGGAACAGGTGTCGCGCCGGGGGGCGCGCCGCCAGTCCGATCCCGACGCGTTCTCGGCGTCGCGGTGGGAAGAGGCGATGACCGCCCTCGGGGTCGCCGGCTTTCCTCCCGACGACCTCCAACCTACTCCCTGGTCTCACGTCGTGCTCGAGTCCCCGCCCCTGGGAAACGGGGGAGGGGAATCCTCGAAGCGGACGGACGCCCGGGCCGGTCTCACCGGCGCCGGCGCGTCCACCCCGGGGTTCGGCGCGCCCGCCTGGACGGCGGGCCGGCGGCCCCGGCGGGCGGGCAGAGGGCGGGAAGCCCGTCAGGCGGAGAGATACCGCCTGCGCTTCTCCAAAGGCGAACCCGCGCGGTTCACCGCCCATCTGGATGTGACCCGCTCTCTTGAGCGTGCGTTTAGGCGGACCCAGCTTCCGCTGGCCGTGTCCCAGGGCAAGGGACGGAGGCCGAAGCTCTCCTTCGGTCCCCCCCTACCCCTCGGCATGACCAGCGACGCGGAATACTTCGACGTCGCCTTCGCCCGGGAAGTGCCGGAGTCCTTTGTCACCCTCTTCAATCAGGCGCTTCCCGTCGGGCTCCAGGTGACGGCACAGGCCCCCATTCGCACCGAGCCGGATTCGCTGAACAGCGCGATCCAGATAGCAGTTTACGAAGTTTCGTTCCCCGCCACCCTGGTCCGGGACCACTTCGGGGGCATGTCCTCCGAGGATCTGGAGGCCCGGCTGCGCGAGAGCGTGGACCGGGCCCTGGCCGCCAAGGCCATCGAGGTGACCAAGGTGCGGGGCGAGGATTCACGGACATTCAATGCCAGACCGTCCCTGATTCGGGCCGTGGTCGAGCGCGGAGAGGACGGGGGTCCCCGGTTGGGTCTGACCCTCGCTCTGAACCGTCCCGACAGCGTGCGCCCCGAACTTCTCACCACCGTCCTCTGCAATTGGGCGGACTTCGACGAGCGGCTGCTGCGGGTTCACCGGAGCGGCCTCATGATTCCCGGTCGGAACCAGGTTCTCGACCCGCTCGCCGTCGTTGCGTCCGGTTTCGCGTGGTGGCAGCAAACGGCCCCAAGAGGGGGTGCGGTCTCATGAGGATTCGATGCAGAAGTCGATCATTATCAACGCCGACCCGAAGGAAACCCGGGTGGCGATCCTGGAAGACAAGCAGCTCGTGGAGCTCCTGGTGGAGCGGCCCGATGACCGGCGCATCGTGGGGGACATCTACAAGGGGAAGGTGAACGCCGTCCTGCCCGGCATGCAGGCCGCCTTCGTGGAGATCGGCCTGGCCAAGACCGCGTTCCTCCACGCCTCCGACCTCGCCGCCTCCCTGGTGGGAGGCGACGTGGACCTCCTCGACGACGACGACGAGGCCGAGAACGGAGGGGGACCGCCGGCCCGCGGCGGCCGGGGGGGACGCGCTCCCCGTCGAAAGCCCCGGCGCGAAAGCGCCCCCAAGATCGAGGACCATCTCCAGAAGTCCCAGGAGGTCGTGGTCCAGGTCACCAAGGAGCCCATCTCCACCAAGGGGCCCCGGGTGAGCCAGCAGGTGAGCCTCCCCGGCCGCTACGTGGTGTTCATGCCCGGGGCCGACCACATCGGGGTCTCCCGCAAGATCCCCAGCCGGGACGAACGCTACCGCCTGAAGAAGATCCTGAAGGAGATCCGCCCCAAGAACGCGGGCCTCATCGTCCGGACGGCGGGGGAGGGACGCTCCCGGGAGGAGTTCCGGGAGGACGTGGGGTACCTGGTCAAGCAGTGGAAGAAGATCGAGCGGCGGTGCGCGGCGGCGCCGTCTCCCGCCCTCATCCATCGCGAACTCTCCCTGGCCACCGGTCTCATCCGCGACATCCTCACCGAGGACGTGGACGACGTGGCGGTGGACTCGCCGGACGTTTTCCAGGAGGTGCGGGACTACCTCCAGTCGGTCTCTCCGGACCTGGTGAGCCGGGTCCGCCAGTACCGGGGGAAGCTCCCGATCTTCGACGCCTTCCGCATCGAATCCGAGATCGACAAGCTCTTCGAGCGGAAGGTGTGGCTCAAGCGGGGCGGCTACATCGTGATCGATCAGGCCGAGGCCCTGGTGGCCATCGACGTCAACACCGGCCGGTTCGTGGGGAAGAAGAACCAGGAAGAGACCATCCTCAAGACCAACATCGAGGCGGCGCGGGAGATCGGCCGCCAGCTCCGCCTCCGGGACATCGGCGGGATCATCGTCCTCGACTTCATCGACATGGAGTCCGAGGCCAACAAGAAGGCGGTCCTGGAGGAGCTCCGGAAGAACCTCAAGCGGGACCGGAGCCGCACCAAGACCTTCGCGGTGTCGGATCTGGGGCTGGTGGAGATGACCCGTCAGCGGGAACGCCCGAGCCTTCTCCACTACTACTCCAACGACTGCATCTGCTGCGCCGGGCTGGGCAAGGTCCTGAGCCTGGAGTCGGTGGCGCTCAAGGTCGAACGCCTCTTGAACCGGATCGGGGTCAACACCCAGGAGAAGATGATCGAACTCCGGGTCTCGCCGGAGATGGCCCAGCACCTGTTCGCGGAGAGCGCGGACCGGCTGGCCCGTCTGGAGCAGAAGTTCAAGTTCCAGATCGACGTCCGGGACGACCCCCGGCTGAAGCGGGGGGAGGTCAAGGTCATCTTCCCCCGGACCAACGAGGACGTGACCGAGCGTTTCCGGCCCTGAGCCGGAGGCGCGGGCGGGGTCCC
>CAYRIJ010000095.1:8474-12522 GCA_964424285.1 uncultured bacterium
CGGCCGGGGCCGGGGGCCCGGGGTCCGGCCGGAACCGGCCCGGACCAAATCGTTGACCCGGCCCGGGGGGGCTGGTATCATCCCCCCCGCTTTGTCCTTACCCCAGGGCGTCTCGCCCATCGGCCCGGGGTCGACCCGGGCTAGGAGGCTTGTTTCATGTTCGCAGTCATCAAGGTCGCCGGTTTCCAGTACCGGGTGGAAAAGGACCAGGTGCTCCGGGTTCCCCTCCTCGAAGCCGAGGAAGGGGCCACCCTGACCCTGGACGAGGTCCTCCTGGTCCAGGACGGGGCCTCGGTCAAGGTGGGCACCCCGACGGTGGAGGGGGCCTCGGTCTCCGCCCAGGTCATGGTGCACGCCCGCACCCCCAAGCTCGTGGCGGGCAAGTTCAAGCGCCGCCGGAAGTATCGCCGTCGGTGGGGGCACCGGCAGGACTACACCGAGATTCGCATCGACGGCATCCAGGGCTGACCGCCCGGCAGAACCCCTTTGAAGCGTTCAGGAGCTGACTCATGGCACACAAAAAAGGTGTAGGATCGAGCCGGAACGGCCGGGATTCCAACAGTCAACGGCTCGGCGTGAAGGCCTTCGGCGGAGAGCGGGTCACCGCGGGGAGCATCATCGTGCGCCAGCGCGGCACCCGGATCCTTCCCGGGGTCAACGTGGGGCGGGGCAAGGACGACACGCTGTTCGCCCTGGTGGACGGGCGGGTGACATTTGCGCGCAAGGGCAAGGATCGGAAGGAAGTCTCGATCGAGGCCTCCGAGTAAGCCACCGGCGGCCTCCCCGGCGGGAGGCGCCGCACGCCGTCCGAAACGTCGAATGAGACCATGCCCCGCCCGGCCGACGCCGCGGGCCATGGTCTTTTCGTTTGGGGGCGGAAGCCCCGGGTCAGATCGGTGAGCGCAGTTTGAACGTCCCCGCCGGCCCGACGGCGGGAACGACAACCATCCAGCCTCGAAAGGGAGGGGAGGAATCATGAAGAAGGTGAGCGTGATCGGCGGCGGCGGAAACGTGGGGGCCTCGGCGGGGCTGTACCTGGCCGACCGCGGGCTCTGCGACGTCGTCCTGGTGGACATCGTCGACGGCGTGCCCCAGGGGAAGGGGCTCGACCTGCTCCAGGCCGGCCCGGTGCGCGGCTACAACTCCAAGGTCTCCGGCAGCAACGATTTCAAGGACCTGAAGGGCTCGGACGTGGTCCTGGTGACCGCGGGCTTCCCCCGGAAGCCGGGCATGAGCCGGACCGACCTCCTCACCAAGAACGCGGAGATCGTGGGGAGCATCGGGGCCGAGATCAAGAAGAACGCCCCCGACGCCTTCGTGGTGGTGGTCTCCAACCCGCTCGACATCATGACCTACCACATGATGAAGACCACCGGCTTCCCGCCCAACCGGGTGATGGGGATGGCCGGGGTGCTGGACTCCGCCCGCTTCCGCGCCTTCATCGCCGCCGAGCTCGACGTGGCTCCGGTCGACGTGCAGGCCATGGTGCTGGGCGGCCACGGCGACTCCATGGTGCCGCTTCCGCGCTACTCCACGGTGAGCGGGGTCACCATCGTGGACCTCATGGACCAGGCCACCATCGATCGCCTGGTCGAGCGCACCCGGAAGGGGGGCGGCGAGATCGTCGCGCTCCTGAAGTCGGGAAGCGCGTTCTACGCCCCCGGAGCCAGCGCGGCCCAGATGGTCGAGTCCATCCTGCTCGACCTGAAGCGCCTCCTCCCCGCCGCCGCCTACTGCACCGGGCAGTACGGGGTCGAGGGCACCTACGTCGGCGTGCCGGTGATCCTGGGCGCGGGCGGGGTGGAGAAGATCCTGGAGCTTCCCCTGGCCGACGCCGAGGGCGACGCCCTCCGGAAGTCGGCGGCCGAGGTGCTCTCGGGGATCCGCGAGCTGGGGTACTGAGCCCGCGGGCGCCTGAGTCCCGCGGGAGAGTGGGTTTCGACGCGGGGGGAGGCCCGGCCTCCCTCCGCCGGTCCCTCGAACCGGAGGCGGAGATTCCGGTCTCCGCCCCGCCTCTCGTTCCGTTCCTCCCTTGACCGGATCCGGCGGTTCCCCCGAAAGTCTTCGACCATGAACGTGGCGGCTCGGGTGCTCTTCGCGGCGTGGGCCTATTTCTGGGCGGCGATCTGGAGCATGTTCATCGGCCTCCTGTATCTCGCGGGCGCTCCCTTCGATCCTCACGCGGTGTGGATGGAGTTCTCCCAGCAGCTCTACAGCCGCACCATGCTGGCCTGCTTCCTGGCCCCGGTCCGGACCGAGGGCCGCGAGCACCTTCCCCTGGGCCAGGCCTGCGTGATGATGGCCGACCATCGAAGCTACCTGGACATCCCGGCCACGGTGGTGGCTCTGAAGGGCCTTTCCGTCCGCTTCGTGGCCAAGCGGGAGCTGGTCCGCGCGCCGTTCCTGGGCTGGGCCCTGGGGGCCTCCCACCACATCAAGGTGGACCGGGGAAACCGCGAGCAGGCGGTGACCGCGCTTCGCCAGGCGGTGAGCCGCATGCGGAAGGGGATCGCGCTGGCCGTCTTCCCCGAGGGAACGCGGTCCCCGGACGAGCGGCTCCTCCCGTTCAAGAAGGGGGGCTTCTACGTGGCGGTGGACACCGGCTATCCCATCCTTCCGATCTCCATCCGGAACACCGGCCGGATCCTGGGGAAGCGGAAGCTCCTCCCGCGGATGGGCCGGATCACCGTGATCATCCACCCGCCCATTCCCACCGCCGGGCTCACCCGGGCGGACATTCCCGCGCTCTCCGCCCGGGTGCGCGAGGCGATCCTCTCCGGCCTTCCCGAAGCGCAGGCGCGGGAGCCGGCGGCTTGAGTCGCGGAGCGGCCTCGGCTCTCCTGGGGGTGGTGCTGGCCTTGGGCCTCGCACCGTGCGCGTCCGAGGCCCCGGCGCAGGTCGTCATGGGGGACACCACGGTGAGTGCCGGATCGGGGGCGACCGGAGGCCCGTGGTCCACGGCCGCGGCGGCCGACACCCTGGTATGCGACTCCCCGCGCCTTCGGGCGGTGCTCGACACCCTGGCCGCGCTGGACGGCACCACGCCGGAAGCGTTCCGCGTCGACCCCGCCGCGCTGGCGCTGATGGGGGAGCCGGCGGGGCGGCTCCGTTTCCAGAAGTACGTGATGGACGAGCCCGGCCGGGCGCCGGCCACCCTGGAGGGGGCGGCCCGGGAGCTGGCCCGGGCGGGCTCGGTGTCGCGGGTGATCGCGCTCCTCGCCGATCTGGGGGAGCCCGAGGTCTCGGTGGCTCCGCTCCCCGACACCGTGCTCGCGGCCGAGGAGCGGGCGGTGATGGCTTCGTCCACCCCGGTCACCACCGCCATGGCGGCGCTCTTCACCGGGACCGGGAAACGGTTCCAGGGAAAGGACCGCGAGACGGTGACCCGCGAGGAGGCGACCCTGGCCCCGGCCACCGCGCGGGAGCTGGCGGCGCTGATCCTGGCCTCCCGCTCGGCCGCGGCGCGGCGGAACCGCGAGGTGGATCGTTCGGAGCTGGACCGGGGCGGGATCTTCGGGGCGAAAGGGAAACGGACCGCGGCGGCGCTCCGGAACGCGGCGGCTCGGGGGGACGAGACCGCGGAGGACGACACCCGGGAACTCGAGCGGGAGCTTTCGAGCCTGGATCTTCGCGCGCTCACTCGTGGGGCGGTGCGATTGGCGGAAGAGGTGGACACGGCGTCGGCCGCCCTGGCCGCGCTTCCCGCGGCGGAGGGCGAGTTCCAGTTCGACTGGGCCTCGCCCCTCGGGCGGGTCGCGGTGGGGGGGGCGGGCGCCAACCGCTACCACGGAAGCTACCTGCTCGTCCTGGATCTGGGCGGCGACGACGTCTACGAGGGCCCGGGTTCCACCTCCGGGGACGAACCGGCGTCGGTGGTGGTGGACCTGGGCGGGAACGATCGCTACGCCCCCGCGGACTCGGGGCGCGCCGGCCCGGGAGGCGCGATCCTGGGGGTCGCGGCGGTGGTGGACCTCGGGGCCGGCGACGACGTCTACGAGGCCACGGCCTGGGGCTCGGGATTCGGCTTCGGCGGGGTGGGCTGGATCGA
>CAYRIJ010000096.1:0-4332 GCA_964424285.1 uncultured bacterium
CCGACTGACCCGTTTCCCCGCGGGACCCCCAAGCGCCGGCCCCCGGCCGGAGGAGGCACATCCAATGCGTTTCACGGTTCGCTTGCTTGCATTCACGACCGGGTTGATCGTTTTCATGGCGGGGTCGGCCGGGGCCGATTGCTACGTGAAGAGCACGTCCACCTCCGACGGCTTCGGCGGTCTCGGGGCCACCGAGGGCACCTCCGAAACCTGGGTCTCGGGGGGGCGGATGGCCGAGAAGAGCCAGTCCCATCTCAAGAACTCGGTGCTGAAGGCGCTCACCAAGGACTCCAGGAGCTACACCATCACCCGGCTCGACAAGGGGCTCATCTGGGACGTGGACCTGGGGGACAAGTCCTACACCGAGTTCTCGTTCGCGCAGATGAAGGAGCAGATGGAGAAGAGCGCGGAGGAGTTCAAGAAGGCCGCCGCCTCCCAGCCCGACGCGTCGGGTTCGGGGGCGTCGACCCCCAAGGCGCCCGAGGGACAGAAGGCCGACGTCAAGGTGGACGTCAAGAAGACCGGGGCGAAGAAGAAGATCGCGGGCTACAACACCGAGGAGACCGTGCTCACCCTGCTCTCCACCTTCACCGACCAGAACAGCGACGAGAAGGTCACCATGAAGCTCACCTACGACGTGTGGCTGGCCGCCGACGCGCCGTGCGCCGCCGACATGCAGGAGCTGGCGAAGCAGTTCGGGGCCACCGCGGGAGCGGACATGAAGGAGAGCGGGGCCATGTTCGCCGCCGCGCTGTCGTCGGCCGGGATCTCCATGGACGAGTTCCAGAAGACCGCCTCGGAGCTCACGGGCTATCCCATGCAGACCACCATGACCATCGGGGCGGACTTGAGCCCCGAGCAGATGGCCCAGATCAAGGCCGCCCAGGCCAAGGCGAAGCAGGAACGCGAGAAGGAAGAGGAGAAGGACTCCGGCGGGGGACTGAGCCTGGGAGGGTTCGGGAAGAAGCTGGCGGCCAAGGCCATCAAGAAGGACGACAAGAAGGAGGAGGAGTCGGCTCCGCTCGATCCCGGCGTGCTCTTCCGCACCACCAGCACCGTGGAGCAGGTGAAGTCGGGGGTGGACGACGCCTCGGTGTTCGAGATCCCCGAGGGCTTCAAGCTGAAGAACCACTAGCGGGGCGGGGCCCGGCTCCGCGCGGGGCCGGCCCGCGCCGGTCCGGCTCGAGGCCCTTCGGGCCGGGAACTTCCCGGCTCAGGGCCGTCCGGACATCGGCCCCTTGGGGAGGTTGATCCCCGAGGGGGTCCAGGTGACGTCGGGCATCCAGGGGAAGCGGCTTCGACCCTCGACCGGGACCATCAGGGTCAGGGCCTCGGGGAGGACTTCGGCCTCCAGCTCGCGATGGCGGCCATGGATCTCGTCGCCGTCGATCTCCAGGGGGGCCAGCGGCCGGCACTCCACCCGGATCCGCGAGCCCTGAAAGTACCGCACGCGCGGATCCTGCTCGAGCTTCCCCAGGAGCCCCCAGAACAGGAGCCGGAAGAAGTCGCCGAAGTTCTCCATGGCGATGACGATCACGTCGAGCTTTCCGTCCTGGGGGTTCACCTGACGGATCATGCGGAAGTTGCCGGCCAGGCTCCCGATGTTGGTGATCACCGCGCTCATCCCGCGGACCCGGACGGGGGGAGCGTCGTCCAGGTAGAGCCGGAAGGTGTTGGGCCGCCGCCCCAGGTTCTTGAGGGCGGCGTAGAGATAGGCAAGGAACCCGAACCGGCGCTTCAGGAGCCGGGTGGCGTCCCGGACGATCGCGGCGTCGTATCCCAGGCCGGCCATGATCAGGAAGTCGCGGTGGCGGGTTCGGCCCACGTCGATCAGGATCGGTTTCCCCTCCACCGCCACCTTGAGCGCCTGCCCCACGTCGAAGGGGAGGCCGAAGTGCCAGGCCACCGCGTTGGCGGTCCCCCGGGGGATGATCCCGAGCGGGATCCGGTCCCGCATGGCCGCGTTCGCGACCTCCATCACCGTGCCGTCCCCCCCCAGAACCAGGTAGCAGTCGTAGGGGGTATCGGTCGGCTTCGCGTTCACCGCGGCGAAACCGTCCACGTCGGGGGTGGTCTCCACCACGTCCAGGTCCACGCCGATCTTCGCCGCCCGCTCGCGCAGGTCCTTGGCCGCCCGTTGGGACCCGCGCGGTCCGGCCACCGGGTTCACGACGGCCAGAATGCGGCGATGACGCGCGGTGGGCTCTCGGGACCCACCCGCCGTCCCCTCGGGCGTGGACGTTGGCGATTCCAAGGCGTGGGCCTCCTGGTTGAACTGAATAGTCCCGCGGGGACGCTACCACCGCGGTCGGTTCACGGCAACGCGCCCCCCGGGAGGGCTTCCCGCCCCAAATGATAGACTGATCGCTCGAGGAGGAACGGATTTATGCGCGTCGCGCTGTGTCAGCTCAACGCCACCGTGGGGGACCTGGGGGGAAACGCCGCCCGCATCCTCGCGTGGTACCGGCGCGCCGCCGAGCGGGGGGCCGGGCTCGTGGTCTTTCCGGAGCTGGCGCTCACCGGGTATCCCCCGCGCGACCTCCTCGATCTCACCGACTTCCTGCGGGAGGTGGAGGACGCGGTCCACCGGCTGGCCGGAGAGACGGGGGCCGCCGGCCTGGTCTTCGGCGCCCCCGTGCCCAACCCCGGGGCGTCGGGGAAACCCCTCCACAACGCGGCCCTCTTCTGCGCGGAGGGCCGGGTCCGCCACGAGGTGCGAAAGAAGCTCCTCCCCACCTACGACGTTTTCGACGAGGCCCGCTACTTCGAGCCCGATCCCGAACCCGCCCGGCCGGTGGAGTTCGGTGGGATCCGGTGGGGGCTTCACATCTGCGAGGATGCCTGGAACCAGGAGAACTTCTGGCCCCGGCGGCTCTATCGGCGCGATCCGGTGGAGGAGCTGGCCCGAAACGGAGCCCGGATCCTCGTCAACATCTCGGCCTCCCCCTTCTACGGCCGGAAGGGCCCGCTTCGCCGCTCCATCTTCCGGAGCCACGTCGGACGCCACCACCTGCCGCTTCTCTACTCGAACCTGGTGGGGGGAAACGACGAGCTGATCTTCGACGGCGAGGCGTTCGTCTTCGATGCCTCGGGGGAGTTGGCGGCCAGCGGCCGGCCCTTCGAGGAGGAGATCCTGTTCGTGGACGTGGCGGAGGAGGCGGGCGCGGTGCGGGTGACCCCGGCCCACTCCGTCGACCCCACGGCGGCCGCGTTCCCGGAGTCTCCCCCCGCGGTCCGGCCGGAACCGGAGGAGATCTCCTCCGTCCATCGCGCCCTGGTCCTGGGGCTCCGGGACTACGCGAGGAAGTGCGGGTTCCGGACCGCGATCCTCGGGCTCTCGGGTGGAATCGACTCGGCGGTGGTGGCCGCCCTGGGGGCCGAGGCCCTGGGGCCGGAAAACGTGTGGGGGATCGCGCTACCCAGCCGCTATACCCGCGCGACCAGCAATACGGACGCGGAAGCGGTGGCGCGAAACCTGGGAATCCACTATGAAGTGCTGCCCATCGAATCGATCTTCGAGGCCTCGCTGGAGACGCTCGCCGGGTTGTTCGCGGGCACCGAGACCGGGCTCGCCGAGGAGAACATCCAGGCCCGCGCCCGCATGCTCCTGGTGATGGCGCTCTCCAACAAGTTCGGGCACCTGGTGCTCACCACCGGGAACAAGAGCGAGTTGGCGGTGGGCTACTGCACGCTCTACGGCGACATGGCCGGAGGGCTCGCGGTGATCAGCGACGTGCCCAAGGTCATGGTGTACGACCTGGCCCGCGAGATGAACCGCATGCGGGAGATGATTCCGGAGAGCGTGCTCACGAAACCCCCGTCGGCGGAACTCAAGCCCGACCAGACCGACCAGGATACGCTCCCCCCCTACGAGCTCCTGGACGCGATCCTCGAGGGCTACATCGAGGACGGTCTCCGCGAAGAGGACCTGGTGGCGCGCGGACAACCGCGGGAAGTCGTGGAGCGCATCGTGCGCATGGTGGCCCGGGCCGAGTACAAGCGACGGCAGGCGGCGCCCGGGCTCAAGATCTCCCCCAAGGCGTTCGGAAGCGGCCGCCGCATGCCCATCGCCACGCCGTGGCCGGTCTCGCGGGGCGGGAAATCCCGTGCGTGATGTCTGACAAAGACGCGTGTGGATGGAACCTAACCCCTGAAATCACTGTGCTTTCGGATTTTTTAACATACCGCTTGACCATCTCCGGACCCGGACCTACATTTGTGAGTGCCGCCACACCGTCGGAATCCCCGTTCGGCGGGCAGGCCTGCTATAGCGGCCAGCAAGTCTGCAGTGGCGGCATTTTCATGCCCCCGGGGTCCACTCCGCTCAACGCC
>CAYRIJ010000096.1:4432-12482 GCA_964424285.1 uncultured bacterium
CCCCGCTTTCCCGGACCCGCGCGTTTCGGGGTCGATTCTCAAGAAAGGGTTTGCATGAACCGGATCCCGTTCCAGCTCCCCGACGCCCCTCACGGCCTCATCCGTGGGGATATCTACCTTCCCGACGACCCGCGCGGCGTTCCGGTGGTGGTGGGTTGCCACGGGTTCAAGGGGTTCAAGGACTGGGGGTTCTGGCCGGAGACCGGGCGGCGGTTGGCCGGGGCGGGCCTGGCCCTGGTGACCTTCAACTTTTCCGGTGGGGGGATCGGCGACGATCCCGAGACCTTCACCGAGTTCGACCGCTTCGAGGCCAATACCATCGGGAAGGAACTGGACGATCTGGGTTCCGTCCTGGATGCAGTGGCCGGCCGGAAGATCCCCCTCGGCGGGGCGGACGTGCGGCGGATCGGCGCGCTCGGTCACAGCCGGGGCGGCGGGGTGGCCCTGGTCCGGGCCGGCCGGGATCCCCGGATCCGTGCCCTGGTCACGTGGGCCGCGGTGGCCACCTTTCGGCGGTACAGCGAGGCGGAGAAGGCCCTCTGGCGGGAGCGGGGCTACCTCGAGGTGGAAAACGCCCGCACCGGGCAGATCTTCCGGTTGGGGCTCGGGCTCCTCGAGGACATCGAAGCCCATGCCGAGGCCTATGACCCGGTGGCCGCCGCCGGCCGGCTCCGGATCCCCACCCTCATCATCCACGGGACCCGCGATGACGGGGTTCCCCCCGACGAGGCGACCCGGCTCGCCCGGGGGGTGGACCCCGGGCTCGGGAAGCTCCTGTTGGTGGAGGGCGCCGGGCACACCTTCGGCGCCGCGCACCCCTTCGAGGGCACGCCGCCCCCGCTGGAGCGGGTCCTGGCCGCCACCCAGGAGTGGTTCCGGAACGGTCTGGCCTGACCGCCGGGCCGGGGACGTCCGCCGGGATCTCCCGTCCGGCCGCGCCGATCCGCGGGAGAGCGGCAACTCCAGGGGGGGGAATTGGAAGAGCCCGCCGGTTGGGGCGGGCTCATCCCGGGTCGAGGGTGCCTGACTCGACCCCGTCTCTCTCTCGTGTCTCTTCGCTGCGTGTCCGCTGGATCGCGCTGGGAGGTAGCGGCGTCTCTCTCGGACCATCCCCCGGCTCCCGCCGGAGAAGAAGGGGGGTCCCGCCCCCGTTGGCACCGTGGCCGACCGGACTAACAGCGCCAATAAGTCGGCGCCATCCGGAGGGCACCAATGCTACAGGGTAGGCCCCCAAACCTGTGACGCGGGAGTCCGGCTGTCAAACCCGGGCCCATTTCCGCGTCGGCATACGGTACTACCTCGGTCCCAGGTAGTTGTTCCCCAAAAAACGAAATTCCACAAAACAGTTGGCCGGAAACCGGACTTTGTCGGGCGGAAATCCCTGAAATCCAGTGGGTTGGAAAACCCGCCCCATCTTGTAGGGAAAGGTGGGGGCGGAGAACATAGCAGGTTGGGGGCCGCGCCGCTAGTCTTCGTGATCGCCCTCGGGCTCCACGTGGACCACCACGTCGGTCACCCCGGCCATCTCCCGCTTGATCCGCTCGGAAGCCTCGTGGCCCAGCTCATGGGCCCGGGCAATGGACATCCCGGGGGGTACGTGGAGATGAAGATCCACGTGGATGTCGTCGGGGAGGCCCCGGCTCCGGACCCGGTGGGCTCCCGTCACCCCCTCGACCCCCGAGGCGATCTGGGCCACCTCGTCGGGGTCCAGTCGCTGGGAGTCGGCGAGGACGGAGAACGCCTCGGCCACGATGGTGTAGCCCGACCAGGCGATGAAACCGGCAATCCCCACCGCCATCAGCAGATCCAGCACCGGGAAATTCAACAGGGCGGCGACCAGGGAGATGAGCACCCCGAAGCTGGCGAAGATGTCGCTCTGGGTGTGCTTGGAGTCGGCGAGGAGGATCATGCTCCGGAGCTTCTTCCCCTGCCCGCGCTCGTAACGGGTGACCGCCAGGTTGACCGCCATGGTGAAGAGCATGACTCCGAAGGTGATGGGACGGACGTCCACGTGGTGGCTCTCGTGAAACCGCGCCAGGACCTGGCTCACGATTTCCCAGCAGGTCAGGAAGAGAAAGAGGGAGATCCCCAGGGCGGCCAGGGCCTCGAACTTCCGGTGTCCGTAGGGGTGGTCGTCGTCCGGGGCCTTCCGCGCCACCTTCATCCCCACGAGCCCCACCACGTTGCTGGTACCGTCGAGGGCGGAATGGAACCCGTCGGCCACCATGCTGAGGGCCCCGGAAAGAAGCCCGAACACGAGCTTGAGCGCGGCCACCAGGAGGTTCAGGCCGAGGACGATCCAGAGGACCCGACCCACCTGCCGGTCGCGCTCGGCGACCGCGATCGCGGAGCGCCGGCCCCGAACGGGCATCTCCATCCTGCTCTCCCCTCTCCTGGGCCCGGGTTCCGGGCGAATCGTCGCGGTGGCCCCGACGAGAACGCCGACGAGAGTATCACTGCGCGGGAGCGGCGTCAGCGTGCCGCGTGAGGCGGCCGGGGTGACCCACGGTGCTATGCTCCGGGGCATGCCGCCGACGGTCCAGCTTCCCTATGGCGAAGCCTCCCTCAGCTTTTCCCTGCCCGCGTCCTGGGACGTCCGGGAGGCCCGGCCGCGTTCGGCGACCTCGTCCGTCTCCGTGGAGACCGCGGCCCGCGAGGCGCTGGTCCGCCCGGCGGCGGGGCCTCGGCTCCGCGAGCTGGCCCGCCCGGGGATGACGGTGACGGTGGCGATCACCGACGCGACCCGCCCCTCCCCCGATCACCTCCTCCTCCCCCTGCTTCTCGAGGAGCTTGCCGCCGGCGGGGTCCGGGAAGAGGACGTCACCGTCCTGGTGGCCCTCGGCATGCACCGTCACACCACCGCCGGGGAGCGGGAGGCCAAGCTCGGCCCGGCCGGGCGGCGGTTCCGGGTCGAGGAGGCCCAGGGTGCGGAGTCGGCGGAGTACCGGGATCTTGGCACCCTCTTCCCCGACGCCGCCGAACTCGAAGTGACCCTTCCGGTTCCGGTTCCCGTCCACCTCCATCGACGGATCGTGGAGAGCGACCTGGTCGTCGCCACCGGAGTCGTCGAGCCCCACCAGTACGCGGGTTTCTCGGGGGGGCGGAAGACGGTGGCCATCGGGTGCGCGGGGGCGGAGACGATTCGGGTGCTGCACGGGATCGCGTTCCTGGAGCACGTCGGAACCCGGCTCGGGCGCCTGGAGGACAACCCGGTTCACGCCGCCCTCGAGGCCATTTCCCGCCGGGCCGGTCTTCGCTTCGTGCTGAACGTGGCCCTGGACGGCGACGGAAGCCTGGTGGGCGCGGCGGCCGGGGAGCCGGGAGCGGTGCTGGCCACGCTCACCGAGCGCCTCGCCCCGGTGACCTGGATCCCCGTCGGCCCCGAGACCTTCGACGTGGTGCTGGCCGGGGTAGGGGCCCCCAAGGACGCCAACCTCTACCAGGCCTCGCGCGCGCTGACCTACCTGGCCTTCTCGCCGGCGCCGGTGCTCCGGGACGGCGGGTGGATCGTCATCCCCGCCCGCTGCTCCGAGGGGGCGGGACAGGGTCCCGGGGAGGAGGAGTTCCTGGCCCGTATGCGGGCGGGCGCCTCCCCCGAGGAGGTCCTGCGGCTCCTGCGGCGTCAGGGTTTCGGGGCGGGGGGACAACGCGCCTTCATGGTGGCGCGCGCCCTGGCCCGCTACCGCGCCCTGGTGGTCGGCTCCGAGGCCCCGGCGGTGGTGACCGACTGCCACATGGAGGCCGCCCCGGATCCCGGGACGGCGGTGGAACGGTTGCTCGTTGCGGCGGGAGAGAACGCGCGCGTTCTCATCGTGCCCCACGCCCTGGCCGTCCTGCCGGTGCGCGGGTAGCCGCACGCGGTCTTCGCACCGCGCGGGATGGGGGGCGTTCGGTTCGGGCTTCGCCCTCGGTCCGACCGGCCTCAGTCCGGGCGGCGGTCACGCCTCCGGCGCATGCCCCAGGCCCAGAGGAGTCCCACCCCGATCCCCAACGCGAAGAGCAGGGGAATGAGCAGGAGCTGGTCGACCCGCGCGCTCCAGAAGAGCACCCGGATGTCCACCGGCTGATGGTTTTGCAGCGCGATGATCAGAACGAGAAGGAATCCCAGGATTCCCAGACCGAGCTTGATCTTCCGAGCGGTGCTCATCGATCTCCACCTCCCCGGCGGCTCGCCTGAAGGCCCCCTCCGACCGGGATCCATCCCGGACCGACCACCGGAACGTCGGAAATCCGACGTCCCCGGCGACCTCAGCGGGCCGGGTTGTCGTGTGCAAAAGACACCAACCGGACGATGTCCCCATCCCGGAACATTTTGTTCCTCAACGGGTTCCGACTTTTCCACACTCCGGCGGGGTTCTCCACAGCGCGGGGCGCGGCGGTCGGCTCAAGAGATCACGACTGTTTGAGGATCCCGAGGTCGGGCTTCCCGCCGCCGGCCGGCTCCTTGGCCACCGGCCCCGACTTCTGCTCCTCGCCCATCGCGCAGTTGCCCTGAAAGAACACGCCATCCTGAATGATGAAGGACTTGGCGTGGACGTCGCCCTTGAAGTGACATCCGGTCTGGAGCTCCACGCGTTCCTTGGCGAAGATGCGACCCTCGACGCGCCCGGCGATGGTGGCGCTGTGGACGTCGGCGTCCGCCTTGATCTTTCCGCCCTTTCCCACCATCAGGACGTCGCCGCAGGTCAACGTCCCCTCGAACTCTCCGTTCACCACCAGGGTGCCCTCGATGCGGAGGGTGCCGGTGAAACTCGATCCCTCTCCGATCAGGCTGTTCACGCGCTTCTCCCGATTCCCGCCGCTGCTCGGCACCGGCGTCGCGATGGGTTCCTTCTCTTTGGATCCGAACATGGCCATGATGCTTCCTCCACTCTCGTTGGGGTGCCCCCTGGGTCTTCTCGAGTTCGTCTGCTCGCCGGCGGAGGATCTCCACCCCCGCGGTTTGTCCATGCTGCCGGAGCGCCGGGCGCTCCGAGGTCCCGAGCGGCCCCCGTCCCTTCCGCGAGCCCCGCACCACGAGGGCGGGAGCCCGGCCGGGGTCGGCCCGGACTCAATCGTTCGGAAAGAGTTCCGGGATCGCCTCCCGAGGCGGCATCGGCTTGCCCGCCTTTCGGACCTCGAAATGAAGATGGGGATCGGGGCCTTCCGACCCGGCCCCCACCAGGGCGATCACCTGACCGGCCTCCACGCTGTCTCCTTCCGCAACCAGGTTCAGTTCATTGTCGGCATAAACCGTCTGAAGTGAATCCGCGTGATCCAGCACCAGGCGGTTTCCGAGGGACTTGTCCTTCCCCGAGAACGACACGACCCCGTCCCCGGAGGCCACGATCGGTCGCTTGCGCGGGGCGCCGATGTCCACGCCCGGATGCCGGGGGCCGAAGTCCTTCAGGATCTTCCCCTCCAGGGGCCAGAACACCAGAACGTCGGCGGTGGGCCCGCCCAGGGCGCCGCTCGCCCCCGCGCTTCCGGGCAGGTTCTCGGCCAGGCTGTCCGAGACCCCCAGGGCCGGCTGGATCCCGGCCAGATGCAGCATCTGCCGCTGCAGCTCACGGAGCTGCGTGAGCTCCTGCTCCAGCTCCTTCACCGCGGCGTTCTGGCGGCGCAGGGCTTCGACCTCCACCTCCAGCGACGAGTAGTCCTTGAGCCGGTTCATGGCCTCGATGTAGGTCACGACGGCCACCACTCCCGCCCCGAGGAGCGCGACCAGGAGAACCCCCGCCAACCAGGCCCAGATGGGCGCGACGCTCAACGCGATCGGGCGGCCGCGCCCGGGCGGGGTGATTTGCAGGGAAATATGTCGATGCTCGGGAGGCCCCGGCTCCACGCCCCGCTCCTACAGCCCCGAACCGACGCCGGTCAGATCGAGGATGCGCTCGAGGTCTTCCTCGCTGAAGTAATGGACTTCGATCTTGCCCCGGCCGATCCCCCCGACGATTCGCACCTGGGTGCCGAATCGCGTCCGCAGGCGGTCCTCCCACGCTTCCAGGGCGGGATGCGATCGCTTCCGGGCCACCGCCTTGGCGGTCCGCGGTTTCTCTCCCTGGGCCCGGGCTTCGGCCTGGCGCACGGAGAGGCCCTTCTCCACGATTTCCTTCACCAGCCGGCTCCGCGGCGCGCCCGCCGGAACGGCGAGAAGGGCGCGGGCGTGACCGGCGGAGAGCGTTCCACGTGAAACAAGATCGAGGATCTCCCGCTCGAGCCCGAGAAGACGAAGGGAGTTGGTCACGGCGGTGCGGCTCTTCCCGACCTGGGAGGCGATCTCTTCCTGAGTCAGCCCGAACTCCGTGGCCAAACGCTCGAAGGCCTCCGCTTCGTCGATGGGGTTCAGATCCTCACGCTGGAGGTTTTCCACCAGAGCCACTTCCAGCATCTCGCGCCGGGATGCCTGGCGGACCACCACCGGCACCGATTGCAGCCCGGCTTGCTTCGAGGCCATGAACCGGCGCTCTCCGGCGATGAGTTCGAAATTTCCGTTCTCCGCCGCGCGCACCACGAGGGGCTGAATGAGGCCGTTCTCCTCGATCGAACGCGCCAGCTCGGTCAGGGTCTCGGGGTTGAACTGGTTGCGGGGCTGGAAGGGGTTCGGGCGAATCCGCTCCACCGGCACCATGCGGGGCGCGCCGTCGCCGGCGTCGACCCGGGGGGCTCCGTCGGTGGGGGCGGGGTCGCCGGACGACACGGGAATGAGGGCCTCCAGGCCCCGGCCAAGCGCCTTTCTACTCATTGGGCACCATCTCCCTCTGGGGTTGCGGTTGTGGCTCGTGCGCCATAATCTCTTGTGCCAGAGCAAGATAGCTCTGTGATCCGACGCAGGCATGATCGTACTTGAGGACCGGCATGCCGTAGGAGGGCGCCTCGCTCAACCGGACGTTGCGCGGGATGACGCTCTGATAGACCCTGCCGGCGAAGAACTTCCGAGCCTCCTCCGCCACTTCCTGGGAGAGGTTGAGCCTGGAGTCGTACATCGTGAGGAGGATTCCCTCGATTTCCAGCCGGGGATTCAGCGACTGCTGGATCAGGCGGATGGCATTGAGAAGCTGGGTCAGTCCCTCGAGGGCGTAGTACTCGGTCTGAATGGGGATCAGGACCGCGTCGGCCGCGGTGAGGGTGTTGACGGTGAGGAGCCCCAGCGAAGGCGGACAATCCGCGAGGATATAGTCGTAGCGCGTCCGTATCGGCTCCAGATGGCGTCGGAGCACCTTCTCCCGCTCCGGCTGGGAGACCAGTTCGACCTCCGCGCCGATCAGCCGCTGACCCGACGGGAGGAGATCCACCCCGGCCACCGAGGTGGCGGTGATGGCCTCCTGAAAGGAACAGGAGTCGGTCATCACCTCGTAGATGCCGTTGGGGACGTCGTTCCCGCGGACCCCCAGACCGCTTCCCGCGTTGCCCTGAGGGTCCAGGTCCAGGACGAGGATACGCCGCCCCGACTCCGAGAGGGCGGCGGCAAGGTTCACCGTCGTCGTGGTCTTCCCCACGCCCCCCTTCTGATTGGCTATCGCGATCATCCGGCTCACGTCGTGCTTCCTTTCCGACGGGGCTGACTCGCCCGGAAACGCCCCAGGGCGGCTCCGCGGGATCGGAGAGTCCGCAGGGAGAGTCCGGGGCGCTCAACTCTATGTATCACAAGGGTAAGGCGGGGGGTGTCGAGACGAGGACAGGGTGAGCGCCAAGCTCACCGCAAGACCGCCGCCCTCCATAAGCGCCTATCTTGCCTGGAGCTGAGAGATTTGCCCGCAGTCGGCTCAGATCGTCTTCCTGGGCTATGGTGCGACCCCAGGCCCGCGATGTCAATGCCTACGCGGAATCCTGTCTCTAACCCCCAGTCCCGCTTGAATCAAAAATTCCGCGGCGGGTTCTCCGGGGCCCGTGTTTCACGTGAAACATCGGTGCGGGTCCGCCGGGAGGTCAGGAGAACGCTTGCCGGGTAACGCGCTGGGTCGATCCGGTGGCGACCGGCGGCTCCCGTGGCGGGGCGGACCGGCCGGGGGCCGGTTGGGTCGAACGCGAGGCCCCGCGGTGCAGCCCCGAGGATCCCTCGCCGCCTGAC
>CAYRIJ010000097.1:0-12282 GCA_964424285.1 uncultured bacterium
AGGACCTCGGTTTCCGCGGTTCCCCCCGGCCGGGTGCCCAGCAGCCGCGCGGGAATGACCCGGGTGTCGTTCACCACCAGCCGGTCTCCGGACTGGAGGATCGAGGGAAGCTCGCCGAAGTCGCGGTGCTCGATCGTCCCCTCGGCGCGGTTCATCACCAGGAGCCGCGACGCGTCGCGCTTGGCGAGGGGATGTTGGGCGATCAGCTCGCGGGGAAGGTCGTATTCGAAATCGGAGATGTGCATGGGCCGCCCGTCCGGGGTGGCGACCGGCGCGCCGGGGGCTTCACGCCTCGCCCGGGTCCTGGCGCCGGAACAGGTTCAGGGTCACGCTCGGAGTCAGCATGGTAGCCAAGGGGAGGGTGGCGGTCCACCCCTTCCCGCGGGGCCCGGAGATCCCCCGGGGCGGCCGCCGGCGGGCTACGAGGCCTCGAAGATGTCCCTCTGGGGGGCGGGTCCGCCGCCGCGCGTGATCCCCAGATGCCGGTAGGCGCGGTCGGTGGCCACCCGGCCCCGCGGCGTGCGTTCGATGAACCCCTGCTGGAGGAGGAAGGGCTCGTAGACGTCTTCCAGGGTTTCCGGCTCCTCGCTCACCGTGGCGGCCAGGGTGCCGAGGCCGGTGGGGCCGCCGCCGTACTTGGTGATCAGCGCTTCGAGGTACCGGCGGTCCATGGGGTCGAGGCCCAGGGTGTCCACCTGAAGGAGGTCGAGGGCGGCGGTGGCGACCTCCGCGGTGATGACGCCGTCGGCGCGAACCTGGGCGTAGTCGCGAATCCGGCGAAGGAGACGATTGGCGATCCGCGGGGTGCCGCGGGAGCGGCGGGCCACCTCGGTCCGGCCCGAGGCGTCGATCCGGACGTCGAGGATTCCCGCGGTGCGATCCACGATCACCTCCAGCTCCTCGGGGCGGTAGTAGTCCAGGCGGTGGATCATGCCGAAGCGGGCGCGAAGCGGCGAGGTGAGGAGCCCGGCCCGGGTGGTGGCGCCGATCAGGGTGAAGGGGGAGAGCGCCAGCCGCACCGAACGGGCGCCGGGCCCGCGGTCGATCATGATGTCGAGGTTGTAGTCCTCCATGGCCGGGTAGAGGTACTCCTCGATCGAGGGATGGAGGCGGTGGACCTCGTCGATGAAGAGGATCCCGCGCTCGCCGAGGTTGGTGAGGAGGCCGGCCAGGTCCCCCGGCCGCTCCAGCACCGGGCCCGAGGTATAGATGATGGGAACGTCGAGTTCGGCGGCCACGATGGCGGCGAGGGTGGTCTTGCCCAGTCCCGGCGGGCCGTAGAGAAGCAGGTGGTCCACGGCCTCGCCCCGCGCGTGCGCCGCCTCCAGGGCGATCCGGAGGTTCTCGCGAAGGCCGTCCTGGCCCACGAAGTCGTCCAGCCGGCGGGGCCGGAGCGAGGTGTCGAGGCCGGACTCCTCGACCTGGAGAATGGGATCGGTGATGCCGCGTGAGGTCATGAATTCCTCGGGGGGATGAAACCGTGTCAACGCTAGCACAGGGGATGCGCGCTCACAACGGGCGGGGACCCGGGCGGGGCCCCCGTCGCCGGGGGGCGGCGCGGCCGGGGCGGCGGACCGGATCCCCGCCGGCGGCGCGGCCGGCCGCCGATCCCGGGCCGAAGCGAGCGTCTGCTAGACTCCGGAGGGAAGGACGCGATGAACCATGGATACGCGCATGAAAGGACCGGGATCGACGTTGAGCAAGACACCGTCCGGCGGCGGATCTCCGGAGCCGCTTTCGGAGGAGGCGCGGATCGAGACCCTGAAGATCCGGCGCCTTCGCACCCTCGTGGACCTGGCCTCGAGCCTCCTTCGCCAGACCGACATGCCGCTGACCGAGGCGGTGCGGCTGGTGCAGGCGGTGCGGAAGCAGGCGCTCGATCTCTTCCCGGGGAAGGAGCGCACCTTCGATCTCATCTACGCCCCCCGGTTCGCGCGCATCCTCCGGGAGAAGTACGGGATCGAATCCGAAGCGGGCTGATCCCTCAGGCCAGAAGGAGCCGCTCCAACTCCTCCGGGGAGCGGACCAGCACCAGGGCCTCGAACTCCTCGAACTCGCGCGAGGGGTGGGTGCCCCAGAGCACGGTCACCACCGCGACCCCCGCCCCCCGGCCCGCCCGCACGTCGAGCGGGCTGTCCCCGATGTAGACCGCGTCCTCGGGACGGGCCCCGGTATGTTCCAGGATGCGGAGGATGCCGTGAGGGGAGGGCTTGGATTCCGGCACCTCCTCGCCGGTCACCGTGAACTCGAAGAGCCCGGCGAGCCCCATGGACGCGAGGATCCGGTCGGTGCTGGGCCGGCCCCGGCCGGTGAAGAGGGCGGTCCGCCGGCCGGCGGCGCGGAGCCGCTCGATCAGCTCCACCATGCCCGGAAAGGGCCCGAGCCCCCGGAACCGCCGTTCGTAGGAAGCGTAGAGCCGCGCGATCGCTTCCGCGGCGCGTTCGGGGCCCACCCAGTCGGCGATGATCTCCTGATCCGCGGGACCCATCCGGGCCAGGATCTCGTCGCGGTCGGGGACGTAGCCCAGGGCGGGGCCGAGGGCGTCCTGGAAGGCCCCGAAGGTGGCGTCCATGGTGTCCACCACGGTGCCGTCCAGATCGAAGATGATGAGAGAGCGCGGCGGCCGGTTCATGCCGCACAAGTGGACCGGAGACGGCGGGCCCCGTCAAGCCGGCGCGTGATCGCCCCGGAACCCGTTACACCGTAGCAGGTTAACCGGTTGACAGTCCGGGGCGGCCTCCCTATAGTGCGCCCAACGTCCCATCCTCCGCGCGTCGACGATGCCGAAACCCTGGAGGTTCACCCCTTGAGCGCCAACGCACGCGGGCAGTGGAGTTCGCGGGTCGGGTTCATCCTGGCCGCCTCGGGATCGGCCATCGGTCTCGGCAACATCGTCTTCTTCTCGGCCAACGCCTACAAGTTCGGCGGCGGCGCCTTCTACCTCCCCTACTTCATCGCGCTGTTCGTGATCGGGATCCCGATCATGATCCTGGAGTTCGGCCTCGGCCACTTCACCCGGCGGGCCTTCCCGGAGTCGCTCCACCGCCTGGCCGGCAAGAAGGGCGAGTTCGTGGGCTGGTGGGCGCTCATGAACTCGAGCTTCATCACCCTCTACTACATCACGATCCTGGGCTGGGTGGTGGGCATGCTGGTGGGGGCCCTGGGAGGACTCTGGAAGGCCTCCTTCCCCACCCCGGCCTTCGCGACGCATTCGCTTCCCAACCCCTACGGCTATTTCTTCCACATGTTGAGCACCTGGCGGCCGCTCCTCTTCGTGGCCCTGGTGTGGTTCCTGAACGGGGTCATCGTGCGGAAGGGGGTGGCCACCATCGAGGCCGCGGTGAAGGTCTTCGTCCCCCTCATGTGGATCTTCATGATCGTGCTCATCGTGCGCGGGGTGACGCTCCCCGGCGGGATGCACGGGGTGTGGCTCCTCTTCACCCCCGACTTCGAGGTCATGAAGAATCCCGCGGTGTGGCAGGGGGCGTTCAGCCAGATCTTCTTCACCCTGACCCTGGGTTTCGGGGTCATGACCGCCTACGCGTCCTACCTGCCCCGGAACAGCGACCAGACCAACAACGCGATCCTGACCTCGCTCATGAACTGCGGGTTCGAGTACATCGCCGGGCTCGCGGTCTTCTCGATCCTGTTCGCCTTCGCCATGGTGCCCCAGGCCAGCACCCTGGCCATGATGTTCTTCATCGTGCCCAAGGGCATCGCCCAGCTCCCCGGAGGGAGCCCCGCGGTGATCGGGTTCGGCCTGGTCTTCTTCGTGCTCCTCCTCCTGGCCGGACTCTCCTCCTCGGTCTCGCTGGTGGAGGGCTTGACCTGCTCGTTGATCGACAAGTTCCGCATCCCCCGGATCCGGGCCATCACCATCTTCTGCATCCTGGGCTTCCTGGGAAGCTCGCTCTTCACCCTCCCCCACGTGGTGAACCCGGGGATCGAGAACGACGGCACCCTGGGGCTCACCCTGCTGGATCTCACCGACCACTGGGCCTTCAGCTACGGGCTCCTCATCGTGGGGCTTCTGGAGACGCTGCTGATCGGGTGGGTCTACGGGGTGCGAAAGCTCCGGGAGGACGTGAACGCCCACTCGCGGATCCGCCTGGGGGCCTGGTACGACGTGCTGGTGCGCTACGTGATCCCCGGGCTGATCCTCTTCATCCTGATCTACGGGGTGGTGGGCGAGATCACCGGCGGCCTCTACGGAACGAGCTTCGCCCCGAACTTCGCGCGAGGCTGGCGGTGGCTGGCCGCGTCGCCGTGGGCGGTTCTCTTCCTGTGGATGGCCGTCTCGGTGGGGCTGGCCCTCCTCTTCACCCACCTGGGCGGATACCCGCCTCACCGGCCGGGGGAGCTGGAAGGAGACGAGTCGTGAGCCGGGCCGCGCTGCTGGCGGGGGCGGTGTTGGCGGGGGCGATCGGGTTCGGCGCCGCGCCGGCCCGGGCGGACATCGCCGTCTCCCCCGAGGCCCCGGTGGCCGGCCGGCCGGCCACCATCACCGTGACCGCGGACGGGTCGCCGGTGGCCGGCGCGTCGGTGGAGGCGGTGTACCGTCCGGGAAGCGAGGTGTCGCACACCGAGGCGGTGGGACGGACCGGAACCGACGGCTCGCTCCCCTGGACTCCGGCCGACGCCGGGGTGGTCACCCTGCGGTCCACCCCTCCCGCCCCCGCGGGGACCGAGCCCGCGCCGGAGACGCGGAACCTGTCCGTCCGCTTCCAGGGAGCCCCGCCCCTCGGGGTGGTCATCATGATCCTGGCCGGGGTGATCCTCTACGGGGGGGTGATCCTGGGCTTCCGCATGCTCGGACAGGCCCCGACCGGGCTCCGGCCCGATACGTAGAAACCTCGGCCGGCGAGCCCGCCGGCCCGGAACCGGCGACCGGATAGAGGGAGGCCCGGGGCCATCGGCCCCGGGCCTCCCTTCCATCCTTCGGCCGCCTCCGTCCCCCCGCTCCCCCTTCCGGGAGCGGGCGGACGATCGCCGTTATCGGAGCAGGATCATGCGGCGGGTTTCCTTCTGTCCGGAGAGGGAGAGGGTGTAGAAGTACACCCCCGGCCGCACCTCACGACCCAGGTCGTCCCGTCCGTTCCACTGGGCCACGTGGAGCCCCTCGTCCACGCTCCCGTCCAGGAGGGTGGTCACCTTGCGCCCGGCCACGTCGAACACCTCCAGCACCGCCCGTCCCGGCTTCTCCGCCCGGAACTCGATCGAGGTCCGGGGGCTGAAGGGGTTGGGGTAGTTCTGGGCCAGGTGGAGGGTCACCTTGGGCCGGGGTCCGTCCGGAACCCCGGTGGTGATGTCCGAGCAGTAGTCCCAGATCCCCACCGGCGGCATCTGGGGAACCGCGGTCGAGTAGTTCACGTCGTCGAGGTTCAGGGACCGGTCCGGATAGCCCGTGCACTCGAACGTGTCGTTGATCAGGTACTTGTAGTTCACGGTCATCGAGCTGGAGTCGGGGAAGATCACCGCCACCGTGAACGTGTCGTCCGCCGCCACCGCGTCCGGCGCCACGCCGTTGTCGGCCATCGGGGTCTCCGAGGGAACGTTGAAGTTCATGGGGAGTACGTCCCCATCCACTCCCACCGAGGTGATCGCGCCCCCGAACCAGTAGTCCGCGTCCACCCGGAACACCACCTTGATCGCCTTGTCGGTGACCGTGCAGCGATCGATCCCGCGGGGGGGCAGAACGATCGGCCCCATCGCCCCGCCCACGGTGTCGTACTCGGCGTCGTTCAGGTAGACGTTCCGGTTCCCCTGGCCGAGGCACTCGAACGCGCTGTTGAACGTGTACTTGAAATCCACCGACTTGTAGCTGGCGGCCGGGAAACGCACCCAGGCGGAGTAGATCCCGTCGTCCGGGACCTGGTCGCCGTTGGCCCCGCTGTCGTTCAGGAGGATCCCCGGAGTGGCGAAGTTGGGGAGCGGCGACTGGTCGCCGGTCACTCCCAGCGTGTCGAGGGGTCCGGGCAGGAACAGGCTGGCGTCCACCTGGAACAGGACATCGATGGCGTGGGAGCTGATCGACGACGGCTGGTCGTCGTTCCAGTAGGCGAAGAGCGTGTCCGCGGCGCCGTTATCGCTGGAGACCAGGTGCTGGCGGTTGGAGCGCGGCTCGTATCCGGCGTGGTTGTTGTAGAACTTCCACTCCAGGCTGAGCTCGGCCTTCCCGGTGCCCGGGTCCTTGGGCATGCTCATGGGGACGGTGGTGACGTAGACGCTGTCCCCCACCGGACCCAGGAGCAGGGCGTTGTCCAGAGGCGTGAAGGTCAGCGGGCTCTGGCTTCCCTCCACCGAGAAGCTGTCCGGGGGGGAAGCGTTGGCCGCGAGATACACGCTCATGTTCCCCCGGAACAGCAGCCGCTTGAGGAAGAACGAGCGCTTGTTGGTGGTCCCGTTGTTGACGATGGGGTTCCCGGCCAGGTCCTGCACGTTGGTCACGGTCACGTCGTAGAAGTTGGCCGAGGCGCTGATCGACGCGGACAGGCTCAGGTGCACCTTGCTCGCGTCGGATCCGTCGACCACCGCCGAGGTCACGGTGGCCGCGGTGTTGGAGATGGCGTAGTTCCCGGGCGTGGTGGCCCCCGTCCCCACCGGCTCGCTGAACACCACGTCCACCTTGTTGGTGGAGGTGATGAACTGCTTCTGGCCGCCGAGGGCGAACCCGGTCGCGGTGGCGGAGACCAGGGTCGGGGGAACCGCGTCCGCCGCGCTCTGCACCACGTAGGTGTACATGCAGTACATCTCCACCGGGGTGGTCACGTCGAAGGTGGTCCCGGAGGGGGTGGAGGTCTGCACGGTGTCGCTGCAGCCCGCGTCCAGGGGAGGCTTCGAGGTCCCGTCCTGGGTCATCCAGAACTCCACGTGGATCGTGTCCCCCGGGGCCAGGCCCAGGGTGGCGAGGGACAGCTTGCCCTCCTCGAAGCCGGTATTGTCCACGATGCCCAGGCCGTTGGGGCCGTCGGCGACCGTCGCCCAGGCGCTCCCGCTCCACTGGTAGAGCACCTCGTAGTTGTAGGAGTCGACCACGTCGTAGACGTAGAAGTCGGGTTTCTTGGCGATGGTGTTCCAGGCGATCTTCCGGTTGAAGGCGTCGGTCGCGCCACCGGCCACGGTGTTCACGTCGATGGCCATGCCGAGGTTCACCGCGGGTGAGGTGAAGCAGGCCTTGTCGTACTGGAACCCGAAGTAGAGGAAGTTGGTGTCGTTGGTGAGATAGATGTCCCCGAGATCCATGGGGCTCTCGTCCCCCGCGGTCCCGGTGCACCAGTCCTTGGTCTCGGTGTCCCCCCCGTCGGCATCCAGGAGGTTGGACCCGTTGAAGTCGTTCGCCCCGTCCACCGTGATGGTCTGGGGGACGAAGGCCCAGGCCGGGGCGGCGGTCAGGACCAGGGCGAGAAGCGCCGGCAGCCACAAGTGGAGTCGTTTCATTGGAGCATCTCCCGGAGCTCTGGGAGCCGGGATCCGGACCGCGCGATTCGAGGGGCTGGCCCCACGGGGGAAACGACAGGGTCAGGATCTGACGGCGCCCAGGAAAGACAAGCAGTGCCGGTTGCCGAGTGCATCCGGCTCGAAGTTCTCCCCGAGTTGCGAGTGCAGGTGGAGGGTCGGCCCGGTCGGACACGGCCGGGACCTCCACGTCGTACGGTCACCGCACCGGTTGACGGGACGGCGGCGTCACCTCGGGGCGCGCCGATCACCCCATACCAACCGGCGAGGACGAGGCGTTGGACCGGTCCAATAGCAACCTCGTCCAAAGGGAAACAAGGAACAGTATACCGGGTCGGCCCCGCCCGGGTCAACGGAATCCGCTCCTCGCCTGGGCCGTAACCCGTTACCCCGAAACATGATAACGGGGGGCGGAGCCTCTCGGTCCCGCCCCCCGCCATCGAACCGTCGAAGAATCGAAAGGCTTACTGGTAGAGCTGCTTGATGTTGCTCCAGGTCGTCGGCTCGGTCGGAACCGGAGCGTTCATCATGGCCCGGACGCGGCCGGTATTGGTGTCCAGCTCGAAGACCCACTCGTCGCCGTTCTGGTCCACGGTGATGTTCCAGGTCGAGGCGTTGATCGAGGGGCCGTCGGTCCCGAACTGCTGGGCCCAGTTCCCGTTCACCGCCACCTTCCAGTCGTAGCTTCCCGCGGGAAGCTGGCCGGAGTAGCTGTAGATGCCGTCGCTGGCCGCGGCGTCACCGTTCAGGCCGTCGTCGTGCATCACGGTCGTCCCGGCGGGATCCCAGTCGGAAGCGTTCCCCAGCTCGTCCTGGAGCGTCCCCACCAGGGTGTAGGTGGTGCCGAGGGTCCTGCTGGAGGTGGGCCAGTAGGAATCGGCGGCCCAGCCGTCCCCGTAAGCGTTGACATCGAAGGTGAGGAGCACGTCCTGGTTGTCGGCGGTGGTGATGAACCAGCAGTTCCCCGAGTGGGGCCAGGAGTCGCTCCAGCCGCCGAGGGCGGCCTTCCACTCGTAGGCGCCGGCGGTGGCGACGTTCACCGTCGCGGAGTAGATCCCGTCGCCGCTGGCCACGTCTCCGTTGGTGCCGTCATCCACGAGCTGGATCGCGGTGTTGATGTCCCAGCCCTGGTAGCTGCCAGGGCCGTAGAAAGGCTGAGCGCCCACCGATGCCGCGACGAGCAGCATGCAAGAGGCCAGAAGCAAGGGTAGTGAGGTTTTCATCGTGCAATGCCTCCGTGCAGATCCTAGATGTGGGGACCGGGGGTCGCCGCTGCGAGCACCGCGTGGACCGGTCCAACTGGAACGTCAGAACTACTTGACAATTATACTAAATCCGTGGAACTCCAGTCAAGAAAAGGACTTCTGGAGGCGGGGTTTCGCCCCCCCCCTTCCCCGAGAGTGGATACACGACTCATTCGATCGTGTTGGGCAACTCTCGGAGAATCAGCCCTTTACCCCTCCCAGGGTCAGCCCGCTCACCAGGTACCGGTTGAGGAGGAGGAAGAGCGCCACCACCGGGATCGACACCAGGACGCTCCCCGCCGCGTAGTTGGCCCATTCGGTCTGGAAGGTCCCGGCCAGGGCCTCCAGGCCCAGGGGGAGGGTGAAGAGGTTCGCCTGCGTGAGCACCACCCGGGCCACGATGAACTCGGACCACGCGGCCATGAACGAGAAGAGGGCGGTGATGGTCAGGGCGGGGAGGGAGAGCGGGAGGACGATCCGGAGGAAGGCGCCCATGGGGCCGAGGCCGTCGATCAGCGCCGCCTCCTCGAGGTCCCGGGGGATCGAGTCGTAGTACCCCTTCATCGTCCACACGCAGAAGGGGAGGGCGGTGGTGACGTAGACCACCATCAGCCCCGAGAGCGTGTTCAGGAGGTGCACCTTCTGGAGCAGAAGGTAGAGGGGAAGGAGCAGCATGGTGGCCGGGAACATCTGGGTGAGCAGGAAGGAGGTGAGGCCGATCCGGTGTCCGGGGAACCGGTAGCGGCTGAACGCGTACCCCGAGGTCGCGGCCAGGGCCACCCCGATGAAGGTGACGGTCAACGAGACGATGAGGCTGTTCCTGAGCCAGAGGAGGAAGGGCTTCTCGAAGAGGATCGCGTGATAGGCGTGCAGGCTCGCGCCCTCGGGGACCAGGCGGAGCGAGGTCGAGTAGAGCTGATCCCCCGGCCGGAGCGACGTCCCGATCACCAGGAGCACCGGGTAGAGGGTGACCAGGGTGACCAGGATGAGGATCCCGTGGGTCAGGGCGCGCTGCCAGAGAGGCGTCTTGGCGGCGTCCATCAGTACACCGACTCCGTCCCCCGGGAGAGACGCATGTAGAACATGACGAAGATCAGCAGGATGAGGAAGATGACCAGGGAGAAGGCGGCCGCGTACCCGTAGCGGTACAAGGTGAACGCCGCCTTGTAGACATAGGTGACCAGGATGTGGCTCTGGTCGGCGGGCTTCCCGCCGTCGGTGACCAGCCAGATCACGTTCAGGTTGTTGAAGGTCCAGATGGTGCCCAGGACCACCGCCGGAACCAGGACCGGCCTGAGAAGGGGGAGGGTCACGTGGCGGAGGCGGTTCCACCAGTCGGCCCCGTCGATCGACGCCACCTCGTAGAGCTCGTGGGGGATGGCCTGGAGCCCGCCCAGGGCGATCACCATCATGAACGGGAAGCCCAGCCAGATGTTGGTGATGATGGCGGCGGTGAAGGCGGTGTTGGCGTGGCTGAGCCACGCCACCTGGGGGAGGCCGAACTTGATCAGCCACAGGTTCACCGCGCCGTACTCGTAGTTGAACATCCCGCGCCAGGTGAGGGCGGAAATGTACTGGGGGATGGCCCAGGGAATGATGAGGAGCGCCCGATAGAGCCACTGCCCCCGGATGGGCCGGTTCAAGACCACCGCCAGACCCACGCCCAGGGTGACGTGGGCGACCACGTTCACCCCCGTCCAGATCACCGTCTTCAACAGGACGACGTAGAGGGCGGAGTTGCTGAACAGCTCCACGAAGTTGGCGAGGCCGATGAACTCCGGGTTCCGGAAGTGCCGGAGGCTCATGTTGGAGAAGGCGATGCGGAAGTTGTAGAGGAACGGGTAGGCCACCACGGCCAGCATGACCAGGATCGAGGGAAGAACCAGGGCGTAGGCGAGCGGGATGCTTCTGCGGTTCATCCTCTGCGGTTCCGTCCGATCCCGGGGGTCACCGTGGCCGTCCCCCGCCTACTGGTTCATGGACGCGATCTTGTCCAGGGCGTCCTTCTGCATGTCCCGCGCCGCGTCCTGGGGGCTCTTGCTCCCGTTCATCACCGACTGCATGTTGGGGCGCATGGCGTCCCAGATCGCCCGCATCTCGGGGACCACCGGCATCTGCCGGCCGACCTTCCATTGCTCCAGCGAGGCCTGGAGCAGCGCGTCGTTCTTGATCCCGGGAAGGTCGTAGGCCGCCCGGACGCTGGGCAGGATGGCCAGCTCGGTGGCGAAGCGGGCGGTGACCTTCTCCGAGGTCAGGTAGTGGAGAAGGTCGCGGATGGCCCCTTCCTTGGCCTTGTCCAGGTTCACGTTCACCGAGTAGCCCTTGGTGCCGATCATCGGCGCGGCCCAGGGTCCGCCGGGGGTCGCCCGGGGGATCCGGGCCAGGGCGAAGGGCACCCCCGCCTTCCGGTAGTCCCCGAAGGACCACGGACCGTTGACGATCATTGCCGCCTTGCCGGTCTTGAACATGGTGTCCATGAGCTGGTAGTTGCACTCGCGCGGCACCACCTTGTACTTCTCCCGCAGGTCGTTCACGAAGGTCAGGGCCTTCACCATGGCCGGGGTGTCCAGGGTGGGCCGGTTCTGATCGTCCATCACCCAGCCGCCGTAGGCGGTCAGGAAGGGGACGAGCCAGAACGGCTCGTTGAACTCGAAGGCCAGGCCGTACCGGTCCACCCGGCCGTCGGGTTGGGCGGTCATGGCCGCCTTGGCGATCTCGACCCATTGATCGAAGGTCTCGGGCGGCGCCTTGACCGCCTCGGTGTTGTAGAGGAGGTTCAGGTGGTTCCCCACCTGGTCCGGCAGCGACCACACGTGCCCGTCCAGGGTGTCCAGGGCGGCGCCGAGAAACCGGCCCCAGTCCTCACCGGGGAGGAACTCGTCCATGGGGCGGATGATCTTGAGCACCGAGAAGGGTCCCACCTGGTCCGAGGGCCCGTACACCAGGTCGGGTCCGCCCTCGGCCAGGGCCGCGTTCTGATACTGGCTGCGCAGGTTCTCGGTGTCGTAATGGACGAGGGAGACCTTGATGTCGGGGTGCTGGGCCTCGTAGTCGGCCAGGACCTTCTCCATGACCCCCTTTTCCTGGGGGTCCCGCTGCTCCCAGATCGTGATCGCGGTGGCTCCCGGGGTCTTGCCTCCTCCCCCGCCGCACCCGATCCATACCGAGCCGGCGACCACCAGGACGGCGAGCGCGCCGATCCACTTCTGCTTCATCGCGTTCTCCTAGGAAACGGTGAGGGTCGAGTTCTTCCCACCGTAGCCGTCGTCGGCGCTGTTGGGGTTCGCGGGATCGGGCTTCCAGTCGCTGCCGTTGACCACGAACTTGTACTGGTAGGTCCCGGGGTCCAGGGGCTTCACGATCGTCCACACCCCGTTGTCCCCCTTCTTCAGGGGATCGCTCGAGGTGGACCAGTTGTTGAAGGTCCCGGCCAGCGCCACGCTGTTGGCGTTGGGATCGGAGTAGCTGAACCGCCACCCGTCCGGCGTCTTCACCGGGGCCTCGGCGGCGGCGGCCGCGGCCGCAGGGGCCGCCGGGGTGGCCGCGGCGCTCTTCACCCCGGCCGGAGCCTCGGCCCCCGGGG
>CAYRIJ010000098.1:0-12272 GCA_964424285.1 uncultured bacterium
GCGGGAGAGGCGGACGAGGATCCGGCCGCCCTCCGCGCGCGCGCCCTGGAATTCCTGGGGAAGAACGACCCGCTCCGGGCCCAGCGGGAGCTGATGCGGGCGGCCCGCGCCTACTTCCAGATCGGGCACAGCCACGACGCCGAGGAGCTCTACCGGCGGGTGGTCCAGCTCGATCCCAACCATCTGGACGCCCTGCGCGGCCTGGTGGAGCTCGCCCACATCAACGGCGAGAGCGGGAAGATGGCCCACTGGGGTTGCGAGCTCGGCGACGTGCTCCTGGCCCGCGAGATGTATCCCGAGGCCAAGTTCCAGTTCGAGCGGGTTCTCGCCTTCGACGCGGAGAACGTCAAGGCCCGATCCCGGGTGAACCGGCTCAACACCATCGCCGGGGTGGAGGGGTCGTCCTTCGGCGCCCTGGCCCCGGACGCCAGCGAGGTGGCCGGCGCCCAGGTCACCGTCCGGAACGATCCCCAGAACGAAAGCCAGAGCGCCTTCGATCTGTCCCAGATCCTGGACGAATTCCGCAGCAAGGTCGAGGAGCAGATCCCCCAGGACGACCATCAGAGCCACTACGACCTCGGCGTCTCCTACAAGGAGATGGGGCTCGTCGACGAAGCGATCCGGGCCTTCGAGACCGCGGCCGAGGGGGGAGACAACCCTTCCCGGTCGCTGGAGATGCTGGCGGGATGCTATCTTCTTCTGGATCGGCATTCCGAGGCGCGCGAGGTTCTCGAGCGCATTCTCCCCGAGGCCGAGGGCGAGACCGCAGCGCGCCTCCGCCTCCAACTGGGCCGGGCTCTCGAAGGCATGGGTGAATGGGACAAGGCAGAAGACGCATACTTCCAGGCTCTCGAGCTGAACGAGGACCTGGTGGAAGCCGTGGAGCTCCTGGAGAGCATGGAGCAGCGGCGTGAGCGGGGAGCCGCGTAGCCCGGCTCCCGTCTCCTCCCGGGTCGATCTGCACGCCCACAGCTTCTACTCCGACGGCGAGCACGCCCCCGCCGAGGTGGCGGCCATGGCCCGCCGGGCCGGGCTCTCCGCCCTCGCCCTCACCGATCACGACTGCCTGGACGGTCTGACCGAGTTCGTCCGCGCCGCCGACGGGTTCGAGCCGATCCCCGGGGTCGAGGTGAGCGCCCGGCGGAACCACACCGACGTCCACCTGGTGGGGCTCTTCGTCGATCCCGGGGACGAGCGGTTGCGCCGCCGCCTCGAGGACCTGGCCGAGACGCGGGCGAAGCGCGCCCGGGCCATGGTGGAGCGGCTGCGGGCGGCGGGCATCCGCATCTCCGAGGAGGAGGTCATGCGGTTCTCCACCCGCGGCACCGTCGGGCGTCCGCACGTGGCCATGGCCCTGGTGGCCGTCCAGGCCGTGCAGTCGGTGGAGGACGCCTTCCGGAAGTACCTCCGGCCCGGCACCCCCGGATACGTTCCCAAGCCGGGGCCGGCACCCGAGGAGGCGGTGGCCTGGATCCACGAGGCGGGAGGGGTGGCGGTGCTGGCCCACCCCGGGCCCATGCACCACGACGACTGGATCCCCCCCCTGGCCCGCGCCGGCCTCGACGGCATCGAGGTCTGGCACCCCAAGCACAATTCCCACCAGCAGGAGGTCTACCGGCGCCTGGCCGACGATCTCGATCTGGTCCCCTCGGGGGGTTCCGATTATCATGGGGCGAGCGTGGGCGATGCCCTCATCGGTCAGGAACCGGTCCCCGCGGAGACGGTGGAGTGGTTGCGGCGGCGCCGTCGCCCCCGGTGACCGGGTCGTCCCCCCGGTCCGCGGCCCGGTGGGCCGCGCCTCCGGGATGACGCCCGCGATCGATTCACCGCCATGACCGAACTCGAACGGCTCACCCTGACGACCGCCTTTCTGGCCGCCGTGGTCGCGGCGGGGCTGGCCCTGTCCTGGGCCCCCCACGTGGAGCTGGTCACGCTCACCGTGTTCGCCGCCGGCATCGCCCTGGGGAGCGCCCGCGGGGCGCTGGTGGGCGCGGTGGGGATGCCGCTCTACGTCTTCGCCTTGAGCGCGCTCCGGGGCTTCCCGCCCTCGCCGCTCCCCATCCTGGCGGTCCAGGCCGCGGCCTTCGCCCTTCCCGGGGCGGCGGGCGGGATATGGCGCCGCGTCTGGCTCGTTCACCCCTCCCGCCGGCGCCTCGGCTACCTGCTGCTCCCCGCCCTGGGGTTCCTGCTGGCGCTCCTCACCCAGGCCGCCCTGAACCTGGCCTACGCCTGGTTCCTGAGCCCGGGAGCCGCCTCGCGCCTGGCGGTGTTCCTGTCCGGCATGGCCTTCGGGCTGGTGGACATGGTGGTGAACGCGGCGGTGTTCGCGGCCGCCGGGCCCCCCACCGCGGCCATCCTCCGCCGCACCGCGCGAAGCCGCGGCTGGTGGGGGAGGGGGATCGCGGCCGCCGCCCTGGCGGTCCTGGCGCTGGCCGGGGGCGCCTCGGTCCGCCCCGCCGAGGCCGCGCCGGCCGCCGGGGATAGCGTCTTCGCGAACCCCCCGGCCGCCGGGGGCGACACCCTGACCGCGCCCGCGGACACCCTGGCCGCCCCGGTCGATACCCTCGGTCGCGGGGAGGGGGGCGAGGTCCTCCCCGACACCCTGGGGGCGCCCGGCCCCGAGGCGGTGGCCGAGAGCCTGGGCGTCGCCCGGCCGGCGGGGGCGCCGCTCCGCCGCCTCCGCCTGCTTCCCGAGCCGGTGTGGCACGGCTTCTCCGCGCTCACCGTCTCGCCCTCCGGCGCGCCGACCCTCGAGGACGCCGACCTCTGGGACGGCGGGTCGCGATCCTGGACCACCGCCCCCGCGGTCCCGCGGACCCTGGACCGGTGGGGCCTGGGTTGGGGACGGGTGCGGTACAGCTACGACGGACTCCCCCTGGCCGGTCCGGTGCACGACGACGGCGAGCCTCCCGATCTGCCGCTGGCCTGGCGGGGGGCCTGGCGGGAGCGGTGGACCGCGGCGGGGACGGCGATCGATCTCTCGAGTCCCCGGCCCCTCGCCGCCGACCCGGTGAGCCAGGTCTCCCTCACCTCGGGGAGCCTGGGGCGGCGCACCGCGGAGTTCGGGCTCTTCCGGAACCTGGGACCGGTGAACTTCGGGGGCGATCTCCGGGATCGCCAGGAGCAGGGCTACACCCTCCTCACCCAGGGGGACCAGAGCCGGCTCTGGCTGCGGCTGGAGTCGGTCCCCGGCCGGCGGCCGGACTGGACGCTGGACGTGGCCAGCGGGAACGAGAAGGAGCGCTATCTTTCCAGCGGAACCCTCGTTCGCTCCTCGCGACGGATCCAGGGGAGCCTGAGCGGTCCCTTGGCGGGGGGGGAGACCCGGCTCGCCCTCCAGCTCCGGCGCCGGGCCCTGGCCCTCTACTCGGGCCCCGGGGCCTTCGGCGAGGTCATCTTCGACGGCTACACCCTCCAGGCGGACTGGGCGCCGCCGGGACTCGATGGGTTCGACGCGCGGCTCCGCTTCGACCGCGACCGGCGGCGAAACGTCCTGGCCGAGGACCGCACCCTGGACGGGGGGAGCGCGGGGGTCTCCTGGGGGCGCGCCGGGACGCGCTGGGACCTGGGCGCCGAGGCCTCGGCCGGCGATCAGGAGCCCTACGGGTTCACCTGGAACGGGACCGCCGCCGCCGAGCTTCACCACGACCGATGGGGGGGACGGCTCTCGGTGAGCCATGAGGAGGACCTGCCGCCCCTGGTGATCGGGGTGGACCGGCCCACCCCCGAGGCGGGGTTCGCGAGCTTCCTCGAGCTCTACGAGAACGCGCCCGACCCGGAATCGCGGACCGCGATCCGGGTCGAGGGGGGGGTGAAGGGAGAGCGCGCCGGGGTGAACCTGGGGGCGTGGGCGGGGCGGATCCGCCACTATCTCCTGGGCTCGAATCCGCTCTGGACCCCGTTCACCGATTACACCCCGCTCGTCGTCCCCTCGACTTCCGCCGACGTCCTGGGGCTCTACGGCTCGGTGCGGCTGAGCGCGGGGCGGGGGATCTACGGCGAGGGCACGGCGCGGGTGCAGAATCGAGAGGCGCGCGCGGTGCCCTACCTCCCCGCCTTCGACGCCGACGGGGCGATTCACTGGCGCCGCGCCTGGTTCAAGCGCTCGCTCGACCTCGACGCCGCCGTGGGCGGCATCCTGATCGGCCCGCGCACCAACCCGGAGGGAGAGCGCTATCCCACCACGCCCCTGGGCTACGCGAAGCTGGTGGGCCGGGTGGACAACGGGCTCCTCATCCTCATGTTCCAGAACCTGGGCGGCGCCTACATGGAGTCTGACTTCCGCTCCAGCGACACCGTGACCCCGCTCCCCATCGCCGGCCAGACCTTCGTGATCGGGCTCACCATGTTCCTGGCCCAGTAGGGGGGCGGCCCCGGAATCCGCCCGCGGCTGCTACACTGAACGCTGCGGCCCGCCTCCCCGAGCCCCCGCCGGAAAGGGGCCATGGTGCGCCTCCTCGATCCCTTCACCCCCGCCGAGCGCCGCCTGGCGCTCCTCTGCTTCGCCCTGGCCGTGCTGGGGTCCGTCGTTCACACCTCGCGCCGGCTCTCGCCGGAGGTGGAGGCGTGGCTCGAGCGGGGTCCCGCGTCCCCCGGGGAGCCGCCCCCCGCGCCCCCGGCGGACTCCGCCGCGGCTCGGACGAAGGCCGTCCCGGCGCCCCCTCCGGCCGCCCTCGCCGCCGTCCCGGCCGGGAAGGTCGACCCCAACACCGCCGGCCCGGCCCGGCTCATGGACCTCCCGGGAATCGGCCCCGCCCTGGCCGGGCGGATCGTGGCCGACCGGGAGCGGCACGGCCCCTACCGGCGCGCGGAAGACCTCCTCCGGGTCCCCGGGATCGGACCCGCCACCCTGAGGCGGATACGCCCGGGGTTGAGCCTGCCATGAGGTGATTGCCGCCGGGGGCCGGACCGGGGCCCCTCTGGGTCGGTAAACCCACCCGGACCGGTTCCTGCAAACCGGACGGGCTTTCTCCCTTCAAGTCCCGGCGTCTCCGCCGATACCTACCTTGCAAAAGGCACGACCGTGGGGAGCAATCTGCGCAAACGCTTTCCCGACCTCACCCGGTCACTTCGGGGCAGATGGATCTTCATGTCCGTCTACGGAGGCATCGCTTGCAGGACACCTTGAACCAGCGCCTGATCGAGACCAAGAAGATCGCCAAGAACCACGTCACGGACGCGGAGCGCCTGGCCAAGTCCAACGGCGGTTCGGTGGCGGTCAACCTGGTCAAGGTCGGAGCCATCAGCCAGGACGAACTGAACGAGTTCCTCCAGAAGTTCTACTCGGTGCCCGTGGTGGACATCGCCACCGTGGACGTCGATCCCGCGGTCATCCGCCTCATTCCCGCCGACGTGGCCAGCCGGTTCCAGGTCGTTCCCTACAAGCGGAACGGGCGGAAGCTCACCGTGGTCATGGCCAACCCCTCCAACATCTTCGCGCTGGACGACATCAAGTTCATCACCGGATGCGAGGTGGAAACCTGCGTGGCGCCGGACGACGCGGTCAAGAAGGCGATCGACCGGTTCTACGACTCCGCGGAATCCCTGGCCAGCGTGATGAAGCAGTTCGACGACGATCTGGAGATCGTCGAGGACGCCGAGGAGGAAGGGGTCAACCTCTCCGACATCACCGCCGAGGAAGCGCCGGTGGTGAAGCTGGTGAACTCGCTTCTGGCCGACGCCATCCGCAAGGGGGCCTCGGACGTTCACGTGGAGCCCTTCGAGCGGGCGATGCGGGTGCGTTTCCGCATCGACGGCGAGCTCTACGAGATGATGAGCCCGCCCACCCGGCTCAAGTCGGCGATGATCTCGCGGCTCAAGATCATGGCCGAGATGGACATCGCCGAGCGCCGGATCCCCCAGGACGGACGCATCCGCCTTCGGATGCTCAACAAGAACATCGACCTCCGCGTGTCCACGCTTCCCACCATCTTCGGGGAGAAGGTGGTGATGCGTATCCTGGACAAGTCGAACCTCAACATCGACCTCACCAAGCTGGGATTCGACGCCGAGTCGCTCAAGAAGCTGATCAAGGCGGTGGAGATGCCCTTCGGGATGGTCCTGGTGACCGGCCCCACCGGAAGCGGAAAGACCACGACCCTGTACTCGGCCCTCTCCAAGGTGAACAAGACGAACGTGAACATCCTGACCGCCGAGGACCCCGTCGAGTACAACCTGGACGGCATCAGCCAGGTGAACGTCCACGAGGAGATCGGGCTCACCTTCGCCGCCGCGCTGCGCTCCTTCCTGCGCCAGGACCCCAACATCATCATGGTCGGCGAGATCCGCGACATCGAGACCGCCTCCATTGCGGTCAAAGCCGCCCTCACCGGCCATCTCGTGCTTTCCACCCTCCACACCAACGACGCCCCCAGCACGTTGAACCGTCTGGTGGACATGGGGGTTGAGCCCTTCCTGGTCGCGTCCTCGGTCAACGTCATCATGGCCCAGCGGCTGATCCGGCGGATCTGCAAGAACTGCAAGCAGGCCACCGTGCTCCATCCCGAGGTCATCGAGGAACTGGGACTGAGCGAGGATGAGGCCCACGACATGGTGGTCCAGGAGGGGACGGGCTGCGTGGAGTGCAACAACACCGGTTACAAGGGCCGCGAGGGGGTGTACGAGGTGCTTCCCGTCTCCCCCGGAGTGCGGGACATGATCCTGGACCGGGCGCCGACTTCGGAGATCCGGAGCCTGGCCATTCAAGAGGGCATGCTGACCTTGCGCGCCCATGGGCTGATCAAACTGAAACAGGGGATCACCACGGCGGAAGAGATCCTGAAGGAGACCGCGAAAGATGACTAACCCCGGCTACCCGAACCCCGGACCCCGCCCCGGCGCCGATCGCCCGGGTCCTTCTCCCTCGCCCGGCGGCCCGCCCCCGGGTCCCGACGCGGCCCCCGGAGGGGGACCGCCCGTTCCCGGCAAGGGGGAGATCAGCATGCACGATCTTCTCCGGGAGATGATCACGCGGAAGGCCTCGGACCTTCACCTCACCGCGGGGGTCACCCCCATGTTCCGGGTGGACGGCCAGCTCATGGCCAGCACCTACAAGGTGCTGAGACCCGAGGCGTGCGAGAAGCTGGCCAATTCGGTCCTCACCGAGCAGCAGCGGAAGCGCTTCGAGATGAAGCGGGAGCTGGACGTCTCCTTCGGGATCCCCGGCCTTTCCCGGTTCCGGGCCAACGTCTTTCTCCAGCGCGGCGTGGTCAGCATGGCCATCCGCCAGATCCCCTACAACGTGCAGACGGCGGCCCAGCTCGGCCTCCAGAAGACCATCGTGGACTTCGCCAACAAGCCCAAGGGCCTGGTCCTGGTCACCGGCCCCACCGGCAGCGGGAAGTCCACCACCCTGGCCGCCCTCATCAACCTGATCAACGAGGAACGCCACGGGCACATCATGACCATCGAGGACCCGATCGAGTTCGTGCATCAGCACAAGAGCTGCATCGTGAACCAGCGGGAGGTCGGGGCCGACACCGAGAGCTTCGCCAACGCGCTCAAGTACGTCCTCCGGCAGGACCCGGACGTGATCATGGTCGGGGAGATGCGGGACCTGGAGACCATCGCCGCCGCCCTGACCATCGCCGAGACCGGCCACCTGGTCTTCGCCACCCTCCACACCAACTCCACCTTCGAGGCGGTGAGCCGCGTGGTGGACGTGTTTCCCCCTTCCCAGCAGAAGCAGGTGCTGTCCCAGCTCTCATTCGTGCTGGAGGGGGTCGTGGCCCAGCAGCTGCTGCCCAAGGCCCACGGAGGCGGACGGGTGTTGATCCCGGAAATCCTGGTGTGCACGCCGGCGGTGAAGGCCGTGGTCCGCGAGGGAAAGACCCACCAGATCTACACCCTCATGCAGGCGGGTTCCAAGCACGGCATGCAGACCATGAACCAGGCCCTGTTCTCGGCCTACGCCAACCGCCTCATCTCCTACGAGGAGGCGATCGGCCGTAGCTTCGATCCCCAGGAGTTCGCTCAGATGACCTCGAAGAGCGGGCTCAGAGCGGCCTAGGCGGCCAAGGAGAGGAGTGAATCGTGCCCACTTACGTATGGAAAGGCAAAACGCTCTCGGGGGAGATCCAGAGCGGGGAGATGACCCTGGGAAACCAGGAGGAAGTCCTCTCCCAGCTCCGCCGAAAGCGCATCATCGCCACCTTCGTCCGGGAGAAGCCCAAGCAGATCTCCCTGAGCCTCCGGCTCTCGGGATCGAGCGGGGTGAAGACCAAGGATCTGGCCATCTTCACCCGGCAGTTCGCCACCATGATCAACGCCGGGCTGCCCCTGGTGCAGTGCCTGGACATCCTCTCCCAGCAGGTGGAGAACGCGGCCTTCAAGACCGTGATCGGGAGCGTCATGCACGACGTGGAGTCGGGGTCCACCCTGGCCGAGGCCATGCGCCGCCACCCGAAGGTGTTCGACAAGCTGTTCACCAACATGGTGGAGGCCGGCGAGGCGGGCGGCGTCCTGGACGACATCCTTCTCCGTCTGGCCACCTACATCGAGAAGGCGGAAGCGCTCAAGCGGAAAGTCAAGAGCGCCATGACCTACCCGATGGTGGTGCTGATCGTGGCCGTCGTGGCCACGTCGTTCATGCTGCTGTTCATCATCCCCACCTTCGCCAAGATCTTCACGGAGTTCGGCGGCGACCTGCCCCTGCCCACCAAGATCGTCCTGGGGCTCTCGGATTTCCTCCGGTCCTACTGGTACATCCTGGTCGGCGTGATCATCGGGGCGGTGGTGGCGTTCCGCCGCTACGTGGCCACCGAAGGCGGACGCCGGACCGTGGACCGGCTGAAGCTCCGCCTGCCGATCCTGGGGGACGTGCTGCGCAAGGGCGCGATCGCCCGGTTCACCCGGACGCTCGGCACCTTGATCTCGTCGGGCGTCCCGATCCTCGACGGCCTGGAGATCACCGCCCAGACCTCGGGCAACAAGATCATCGAGGAGGCGATCATGTACACCCGCGGTTCCATCCGGGAAGGCGAGACCATCGCCGCGCCCCTCAAGGAATCGAAGGTGTTCCCGCCCATGGTGGTGCAGATGATCGGGGTGGGTGAGGAGACCGGCGCCCTGGACGAGATGCTCAACAAGATCGCCACCTTCTACGACGACGAGGTGAACACCGCGGTGGACACGCTGACCTCGGTCATCGAACCGCTCATGATCGTGGTGATGGGGCTCATCGTCGGCGGCATGGTGGTCGCCATGTACATGCCGATGTTCAAGCTCGTTTCGGTGGTAGCCGGTGGCGCGAACTAGCTCCCGCGTCTCTTCCGGGTACGGCGTGCCGGGCCAGCGCTGGCTGGGCCCGGCGCGCCTGGCCGCCGCCCTCCTGCTGTCGGGGCTGACCCTGTTCGCCGGGGATGGCTACCGGTGGCCGGGGCTGGTCTATCTGGCCGCGGGGATGGCGGGGATGACCGCGCTCCTGGGGGAATGGGTCCGTCGCAGCCGGAGCGTGATCAGCCTGCTGTTCCTGGCGGACCTGGGATGGATCGGTCTGGCGGTGGTGGCCAGCGGAAGCTCCGAGGTGGGATTCACCCTCCTCTTCCCCCTGGTGGCGTTCGGGGCCGGTCTCACCGTGGGAGGGAAGCGGGCGCTCGGCCTGAGCCTCCTGGCCGGGGGCGCCCTGGTGGTCCTGGTCACGAGGCTCTCCGTGCCCCCCCCCGATCCGGCCTGGCTGGCGGTGCAGGGGCTCCTGGTCCTGGTGCTGGGGGTGGTGAGCGACCGCACCCGGGCCCTGCTGCTCTCGCGCGAGCGGGCGTTGGTCCACGCCTCCCGGGCCCTGGAGCGGATGCGGCTGGACACCGACACCATCGTCCAGAACCTGGGAAGCGGGCTCTTGAGCCTGGACCGGTCGGGCTGCATGGTTCACCTGAACCGGGCGGCGGAGGAAACCCTGGGGATCTCCGCGGCGGCGGTGAGGGGGAAGCGCTGCATCGAGGCGCTCCCCGAGCGCCTCGCCCCGCTCCGCGACCTGGTCCTTTCCAGCCTGGCCGAGGGGCGCTCCGCCAACCGGTGCGAGATGGATCTCCTGGTGGACGAGCGCCGGCTGCCGCTCGGGGTGAGCACCACCATTCTCTACGGCGCCGAGCGCGAGACCACCGGGGTGGTGGCGCTCTTCCAGGACCTGACCGAGGCGCACCGCCAGGAGGCCCTGGACCGGCGCCGGGACCGGCTGGCCGCGGTGGGCGAGCTGGCCGCGGGCATCGCCCATGAGATCCGGAACAGCATCCTTCCCCTGGGAGGATCGGTGCAGATCCTGTCCCAGGAACTCGCCCTCGATCCCGAGCAGACGAAGCTCTTCGAGGTGATCACCCGGGAGATGGAGAACGTGGAGCGGTTCGTCGGCGCGCTCCTCTCCTACACCCGCTCCCAGACCCTGCACGCGGACCGGATCGACCTCGGGACCGTGGTCCGGGAAGCGGTCGAGGAGTTCCGGATCACCCGCCGGGACGGGCCGGCCGTGGAAACGAAGGAGCGGGAGGCCTGGGCCTGGGGAGACACCGACCAGCTCCGCCAGGCGGTCAGGAACCTGGTCCTGAACGCCGCCGACGCCGCCGGGGGGGACGGGACGGTTCGCGTCTCCAGCGGCACGGACGACGAAGGCATGCCCTGGATCGAGGTGGAGGACGACGGGCCCGGGATTCCCGCCGCCGACCGGGACAAGGTGTGCCAGCCGTTCTACACCAGCAAACCGGGGGGAACGGGTCTGGGCCTGGCCATCGTCTCCCGAATCACCGAAGACCACGGCGGCCAGCTCCGGCTCCTCGACTCGGAGCTGGGAGGGGCCCGATTCCGGATGGTGCTCACGCAACCGGCCGAGGACCCGTCGCTCCTGACGACGGCGGCTTGAGAGTTGGCTTCGACGACGAAAGGACCCTAGAGACATGGCGCAAGAAAAGATCCTGGTGGTGGACGACGATCAGAGCATGATCCAGTTCCTCTCCGCCCTGCTCCGGCGGGAAGGATATGAGGTCCTCGCCGCCCGCTCCGGGGCCGAGGCGCTGGACGCCGCCCGGGAACACGCGCCCGACGTGGTCATCACGGACATCAAGATGCCGGGGATGGACGGTATCGCCCTGCTGGAGAACCTCAAGAAGCAGGACGAGAGCATCCCGGTGATCATCATGACCGCCTACGCGTCCCAGAAGTCGGCCATTGAGGCTTTGAATCTGGGGGCGTTCCAGTACATGGAGAAGCACGCCAAGAACGACGAGATCAAGGTGGCGGTGCGAAACGCCCTGGAGATGCGGAAGGTCCGCTTCGAGAACTCCTACCTGAAGCGCCAGCTCAAGAAGAGCCACGCCACCAAGGAGATCATCGGAAAGTCGGACCAGATGATGCAGGTGTTCAAGATGGTGGACAAGGTCGCCGACACCGATTCCACCATTCTCATCTTCGGCGAGTCCGGGACCGGGAAGGAACTGATCGCCCGGGAAATCCACTATCGGAGCCGCCGCTCCAGCGGCTCCTTCGTCTCCATCAACTGCGGCGCCCTGCCCAAGGACCTCCTGGAGTCCAACCTCTTCGGTCACGTCAAGGGCTCCTTCACCGGCGCGGTGCGCGACCAGCTGGGGCTGTTCCAGGTGGCGGAGCGGGGCACCTTCTTCCTCGACGAGGTGGGGGAGATGCAGCCGGCCACCCAGGTGAAGCTCCTTCGCGCCCTCCAGGAGCGGGAGATCATCCCGGTGGGCGGGACCAAGCCGATCAAGATCGACGTCCGGATGGTGGCGGCGACCAACTCCGACCTGGAGCGGGAGGTTCGCGAGGGGCGGTTCCGAACCGACCTCTACTACCGCCTGAACGTGATCCCCCTCCGCCTGCCGTCGCTCCGGCAGCGGCTGGACGACATCCCCGTCCTGGCCGACCACTTCCTGCGGCGGATTCTGGGCCCCAACGGCCCGAAGCACCTCAGCAAGCAGTGCCTGGAGGTCCTGGGCCGCTACAACTGGCCCGGGAACGTCCGCGAGCTGGAGAACGTGATCGAGCGGGCGGTCATTCTCTCCGAGACGGACGAGATCGGGGTGGGGGACCTTCCGGAGAAGGTGGTGCGCGGGGAATCCACCCGGGGGAGCCTGGTCATCGACCAGCCCGACTTCACCCTCGAGGAACTGGAGCGGGAGTACATTCTCAAGGTTCTGGAGCACACCGGCTGGCAGAAGAAGCGGGCCTCCGACATCCTGGGGATCAACGCCTCCACCCTCTACCGGAAGCTCCAGGCCTACAAGGCCCAGGGGTTGATCGCGGAAGGGGAGGACCAGGAAGGGGACGAGGAG
>CAYRIJ010000099.1:0-12234 GCA_964424285.1 uncultured bacterium
GCCTCGGCCAGTCCTTCGGCCAGGTGCCGGAGACCCAGGGGCACGAACTCCCGATACCGCGTCTTCCCCTTCACCAGGGAGAGGAACCCGAAGGCGCCGAGGGCCTGCATGGTTCGCTGGAGCCCCGCCACCGCGGCCATCCGCCGGAGCGCGGGCGGGTCCAACGCCGGCCCTCCCGCCGCGGCCAGCCCCTCCCGGTAGTGATCGAGAAGCTCGCCGCGAAGCGCCGCGCCCAGGTCCACATAGGCGTCGCGGAGCAGGGACATCACGTCGTAGAGGAGCGGTCCCCTGCGCATCCCCTGGAAGTCCACCAGGCGTACCTCGCCGGCGCGGAAGAGGATGTTCTGGGACTGGAAATCGCGGTGCATGAGGACCACCGGCTGCTCCAGCGCGGCTTCGGCCAGGCGCTCGAACTCCCCGTCCAGGCCGGCGAGATCCCCGGCGGCGATCCCCGCCAGGTCCTGGAGGAACCGCCGGCGGAAGTAGTCGGTCTCCCAGCGCAGGGTGTCGTGATCGAAGAGGCGGTCGCCGGCTTCGGGACACGCACCCCCCGCCACCAGGCGCGTGCCGCGGACCTGGAGATCCACCAGCCGGTCGATCACCCGGCGGTAGAGGTCGCGCCGCGCGCCCGGATCGTCGGCGGCCGCGCGATGGGTCACCGCCTCGTGCAGGGTATCGCGCCCCAGGTCCTCCATGAGCACGAACCGGCGCCCGGGGTCGGCGGCGAGGATGCGGGGGCCGCCGAATCCGTGTTCCCACAGGAACCGCCCCACCGCCACGAAGCGGGGGAACTCCTGATCCTCCAGGGGCGAGGTCATGAGCACCGCGGAGACCCGCCCGTCCTCGATGCGGCGGAAGGCGCGGTCGGAACCGTGGCCGGTGATGCGCTCCGTGCGGCCGGCCTCGGCCAGCACCTGCTCGGAGTGGCGCCGCTCGGCCAGCACGTGCTCCGCGGCCAGCACCAGCCGCTCGCGCTCGTTCTCGTCCTCGCCGGCCGACCAATCGCTCCCGATCACCGCGCGGACCACGGCGGCGCCGGCGGGGACCGTCGCGCCGTCCAGGAGCACCACGTCCCGGACCCGCGCTCCGGCCTCGATCCTCGCCCCCCGGCCGAGGGCGGCGAAACCCTCCACCCGCGCCTCGGGGTCGATCGTCGCGGCCTCGGCCAGGTGGACCCGGGCGCTCCCGGTCTCGCCGCTCCGCCGTCCTCCCAGAAGCCCGCGGTGCACGTCCAGGTAACGGGTGAGGGTGCCGAGATCGCTCCAGAGAAATCCGCCGGGAGCGAAGCCCCGCACCGAACCCGGGGTCTCGGCCATGGCCCGCCGGAGGGCGTCGACCAGGGACGAGGGTCCCTCGGGGAGGTAGTCCAGGAAGCTCCGCTCGAACACCGCGATCCCGGTGTAGGTGAGGCGCCGGACCTCGATCGCCGGCGGCGGGCCCCCGCGCCCGATCCGGAGCACCACGCCCCCGGGATCGGTGACCACGGTGTTCACCTCGGGCCAATCGGCGAGGAGCAGGGTCGCCGCGGCCCCGCTGTCCCGGTGCCCGGCGATCAGCGCGCCGAGGTCCGCGTCGCAATAGACGTCACCGTTGTGGAGAAGGAAGCGGTCCCGCTCGGCCAGAAGGCTCCGGGCATTGGCCGGGCCGCCTCCCGTGCCCAGGATTTCCGCTTCGTGAAAGAGGGTGACCCGGGGCGCGTGCACCGAGCCGGCCACGAAGTCGCGGACGTCCCCGGCGCGATGGTGGGTGTTGACCGCGATCGCCTCGGCCCCCGCCGCGGCCAGCCGGTCGAGGATGACCCCCAGGAGCGGCCGCCCCAGAATGGGAAGGAGCGGTTTGGCCAGGTGATCGGTCAGGGGGCGGAGGCGGGTGCCGAGCCCCGCCGCCAGCACCATGGCGCGTTCCACGCCCGCGCTCTCAGGCATAGTGGAGAAACCCCGCGATCTCACGATCGAAGCTCTCGAGGGCCGGGCGCCAGCTCGCGACCATCTCCCGGGGGGAACGGCCCGCTTCCAGGTCGGTTCGGAAGCCGGCGCCCCCGGCCAGGATGTCGATGGGGAGCTTCTCGTGCTCGTATTCGTAGGGGGGCTGCTTCCAGCGGAAGCCGGCGGGCCAGAGCTCGCGGATCGCGGCCAGGACCGCGGTCGCGGTGAGGACCGAACGAAAGGCCGTCCGGTCGGTCACGTGGAGCTGCGCCCCGCCGCAGAGCCGTCCCGCGTGCTTCTGAAAGGTGGGCTCGAAGGAGACCGGACGGAAGATCACCCCCGGTAGGTCGAACGCGGCCAGCCGGCGGACCAGCGGTTCGGGATCGATGAACGGCGCCCCGAAGATCTCGAAGGGCCGGGTGGTGCCGCGCCCCTCGGAGAGCGTGGTGCCCTCCAGGAGGCAGAAGCCGGGATAGACCGCGGCGGTGTCCACGGTGGGCATGTTGGGGGACGGCATGATCCAGGGGAGCCCGGTCTCCGGGAACCACATCGAGCGCCGCCATCCCTCCATCCAGACCACCTCGAGGTCGAGCGCGGGGACGAACCGGTCCCGGAACCAGACCGCCAGCTCCCCCACGGTCAGGCCGTGGCGCATGGGGAGGGGGGCGAGCCCCACGAAGGAGCGATAGGCGGGATCGAGCACCGTCCCCTCGCGATCGAGGCCGCCGATGGGGTTCGGGCGATCCAGCGCCACCACCCGCTTCCCGGCGGCGGCGCAGGCCTCCATGACCAGGAGGAGGGTCCAGATGAAGGTGTAGTAGCGGGCCCCGACATCCTGGAGATCCACCACCAGGACGTCGATCTCGCCGAGCATCTCCGGCGTGGGAGAGCGGTTGTCCCCGTAGAGGGAGTGCACCGGGACGCCGGTCACCGGGTCCCTGAACCCCTCCCACTCCACCATGTTGTCCTGGGTCTGCCCCAGGATCCCGTGCTGGGGTCCGAACAGCGCCCGGAGATCGACCTCCGGGGCCTCGTGGAAGATGCGCCCGGCATGGACCAGGCGCCGATCCACCGAGGCGGGATGAACGAGCAGGCCGACCCGCTCCCCCCCGAGGACGGAGAATCGATCGCGCTGGATCCTGTCGAGGCCGGTGATCACGTCGGGCGGCATGGGATTCCTCATCACGGGTTCTGGAGCCGGATGGGATCTTAGCCGACGCGGCCGCCGCCCGCCCACGCCGGAACCGAGGTCCCCAGGTCGCCGCGAACCGGCGGGAATCCTCGTGTGAAGCCGGACACAACGATGTGTCCATTGCTACACAATCCGCGCCCGCCGGCGGTCGCCCCAACTCCATATACAACTACGTACCAGTCGGTTAGCCCGATCGCTCCGGACTGGCAGCCCCCTTGCAATGAACGAGGGGCGTAGCGAGCGATCAACTTCGACCGGCGGGCCCCTGATCGATTCTCGCCTTTGCGCTTTCGCCCGCCAAGAAATTGCCGGAGCACCGGAGGGTGCCTTCGGCCGCTCATCCCCGGGCGCGTGACCCGGGAAAGGAGGAAACCATGATCCGCACGAACACCTTGCGATGGGGCTGGGGACTCGTGATCGCCCTCGCTCTCGCCGCCGGCTCGCTCGCCGCCTGCGGGCGGGACGCGGGCAGCCAGGGGAGCGGCAACACCGCCATGAACCAGGAAGGCGGTTCGAGCGCGCCCGAGGTCCAGAAGGTCACCGTCCCCGCGGGGACCGATCTCGTGGCCTCGCTTCGCGCGCCGCTCAGCACGGAACGGAACCACGCCGGCGACACCTTCCACGCGACCCTGACCGAGCCGGTGGCGGTGCCCTCGGGAACGGTGCTCCCGAGCGGGGCCGAAGTGACCGGAAAGCTCACCGAGGTCCGTGACGGCGGAGCGAAGGGCGGCGCCAAGCTGGCCATGGAGGTGACCGAGGTCGGCTATCCCGCCGGGGAGTCGCACGACGTCCGGACCGCTCCGCTCGAGCTGGTGGACTCGTCGTCCACCGAGAAGAGCCTGGAGAAGGTGGCCGCGGGCACGATCGGCGGCGGGGTGATCGGCGGGGTGATCGGCGGCAAGAAGGGCGCGGCCATCGGCGCCGCGGTCGGCGCCGGCGCCGGCACCATCGTGGCCATCGCCACCAAGGACAATCAGATCGAGCTTCCCGCGGGCCAGAAGCTCCGCTTCGCCCTGCGCGAGCCGGTCGAGCTTCCCCTGACCGCGGCGGTGACCCCGTAATCGCCCGCCGACGTGAGGTTGAAGAAGCAATGAACCGCTCGGGGTGCATCCGTTGGACCATCTGGAGACAATCAGGCGTACGCATGCATGATCGATGTGCTCCCGGGCCGATGAGAGGAGGACCTCCATGCGAAGACTATTGATGATCCTGGCCGCGGCCCTGATGGCCGCGCCGGGAGCGGCCCAGGCCGACGGCCTCGCCTTCCAGGGGTGGGGCCCGCGGCTCGGGGTCACCATGAACCCCGACCAGTTCCACTTCGGAGCCCACACCGACTTCGGCTCCATGGACAGCCATCTCCGGCTCCAGCCGAACCTGGAGCTGGGTCTGGGCGACAACCTGACCCTCCTGACCCTCAACCTGGACGGCGCCTATCGCTTCAGCTCCCGCTGGGAGAGCTGGACCCCGTACCTGGGCGGCGGGGTCGGGTTCGTGATGACCGGTACGGAGGACAACGGCCTCACCGGAAACACCGAGCAGGGCACCGGCCTCGACGTCCTGGGAGGGATCGAGAAGGGTCTCACCAGCGGCAGCCGGTTCTTCATCGAAGGAAAGGTGGGCTTCTTCGACGAGCCCGACTTCATGGTCACCACGGGGTGGACCTTCCACCCGTAACGCCCGTCCATGGACGGGCCCGGCCGCGGGATTTCCTCGCGCCGCCGCCCTGAGCCCCGGGCCAATCGCGCTCCCGGCGTGCTCGACGGCGGTCACTGGGGAGAAGACGGGGAGAGGACTTCGGTCCTCCCCCCGTCGCTTTTACCGCCCGCCCGGTGCGGCGGTTCGCCGGAGTCCCGCTCAGCGGAAACCGGGGTCGGAGTTCTCCCGCACCTTGAGCTCGCCGTAGGATTCGAGCACCCCGGCGACCGAGTCCCGGACTCCCACCGCCGCGAAGACCAGGTGGTCCCGCCTGAAGTAGGCGTCGATGACCCGCCGGCAGTCCTCGGCGGTCACCGCGTCGATCCGGCGGAAGAGGTCGTCCACCCGCGACCGGTCCACCCCGTAGAAGGTGAGCTCGCTCACCGCGTAGGCGACGCTCGCCGCGGTCTCGTATTGGTAGGGGGTCTGTCCCTTGACGTAGGCCTTGGCCGAATTCAAATCCTTCTCCCCGATCCCCTCCTCGTGGAGCCGGTCGAGCTGGGCCAGGGCCAGGTCCAACGCCTCCTTGGTGTGCTCGGTGGCGGTGAAGCTCATCATGTAGGCGGTGCCGGCCTGGGCCCGGCGGTCCAACCGGTACCGCGCCCCGTAGGTGAGCCCCGACTCGATGCGGAGCTTGGTGTTGAGCCAGCTCGTGAACCGCCCGCCGAAGATGGTGCGCACCAGCTCGGCGGCGGCGTAGTCGGGATCGTCGTAGGCGGGCCCCAGGGACCCGACCTGGAACCAGGTCTGGGGGGTGTCGGGCTTGTTGACCAGGAGCACCCGGTTCGCGGCCGGCGGCGTCGGGGCGGGGACGACCGGCGCCGCTCCCGCCGCCCGCGGCATGGACGCGAAGGCCTTCCGCACCGCGGCCTCGGCGGCGGCGGGATCCAGATCCCCGCACACCGTGATCAGGGCGCGGTCCGCCCCGTAGTTGTCCCGGTAGAAGGCGCGCACGTCGTCGGGGCCGAGCGCGCGGAGCGAGGTCTCGGTGCCTCCCACCGGGTTCCCGTAGGGATGGTCGCCGTAGAGGAAGGCGTCGAAGTAGTCCCCCAGCACGTAGCGCGGGTTGTCCTTGGCCTGGCCCACGCCGTCGGCGAGCTGCCCCGCGAGCTTCTCGATCTCGCCGGAGTCCAGGGCGGGGCGGAGCAGGGCGTCGGCCAGGAGCGCGAGCCCCCGGTCGAAATCCTTGGCCAGGAGGCTCAGCCGCACCCGGGTCCGGTCGTGGTCGACCGAGGTCCCGAAATCGGCCCCCAGAAAATCCACCGCGCGGGCGAAGGCGGCCGCGTCGAGATCCCCCGATCCCTTTCGCAGGGTCTCGGCGGTGAGCTCCGCCAGCCCTTCCTTCCCGGCGGGGTCGGCGGCGGCTCCGGCCCGGATCCAGGCCTCGAAGGTGACGAGGGGGACGGCGGCCTGGCGCACCACCTGGAGGGAAAGGCCGTTGTCCAGCTTCACGACCCGGTAGTCGGGAAGCCGGAGATCCTCCCCCGCGCCGGCGGACGCCGCCCCGCCCAGGATCGCGATCGCGATCACCAGCGCCGAGAACCCGACCGCCGTACGGAACCCCGAATGCCGTCCACGGTCAGCGCGCATCGTTCGCCTCCTCTCCCGCCGCGGCCTCGGGGATCAGGGTCACCACGGTCCGGTTCTCCGGCGTGAAGTACTTGTCCGCCACCCGCATGACGTCCCCGGAGGTGATCGCCTCGTACTCGTTCACCGCGGTGAAGAGCTTGTTCCAGTCGCCGTGGAAGAGCGCGTAGGTGCCGAGCGCCTGGGCCCGCCCGCTCAGGGTGGCCATGTTCCGGTAGAAACCGGCCAGGAGCATGTTCTTGGCTTTCTGAAGCTCCTCATCCCCCACCGGCTCCGTCTTCAGACGCTCCAATTCCTCGTACAGGGGGCCCTCCACCCGGGGGCCGGCGATCCCCTCCCGGTTCTGGACCAGGATCTGGAACAGGCCGGGGTCGAAATTGTCGTCGGTTCCCGACCACACCGCGAGGGCCAGGGGTTCCCGGTCCACCAGCCTCCGGTAGAGCCGGCTCGATTCCCCCGAGGTCAGCATCAGGTCGATCAACTCCAGGACCCGGCTGTCGGAATCGGAGGTGGCGGGAACGTGCCATCCGGCCAGGACGCTGACCGCCGAGGCCTCCTTCCGCAATTCCACCCGCCGCTCGCCGGTCTGGGGGGGCTCCACCGTCACCACGCCGCGGGGAATCTCCCGGGCGGGGACGCTTCCCACGGTTCGGTCCAGCATCTCCAGGAGTCGGGGGGTGTCGAAGGCGCCGCAGACCACCATGACCGCGTTGTTGGGGGTGTACCAGGTGCGGAAGAACGATTCCACGTCCTCCTGGCGCCAGTTCTCGATATCGCTCCGCCAGCCGATCACCGGCCACGAATAGGGATGGGCCATGAACGCCGCCGCGCCCAATTGCTCCCACATCAGCGCCTGGTTGTCGTCCTCGACCGAGCGGTTCCGTTCGCTCAGGACCACTCCCCGTTCGCTCTCCACCACGCCGGGGTCCACGGCCAGCCAGCCGATCCGGTCCTGCTCGAGCTCGAGGGTGACCTCCAGAGCGGAGGCGGGCACCCAGTCCTGGTACACGGTAACGTCGTTCGAGGTGTAGGCGTTGTTCGCCCCACCCGCCGCCTCCATGGTGCGGTCGAACTCCCCGGGGGGATAGTGCTTCGAGCCGTTGAACATCATGTGCTCGAAGAAGTGGGCCAGGCCGGTGATACCGGGGGCCTCGTTCCGGCTTCCCACCTTCCAGAACGTGTACACCGCCAGGTTGGGGATGGTGTGGTCCTCCCACAGGAGAACCTTCATTCCGTTGGTCAGGGTGTGTTCGGTGACCGCCCCGGGATCCATGTCGGTGAAAGCGGGCCCGGGTCGGAGGAGAATCGCCGCTCCGACGATCACGGAGCCGATGAGCGCGCGGCGGGTCGGAGACGAGGTTGAACCATGCACCTTCGAATCCTCGCTGGTTGGAGGCCGTTCGGGAGGGCGCCGCCCGGCGCTCCGAACACGGCCGGATCCGATCGATCGGCGGGAGAGGGGGGGGCCGAAGGTAGCACGCCGGCCGGAGGAAGGACAATCGGGCCGCATCCCGGTCCCGGCGCGCCGCCGGGTGGGCAAAAGAAACCGGGGCGGCCTGCGCCGCCCCGGAAGGCTATCCCGTCGGGAGGGAGAGATCAGTTATCGTAACGGGTCTTGATCCCGCCCCAGGTGCTCCGCTCGGCCGGAGTCGGGCAGTTGAGGTCGATCTTCCCGTCGTGCCGGAAGATGTAGCCGGGGATGAGGACGGCGGGATTCCAGGTCACCCCTCCGGTGAAGAGCCCCGGACAGGGCTCACCGCCGGTGTTGTAGGTGCGGTTGAACAGGCTGCCCCCGGTCCAGAGGATGTTCCCCTCCATGTTCCCGGTCATGAACTGGGTGAAGTTGTTGGTATGGGTGTAGAAGGACGTGAAGCTCCCCACGAGGATCGGCGTCCCGTCGGTGAAGGTGGACGGCACGTTCGCGTTCGGGGGATTCGGGTCGAAGACGGAGTTCCGCGGCGTCCCCTTGTAGATCTCGATCGTCCCGCCGGTGTAGCTCGTGGTGTAGAAGGTGGTGGCCGGCACCCCGGTGGTGTCCGTACCCAGGGAGATCAGGCCGTGGAGGTAGATCGTGTACTCGGTGTCGGGATCGGCGGCGTTCAGGTCCTGGAACGGGACGTCGAAGCTGCTGATGATCCCCACTCCCTTGAGTTCCCCGCCGGGAGGGGAGCCGGTGGCGCTGGCCCCCGCCTCCCAGGTGTAGATCGGGTCCCAGTCGATGGCGGCACCCGCCAGAACCGTAGCCGGCAGGGCTACGACCACCAGGGATGCCAGAAGCGCGATGTAGAAGATTCTCATGCTAACCCCCGTGCGCTCGACGATCATGGTCGGCGCCTGCCTCAGCGATAGATGCTCTTGAGTTTGCCCCACGAGGTCTGCTTCGTAGGCACCGGCTCATTGAGGAAGATCTGCCCGTCGACCTGGTGTTGATACCCGGCCGGCTTGTTCAGCTCGTTTCCGGTGATTCCGGCGAACGACCACCCCATGCGCTGGTTGGCCGGGATGTTCCCGTATTGGGAGCCCCCCGTCACATCGAACTGGGCGTTGTAGCTTCCCGAGTTGGAGGTGGTGCTGAAGACGACCTGGAAGGAGCTGATCGCGCCCTCCAGGAACAGCGTCCCGTCGGTGAAGCTGCCCGGCGCGGTCCCGTTGGGCGGATAGACCCCGAAGACGGGATCGGTTCCCGTGGTCTTCGAGTCCTCGAACACCTCGAAGGTGCCGGGGCCCGAGTAGTCGACGATCACGAAATCGCCGACCACCGTGCGGTTCGACTGGGTGAGACCGCTGATGTAGTAGGTGTACTCGTAGTTCACGGTGTCCGGGACAAGGGGAGCAAAGAGGTTGGGTACGTTTCCCACTTCCTTGTACCCGCTTCCCGCTTCCCCGAAGAGCGTGGAGTCGGGATTGGGGAACTCGTAGTCGTACCCGACGTAGTCCACCAGGAGGGTTGCCGCGTCCGTCACGCGCGCGCCCCCCACCCCGAACAGAAAGACCAGCAGGCCGAAAACAATCGCCGTTTTTCTCATGGAGTTCCTCATCATCGTGATGCGTGCTTCCGTCCATCGCCGGCAACCCTCATGCCGGGCGATCTTGGAAGATCTCTGTGCTGTGTCCACGCGGAAAGCTGAGCGGGATCGGGGGGGAGTCGATCACGCCGGTTCTGCAACGTTCTCTACGAACCGCTTTCCGGGCTCCTGGAAAGGCGGGGGAATCAAGACTGAAATTATACCGAACCCACGAGAGATGCACAACCCCTGATCGCAGTGAAGTGCGAAGAGATGGGAATCCCTCCCTTCGATCGCGCCGTGGCCGTCCACCCTGGACCGGGCGCCGCTCAGTTCCCGGAGGCCTGAAGCCACTCCGTGGCCTCGGTGACCGCGACGTCGAACCCCAGGGACGCGCCTTCGGCCAGCCCGGCCTCGAGATCCGGCGCCCCCGAAATCCCCCTAATTCGTTCCAGAAGCGCCGATTGCTGGCGCTCTTCCGCCGGGGAGAGCGCGGCGCCGGTCTCCTCCCGCAGTCGCCGCGCCGCCCCCAGAAACCGCGCCCCCCGGCCCGCCTCCCCCCGCATCACCGCCAGTTCGGCGGTCCCTTCCAGGGCGTAGGCGCCTTCGCGCGCCGAGGCCAGGTCCCGGACGATGGCCAGGCTGGCCAGGGCCTGGGCGGCCGCGTTCTCGTCCCGTTCCAGGCGGACCGAGGCCACGGCGAGATCGGCCAGGGTGAGGGCCACCTGTTTCAGGTCGCCGGTGTCGCGAAGGAGACCCAGCGCCTGGGTGTAGTGGTCGACCGCGGCGGCGGGATCTCCTTCGCACAGGGATATGAAGCCCAGGTTGTGCAGGGTCAGGGCCGCGCCGCGATGGTTTCCCTGGTCGCGATAGGCGGCCAGCGCCTCCTGGTTGTGCTCCCGCGCGGCGGCGTAATCCCCCTGGTAGGTGGCCACCGTGGCCAATCCGCTCAGGGCGCGGGTGGCCCCGTTCGCGTCGCCGAGCGCCCGGTACACCTCCAGGCTCTCCCGGATGGGATCGGTGGCGCCTTCGTAATCCCCCCGGTAGAGCGCCATGCCGCCCAGCCGCACCAGCGCCTTCGCCCGCTCCGGAATGGGCGCGGCCGCGCCCTCGCCGGCCAGGGCATCGGCCAGGGCGTGCCGGCCCAGTTCGTACCGGCCCCGCGCCGACCAGAACCGGGCCGCCGCCCCCGCGAGCCGAAGCGCCCGGACCGGCTCGCCCCCTTCACCCTCCGCCCAGGCCAGCGCGGCCAGGAAGTTCAGATGCTCGGCGTCGAGACGGGTGAACCACGTCTTCTGGTTCTTTCCCACCAGCTCCTTCTCCCCGGTCTCGGCCAGGGCCAGGAAGTAGGCGAGATGGCGATTCCGGACCGCGACGTGGTCCCCGGTCGGGGCGAGCACCTCCGCCGCGTACTGGCGCACGGTCTCCAGGTAGCGGAAGCGGTTGGCGCCGTCCGCCCCCTTCTCGACCCCGGCCAGCGACTTCTCCACCAGGCGGGTCATGAGGTCCAGCACCTCGAACTCGTCGGCGTTTTCCTCCCACACCGCGGTGGCTTCCTCCAGGGTCCATCCCCCCGAAAACACCGACATCGCCCGGAAGAACCCCTGCTCCAGGGGAGCGAGCTGGTCGTAGCTCCACTGGATGGCCGCGCGCAGGGTTTGCTGCCGCGCCGCCGCCCCGCGGCCGCCTCCGGTGAGGAGGCGGAACCGGTCGTCGAGGCGGGCACGAATGTCCTCCACTCCCAGCACCCGGACCCGGGCGGCGGCCAGCTCGATGGCCAGGGGAATCCCGTCCAGGCGGCGGCAGATCTCGGCCACCGCGTGGGCGTTCCCGTCGTCGAGGGCGAAGCCGGGGCGGACCAGCTCCGCCCGCTCGGTGAAGAGGCGCACCGACTCGAATCCCTCCACCGCGGCCGCGTTCTCCGCCGAGGCGGCCGGAGGGACGGCCAGGGTGGGCACCACGAAGGGCCGCTCCCCCGCCACCCCCAGGACCTCACGGCTGGTGGCGATCACCCGGGTCTCCGGGGATGCGGCGACGATCCGGCCGGCGAGATCGGCGGCGGCGGCGAGCAGGTGCTCGCAGGTGTCGAGCACCACCAACACCCGCCCCCCGGCAAGATGCTCGGCGAGGCTCTCGGACAGGCTCTTTCCGGGCTCCTCACGAAGTCCCATGGCCAGGGCCAGAGCCAGCATGGCCCGCTCCGGCTCGGTCACCGGGCCCAGGTCGACGAACCACACCCCGTCCGGATACGCGGCCAGGGAGGTCGCGGCCAGTTGCAGCGCGACCCGGGTCTTTCCGCTTCCCGGCACCCCGGTGAGGGTGAGGAGCCGGGTGGCCCCGATCAGCTCACGGCAGTCGGCGAGCTCCCGCTCCCGGCCCACGAAGCTCGACCCCGCCCCCGGGAGGTTGTTCGGGACCTCGGCCGGCGCCTCGCCGCTTCGGAGCGCCGACGCTCGCCGGATCCCCAGAACCTCCTCGATGACCAGCCGCGCTTCCCGGATCGCCGGCGGACGGTCGGCGGCGCGCTTCTGCAGGCAATGGTCCACCAGCTCCCGGATGCGGGGGGGGACGGCGGGGGGAAGGAGCGAGGCGTCCGGCGTCCGCTCCAGGGTCGCGGTGAACACCTCTCCGAGGCTTCGCCCGGGGAACGGGCGCCTTCCGGTCAGGCACTCGTAGAGCACGCACCCGAACGCGAAGAGGTCGGTGCGTTCGTCCTGGGGCTCGGCCCGGATCTGCTCCGGGCTCATGTACCCCGGGGTCCCCACCACCTGGTCGTCGTCGAGCGGGTTGGAGGCGAGTTCCTCCAGGCTGGACGGGACGGAGGACGGCG
>CAYRIJ010000100.1:0-11788 GCA_964424285.1 uncultured bacterium
GATGTCGTCTCGCGTGATTCCAGAAGGGTGTCGACCCGGGAGGTCTCGTAGCCGATCCGCCCCCCCACCAGGAGTTTTCGCACCGAGCGCCACTCCCGGTGGATGAACCGGACGGTGAGCGGCACCCCCGCCCGGGCCACCGCGGTGTCCCCGGCGACCGCCACCAGGCGGAGCCGGAGCGGGCTTCCCGCGGGCACGAACTCCCGGTCCACCGCCACCCCGGGGACCACCCCGGCCGGGAGGTAGAGCACGCTCCCCCGCGCGGACACCACGTCCCCGGTGGGGTCCTTGATGCCGGCTTCCAGGGTCAGGCCCTGGGACGACGGGAAGGGTTCCCCGGGAAGCGGAACCTCGACCCCGGCGGTCCCGTTCCTGCCCAGAGCGCCCTCACCCGACGCCACCAGCCGGTCGGCCACCTCCCCCGTCTCGGGGTCCCCGAAGCGGAACGCGTCGAACCCGGCTGGGCGGAACGGCGTCTCCTCCCGCACCAGGGTCCAGGTGAAGGCCGCCCCGGCCAGCGGAGCGCCGAAGTAGTACGAGCCGGCGACCGTGGCCGCCATGGTGCCCCCGGGATAGACCGGGCCCGGGTGCGCGTCCACCGAGGCCTTGAAGTTCGGCGCCCGGTAGGCGGCGATCCGCACCGACTCCGAACCGATCGGGACCTGGGGCTCGAGCGGGAGCCGGTACACGGTCACGTTGGCCGAACCGACCGGGACGTCGGGAGCGGTGCGGATGTCGAGGGCGAAGCCGCCCAGGGAATCCAGGGGGAGGATCTCGTCGGCCAGGGCGGCGCCTCGAGGGTCCCGCACCGCGACCCGGACGCTCTCCACCCCGGCGGGGGTGACGCCGGTGGCCCCCAGCCGCCGGACGAGGCCGCTCAGGTGCACGGTCTCCCCGGGCCGGTAGAGATCGCGGTCCCCGTAGAGAAAGGCGGAGAGGTCGCTCCCGCGCCCGGAGTCCTGGGGAAGATGGAAGCGCCAGGGGGAGAGCCGCCAGTCGCCGCTGCCGTCGCCGAGGGCCGCCCCCCCGGGGGCCTCGGCGGTCACGGTGATCCGCCAGGGATCGGCGGCGAGGCTCCGGATGCCGGGCAGGGCCACGGTGCCGCCCGGACCCGAGCGGCCCTCCCAGAGCACGGTCCCGTCCGGCCCGCGCAGGCTCACCGCGGCCCCGGCGACCGGCTCGCCGGTGGTGAGGAGGGTCACCCAGGCCTCGCCCGCCTCGAGGGAGGTCTTGGAGGTGAGGCCGATGTCGCTCCACCGGAGAATCGACCGGGAGGTCCGTACCGAAGGACCCCGGGGCCCGCCGGGATCGGTGGTCGAGGCCTCGACCAGGACCGCCCCCTTGCCGTCGGGGAGGAGGGCGGAGAGATCCACCGCCGTGTCGGCCAGGGCGTTTCGGGGCTCTCCCCGGTAGAGCACGCGGTCGAGGGCCCAGGACGAGGGCGCGGTCCGATCGCTCCGGCGGGAGCGCACCTCGTCGGCCACGGTGTAGGGCAGGGCCCGGATCCGAACCTCGCGGGTCCCCCCGTAGCGGACGATCACCCGGCGCGGAACGTCGGGCGTGAGCACGGAGGTGCCCGGGAAGAGTTCCACGGTGGGGGGCCGGTCCGACGTCGTGAACCGGAAGGATACGTCGCGAGAGAGGATCTGGCCGAAGACGTCGGGCATCCCCGCCCGGAGCGTTCCCTCGTAGTCGGAGCCGAAGGCGAGGTTCCCCACCATCAGCCGGGGGCCGTTCGACCAGACGCTCCAGCTTCGGGGGGCGGGGTCCAGCCGGAGGTAGCGGCGAAGGGTGTCGGGATCCACCGGGGTCCGGAACTGAAGCGACAGGATCTCCGCCGCCTTCGCCGAGACCAGGCCGGGCGGTCCATAGGTGCGGAAGGGGATCTGGATCTCGGCGGCCAGGGAGAGGGGACCGAGGCGGCCGCGCAGGGACTCCTTGAGTCGAAGCGTGTAGGCGTGATCCATCTCCAGGGGCGACTTGTGACGGAGCAGAACCGCGCGCCCGGGATCGACGCCCCGGAACCTCCAGCCCAGACCGGCCAGGAAGGCGCTGTCCGGGTGGGAGGCGGTGAGGGGTCCCATCCGGCCCAGCTCGGCGGCGTCGGAGACCTCCCGGGGGTCCATGGGCTGGTTGAAGACGAGGACCAGGGGGTCGTCCGGGCGGAAGAGGCTGTCCCCCTTCGCGGGGATCGACTGGACCAGCTCGGGACGGGGGGTCTCGAATTCCCAGGCCGCCGCCTCCCCGAGCCGGGTGCCGTCCACCGCCTTCAGCCCGGCGGGGACCTCGGCCTTGAACGCGGTGGCGGGGGGAAGGCCGCCGGGGACCACGTAGCTGAGCGTCCGGGTGCCCACCCAGTGGTAATACCCTTCCGGGCGCGGATCGAGGCGGAGGAGCTTCTCCCCGGCCTTCGGGGACGGGTCGCCGGCCCCCAGGGGGACCACCGGCCGGTCGAAGATCACGTCCACCGAGGTGCGGACGTCGGTGGCGCCCCGGGGGAGCACGGTGGCCACGGTGAGCGGTCCGGCCGGGACCTCGGCGGTGGGAGCGTGCTTCCGACCGCATCCGGTCGAGGCGGCCAGAATTCCCAGGATGGCCAGGCTCCGGGCGCCCCGGCCGAGGCTTCCATGCACGTTTGACCCCCCGCGTCGAAGAAATGCGCTCCGAACGAGCGCGCGCCGTCCCCGCTATCCTCGGGCCATCCGGCGGGAGACGCAAGGGGTGCCCGTCCCGAACCCTCCACCCGGAATTACCCCGCGTTCCCGACGCGGTTCCCCGCGCGGCCCGGCCCGCCGCGCCTCCGCCCTCCCTCGACCGGGTGGAGACGGTCGCCGTTCCCCGAAACGACGCCGCCCGGTCCGGAGGGTATCCGAACCGGGCGATGGCATTCCGGTCACGACCGGCGTGGATTCGCGGGGATTCCTAGGACGACGCGGAGATCTTCACCCAGCGCGCGTCGTTGCTCGGCTTCAAGGGGGTATTCTCCTGCACGTACTTGGTCAGGGTCTCGAGGTCGGTGTACCCGGTGTAGAGGATGTCCTCCGGGCTCAGCTCGTCGCGAAGGCGCCACATCCCGCTGTTCCCCTGGGCGAGGTAGTCGGTGAGGGCCACCTTGTAGGTCTTGTCGGGATCCAGCGGCTGGCCGCCCACGGTGGCGTCCACGATGCGGTCCCCGTCCGGTCGGCTCAGGTCGTAGCGGACCTTGCCTCCGGAGATGAAGATGCCCCCCGCCTGTCCGGTCAGCTTGTCCTCGAGGATGGCCCGCAGCAGCGACCCCTTCATGTTCACCAGCACCATCTGGTTCCCGAAGGGAGACACCGCCAGGAGGTCTCGCCGGGTGATCGTTCCGGGGGAGATGTCCGCCCGGACCCCGCCGGTGTTCTGGAACGCGAAGTCGGCGTTCAGGATGGTCCGGTAGGCGTCGGCCACCACGAACCCCATGAGGGCGTTGTTGGGCGACCCGCGCTGGAGGAGCACGTCGGTCCGCCCCACCGCCACGTCCAGCCCCGCCTCCGCCTTCGAGACCTCGGCCTGGATCACTTCCTTCTGCAGTTCCTCCGGCCAGATCTCGTCCTCGAACAGGGTGACCAGCGCGCCCCGGTCGGCGTGGGTCTCGAACCCGAGGAGCGACTTGGTCACCGGGTCGATCTTCATGGTGACGTCCCCGATGCTGGAGCCGTTGGCGTAGGGCTCGAACACCAGGGTATGGGTCCGGGGGTCCTCCCAGGGCTGGTCGTAGCCCTGGTGGGTGTGGCCCCCGAAGATCGCGTCCACGCCCCAGAGCATGTGGGCGATCTCCATGGCGTTCATCCCGTAGTGGGGAAGCCCGCCCTCCTTCTCCCGCTCGATCATGCGGCGGTACTCGTTGTCCCGCTCCGGCTTGTAGGGAAGCCCGGCGTGCATCAGCACGAACACCAGGTCCGCGCCCTCCGCCCGCACCGTCTTCACGTCCTTCTGCAGGGCTTCGAAGACCGGCTCGAACTCGATCCCCTCGATGTTCTTCCCGAAGGACATGTTGGCGGTGGTCTCGGTGCAGTACCCGAGCACCGCGATCTTGACCCCCTTCGCGTCCAGCCACACCGGGGAGGGATCGACCCAGTCCTCGGTCTTCTTGGTCTTGGCGTCGAGGATGTTGGTCCCCAGGATCGGGAACTTGGCCAGCTCGATCAGGCGCTTGGTGTTCTCCCACCCGAGATCGAAATCGTGGTTCCCCAGGGCCACCGCCGTGTAGTCCATGTCGTTCATCCACTGAACGATGGCGGTGCCCTTGGTGTTGATGCCCAGGGGGGTCCCCTGGAACAGGTCGCCGGAGTCGAAGAGGAAGACCGGCCGTCCCGCCGCCTTGGCCGCGGCCCGCGCGTTCTGGATGTAGGTGGCGGCGGAGGCGCCGCCGCCCAGGGGCGGAGGGAAGTTGGGGTTCAGGAACGTGGCGTCGTCGTGGGCGATGTGTCCGTGGATGTCGCTGGTGTAGAGGATCTCCAGCGAAATCGGGGGCTTCTCGGGGGCGGCCCCCCCGAGGAACAGAAGCCCGAGGACGGCCAGGATGCTGAATCGCTTCATTGCAGTCTCTTCCTCTCCGCCGTATCCGGGCCGGGAGCGGACTCCACGGACCCGGAGTAGGGACGGCTCAGGGACGGTTCGGGGTCTTGAATCTTCCGCCCGAAAGCTGGCTCAGGTCACCGCCGGCGAGGTGGCCACGATCGGTGTGGCGGGATCGCCGGCCGCCCGGAGACGGATCGCCGCGCCCTTGTTGATACACCACCACTAGAATGCATAATCCACGCCGAAGTGGATCCGAACCAGGGTGTCCTCCACCCGGTCCTTGCTGGCGCCGACCCCGAAGTTCTGGTTGTTCAGATCCCCCCGCGAGCGGACCGGGACCTGGCGGCTCATCCGCTTCCCCACTTCCCCGGACACGTCGAGCTTCATCCGGTCGACCAGGTACCCGAACCCGAAGGTGAAGGTCGAGGTCTGGGCCTCGGTCATCCCGTAGGAGTCGCCGAAGCGGAACCCGATCCGGGCGGGCAGGTTGTTGTAGAAGACATGCTCGATCCCGAAGCGCCCCTGCCAGGTGTCGTTCAGGGTGGCGGGCAGCCCGTAGTCGCTCTGCAGGATGTCCGCCGGGAGCTTGTCCTTCAGCTCGGACCATGGCATGTACACCACGTCGGCGGCGAAGGTGGTCTCGAAGGTGTTCCGGGGCCGGTAGGCCAGCCCGCCCTGCACCCGGAGGGGCAGGGTCAGGTCCGCGTTGGAGTTCTCGGGGGAGACCTCCGCCCCGTTGTACCAGAGCGTGTAGTCATCGTGGAGCTTGGGGGCGGTCTCGATCGAGGCCCCCACGTCCAGGCGCTCGTCCACGTGGGCCAGGGCCCCGATGGTGACCGAGAACCCGTCCAGCTTCCGCTCCAGGACGGTGTCGGCGGCGGTGGAGTAGAACGAGGTCGGGAACCGGACCACGGCCCGGCGATCGGTGAAGGTCCCGAAGTAGTAGTTCACCGCCGCCCCCAGGGACGATCCCTCGCCGAGCGGGAGGGCCACCCCGGCGGTCAGGCTGCGGAGCATCCCCTCGGAGTTGATGATCTTGTTGTTCAGGAGGGTGTCGCCGACGTCCTGGGACCGCAACTCATCCAGGTAGTCGTAGCGCGGGTCGTACCGGTTGAAGATCCCCACCGACACCAGGACGCCGCGCTTGCCCCAACGGTCGAGCACGAACCCGCCCTGGACCCCGCCGTAGCCGTTGTCGTTCACCGCGATCGCCGTCTCGTCCACGAAGGAGTCGAAGGTGTCGAAGAGCGGCACGAAACGGTTCTCGCTGGCCCGGGAGAGGGAGCCCTGGATCTGCGCCCGGGTTCCCGGCGTGAGGGCCAGGGCGGCCGGGTTGTCCATCAGGCTGTAGGCCCCGTTCCCCAGCGCCGCGCCGGCGCCGCCCATGGCCCGGGAGCGCGGGGAGAAGCCCGCCTCCGGAGTCCCGTAGGCGCGGTCGAGGAAGGAAAACGCGTGTGCCGGACCGGCCGCCACGACGAGGGCGGCGGCAAGGACCAGCGACAGAATGGCTCGCTTCATGCTCTTTCTCCCGCGATATCAGGCCGGTGGCCTAGAAGGAATAGTCCAGCTGAAACCGATAGGCGCTTTGGTCACCCCGCGCGTTGGTGGCGTCCGGAGTGGGATTCACCAGCACTCCGTTGTTCCGGATGTCCACGTAGGTGCGCGCAAGCTGATGGTCGGTGGTCCACTTGAACCGCCAGGAAACCTTGGGCGACAGGCGGCTTCTCACCATGAACCAGTTCCGGAAGCCGTTTCCGTCGATCACGACGAACTCGTTGTCTTCGAAGTTGTAGAGGAAGCCGTCGTAGACCTCGGTGGAGACCGTGGCGGTCAGATAGTCGCTGAAGTTGTGGCTCAACGACGCCTGCAGGGCCTTGGCCGGGATCCCCCGGGATCCGACCAGGTTCCCGTACACGCTGCCGCCCCCGGGAGCGCCGGAGAGGCGCGGACGGACCGCGAACTGCACGTTGGAGGTCGAGTACAGGAAGCTCATCCGGTCGTAGTCGGAGAGGTTCACCCGCATCTCGATCCGGCTGTCCCAGGACTTGAAGTTCCGGAAGTCGTCCGGCCGCTGCTCGTGGCGGCTGGAGATCCGGTGACGGATCCGGAAGCGCACCGGGAACACCGGTTGGTACTCCGCCCGGACGGTGATCCGCTGCTCGTCGGCCCCGTCCGCCTTCCGGGTCCAGGTGTCGTACTCCAGGCCGGTCAGGGTGAACTGGCGGGAGAACTGGTACCGGGTGGTGAAGAACCAGCCCCGCTCCGCCTTGGGCTGGGGCTCACCCCGCGCCATCTGGCCCCAGTAGGGGTTGTTGAGCCGGTACGGGTTCCCGTCCAGGATGGTCTGCTGGTAGCGGCCGTTCTCGGAGAAGGCGCGATTGTAGGGGTTGTCGTAGCCGACGTCGTAGTCCCGGTAGAGAGCCAGGAAATTGAAGTTCTCGTACTGGACGTAGGCGTTGGCGGTGAACGCCTCGGGACCCTTGGAGAAGATCCGGTCCAGGGCGCTGGACTTGTCCGAGGTCTCGAGCTTTCCGTACTCGCCGGCCACCGACACGTTCTTGTACACCGACTGGCCTTCGAGCCCCCAGACCCGGCGGTAGTTCCCCAGATCCACGCTGTTGTAGCGCTGGGCGATCTCGGCGTCCCGGTCCTCCTGGCGCCGCAGGGGATCGATGATCAGGGTGGACGGATCCGGGTTCCACCGGTCGGCGCCGGGAGTGGAATACGCGTTGTTGTGATAACGCATGTCCACGCCGGTCACCCCGAGGTAGGTGCCGGGCACGAACTGGTACTTGAAGTTTCCGCCGACGATCTGCTCCTCCATCACGTCGCGCATGGGCTGGTAGTAGGAGCTGTCGCTGGCCCCCACCAGGGTGCCGTCCCGGATGTCCTGCCGGATCCCCGCGTAGAAGTCGTTGTCGAACCGCGGGACCGCGGTGAAGTAGGAATTGAAGGAATGGTCGGGGTTCAGGATGGCGTCCTTGTCGTCGTGGGAATAGAACAAGGTGCCGCGGACGTTCCCCAGGCTCCCCTCCGCCGCCACACCCTTCAGGGTGTACTCGTCGCTCCGGGAGAAGTCGCCCCGGAGGCCCAGCGACCGCACGTTATAGCCGTAGCCGGTCCGCCGGGGAAGGTAGAAGTCGGTGGCGTCCATCACCAGCCCCTGGCCGAACGCCACGGTGTAGTTTCCGACCACCGCGCTGTGGAGCTTGAACGTGCCGAGCGGCGTGTCCTTCTCCGGCAGCTCCTGGGCCTCGAGGTAGACCTTGGCCGTCTCGTCCCACTTCTCCTCGCCCAGGTTCCGGTGGGTGAGCACGCCGCCCCTCAGGTACCGGCCGTAGCGCAGGTGGAGCTTGTTCGTCATGTACGGACGCCCGGTTCCGATGGCCGCCCGTCCCCAATAGGTGTTGGTGTCGAAGTCCTTGGGGGTGGGGGCGATGATCTCGGTGAGGTTGTCCAGGTCGTCGAGGGAATACGGCGTGTTGTAGACCCGGAACTGGTAGTAGCCGGTCAACCGGTTCGGCCCGGTGGGCTCCTCGTAGCGCACGAAGTCCCTCAGGTTCCGGTACCCCCAGTAGGTGATGCCGTTGGCCGAGCGGAGCTGGCGCTGGTTCTCGATCCGGCCCGCCATCTTCCGTTCCTTCAGCACCGCCACCGCGTCCACCGGGGAGACGTTCTGGAACGAGACGAGATCGAAGTAGTTCATGCGGTTGATGTTCTGGGGGAACTTGAGCCGGTCGACGTACTCGTCGACCAGTCCTTCGCTGGCTCCCTCCTCGGACAGGAACCGCTGAACCACGTAGTAGCGTTCCTGGGCGCGCCGCTCCTCTTCGCGCAGCTCCTCGCGCTCCAGCTCGAACACCGGGGTGATGTGGACCAGGGGCCGCACCTTCTCGAGGAGCTCCGGGGTCATGCCCGGGACCTCCATGAGGTCGTAGATGCTTCCGAAGTAGGCTCGATAGGTACGGTAGTGGTAGATCGACTCCGCGACGTCGCCCGGAATGGGGAGCGCCTTGATCTGGTCCAGGGTGGCCCGGTTCAGATCGAGCTGATTCTCCTGGGAATAGGACGTCGCCGCCTCGGCCGGCGGCTGGGCCCCGGCGCTGGCCGTGACCCCGAGCCCCAGCAAGAGGGCGAGGAGGACGATCCCTCGGCGCTTGATCAACACGGCTGCCTCCTACTTCCCGGACGGAAGGACGTAGCTGATTCCGAACTGGTGGGTGGTGTCCAGGGTGCCTCCGCCGGTGGAAAAGGCGTAGTCCAGGCTGATCCCGTAATGGTTGATTCCCACCCCGGCGGTGAAGATGTTGGGCGAGGTGCGAAGTCCGGCCCGAAGCCGCAGGAACTCGGTCACCTCGAACTCGGTGCCCGCCCGGTACTGGACCGCGTCGCCGAGCTGGTTGGTGATGTCCAGGACCGTGGTCACTCCGGAGTACGGGGTGTAGGACACCCCGGCCCCGATCTGCCGGACCAGCTCCTCGTGGTCGATCTTGCCGATCGACGGGTTGTTGATGTTCTGGGCGTAGAATCCCACCCGGGTGCGCTCGTGGACGAGGGCCTGGGCGGCCAGGTTGACCCCCACCGTGGTCGCGCTCCCCGGATCCATCCCGCTCACCGAGGTGCCGTAGTCCAGGGAGTAGAGGTTCACCGACCACCCCGCGGTCACCGTGCTCTGCATGTCGCTGAGGAGCTGGAAGCCGTGGGCGAGGGAGACCGTGGTCTCACCGGTCAGATCCTCCCCCAGGTACTCCACCGCGAAACGGCGGACGCCGATCCCCACCCCGCCCCAACGACCGATCGGGGCGATCCCGGAGACCACGCTCTGGCTCGAGAAGTCGTACCCGAACGGCCGGGTATACGAGCCCGCCCCGCGGATGTCGCCGGCCCAGGCCAGGGCGGCCGGGTTGTGGAACGGGGAATAGGCGTCGGGCCCCATGGCCACGAAAGACATCCCCATGCCCCTCGACTTCGGCGAAACCTCCACGTCGTCGAAGGCCGCGGAAGCGACCCCCGCCAGGCCCGCGCAGAGGGCAACGACTGCAATCAGGATCAGACCCTTCTGGCATTTCGTCCTTGGCATGACGCCTCCCTAATCCAACCGGACCGCTACCACGATGGGCGCCTGATCCTTGGTCACGTTGCCGTTCAAATCCGTGGTCATCAGGTGGCAGATGTACATCCCCGCGGGGACGAACTCGTAGGTCTCGTCGCGCCCGTCCCAGCTCAGGGTCTTGGCGTAGGTTCCGCTCCCGGTGAAGTTCTCTTCCAGGAGCACCTTCACCAGCCGCCCCTGGAGATCGAAGACCCGGACGATGATCTTCCCCTGGGGCTCGATGGGGACGTTGATCTTCACCTCGATCCGCTCGTTGGTGTTCTTGATCAGGGTCCGGGCCGGGATGACCAGGCGCCCCGTCCGCTCCACCTTGGCCGCGGTCAGGAAGCTGGCCGTGGAGTTGGCGTCGATGACGTTCCCGGCCAGGTCCTTCACGTTGTTGACCCGGACGGTATAGGAGGTCTCCGCCTCCAGGTTTCCGCCCAGGGTCAGGGTCACGGTGGCGGTGGAAAGCGACGCCGAGACCACCGGGAGCGGCGCCGACGGATTGGCGCTGGGGTAGACCTCGTAGTTGGAGGGGACGTTTGCCCCGTCCCCGAGCGCCTCGCTGAAGTTCAACGAGACCCGGTTGGATCCGGCGGAACCCGAGGCCGAACTCAGGATCGGCGCGGTGGTGTCACCCGGCCCGCCCCCCTTGGAGAATTCGTCGGCGTTCCCCACGTTGATCTGGAACGTGCTCTGGTACGCCCCGCCCGCACCCGCGCCGGTCACCAGATCCCCGGCCTTGAAATCGGCGGCGTTGATCCCGGTGCTGTTCCGCACCCGGAAGGTGATCCCCTGGGCGTCGTAGTTGTAGTTGCTGGCTCCCGATGCCACCGGGGCCGAGACCAGGGCGGCGGTGGTCTGGATGTAGGTCCCCTCCCACTGGGAGTTCGCGGCCTGGGCCACGGAAAGCACCTTGGGCGCCAGCCGGGGCTGGTTGCTGGCCACCACGACCACCGGAGACGGGTTCAGGAGCTCCAGGGTGGTGAAGTACAGGGTATCCGCGCCGGTCACCTGGATCACGCTCCCCCGGCTCGCATAGGCGCTGATGAAGCTCCCCCCGAAGACGTTGAGCCCCCGGGCCGAGCCGTCCTGGATGTAGATGTTCGGCAGGCCGCTGGGCACGGGGATGTAGACCTGGCCGATCACCGTCACCTTCCGGCCGTTCCCGGGCGAGGTGGCGAACACGTCGGCGATGTTCATGATCGTGGCCGAGCTGGTCTGGAACGAGGCCGACCCGCTGGTCAGGGTCCCGCCGGCCTTGGCGTTCACCCCGCTCACCGTCACCGAGTAGCTGGTGCTCTGGGGGAGCGGCGCCGCGGTCTTGAGCACCACCGTCCGGCCGTTCTCCTGGACGTAGGCCGACGAGAGGCTCAGGGAGGGCGTGAAGCTGTAGTTCGAGGTCTGGACCGCCTGGGCCAGGTTCACCTTGGCCGAGAAGGTCACCGCCACGTAATCCTTCCCGAACTGGAAGGCGTCGTTCACGGTCAGGTCCCCGCCCCCTCCCCCGCCGGAGGTGAAGCTCACCGTCGAGTTGGCGAGGATGGTGTTCCCGGCCGCGTCCTGGACGTTCGACACCCGCACCGTGTACGGGGTCGAGGCGGCCAGGCTCGCGCCCAGGGTGAGGGTGACCGTCGACCCCGAGGCCGAGGCCGAGTTCACGGCCAGGGTGGCCGACGGGCTCGAAGTCGGATAGACGCTGTAGTTGGAGGCGGTCGAAGCCCCGGTGGCCACCGCCTCGCTGAAGTTCACCGTCACCTGGTTGGCACCGGAGGCGCCCGACGCGCCCACGAGGGTCGGCGGGGTCGTGTCGGTCCCGGTCGCCTTGTAGAAGTCGGCCGCGTTCCCGATGTTGATCTGGAAGGTCTCCTGGAACGCGCCTCCCGCCCCCGCCCCGGTCACCGAGTCCCCGACGTGGTAGAGGCCGACGTCGATCCCGGTCAGGTTCCGGGTGCGGAAGGTGATCCCCTGGGCGTCGATGTTGTAGGCGTAGCTTCCCGAGGCCACCGGCGCCGCGGTGATGGTGGAGGTGGTCTGGATGTAGGTCCCCTCCCACTGGGGGTTCGCCGCCTGGGCCACCGACAGCACCTTGGGACCGAGCTTCGGCACCCCGGTCGCCACCGGGGTGGAGCTCACGTTCACCAGCTCCAC
>CAYRIJ010000101.1:0-11719 GCA_964424285.1 uncultured bacterium
CCCTGGGCGCGGGAGGGATGGGCGAGGTCGTGGAAGCCCACGACACCGTCCTCGGCCGCACCGTGGCCCTCAAGTTCCTCTCCCCCGCCCTGGCCGCCGATCCCGAAGCCCGGGCCCGCTTTCTGCGCGAGGCCCGCGCCGCCGCCGCCCTGACCCACCCGAACATCGCCGTGATCCACGAGACGGGTGAGTCCGGCGGCCGGGTCTTCATCGTGATGGAGCACGTCAAGGGGGAGACCCTGGCCGCCAGGCTGAGCCGGGGCCCGGTGAGCGCGGCCGAGGCCTCCACCTGGGGCGCGGCCATCGCCGACGCCCTTGCCGAAGCCCACGCCCGGGGCCTCGTTCACCGCGACGTGAAGCCGGCCAACGTCATGCTCACCCCGGACGGGCGGATCAAGGTGCTCGACTTCGGCCTGGCCAAGCGCGCGGCGGGCGCCGCCGCCTCCCCCGAGGCCGCGACCGAGGCGCTCCTCACCGAACCCCACACCCTGCTCGGCACCCCCGCCTACATGGCCCCGGAGATCTGGAAAGGGATTGAAGCGGATCCTCGGAGCGACGTCTTCGCCCTGGGGGTCATGCTCTACGAGATGCTGGCCGGACGACGGCCCTTCACCGGCGGAAGCTCCCACGCGGTGATGGCGGCGATCCTCTCCGAAACCCCGCCGCCGGCGGGCGAGGCGGTCCCGGGGATACCGGCGGCCCTCGCCCGCGTGGTGGACCGCGCCATGGCCCGCGACCCCGGTGCCCGCTACCCTACCGCGGCCGAGCTTCGCGACGATCTCCGCCGCTCCATCGAGGCTCCGGACTCGATCGCTCCCGCCGCCCCCTCCCACCTACCGGCCTTCGCCAGCGCCTTCGTGGGCCGGGCCCGCGAGCTCGGCGAGGTCCGGGCCCTTCTCGCCGCGTCCCGGATGGTCACCCTCCTGGGACCGGGGGGCGCGGGAAAGAGCCGCCTCGCGGTGGAGGCGGTCCGGTCGCTCCCCCCCCACCCCGACGAACGCGTGGGCTGGGTGGACCTCGCGCCGGTCCGGGGAGACGGCCTGGTGGCGGCCACCGCCGCCGCGGTCCTGGACGCCCGGCCGGGGCCGGGCGAAACCGTGGAGGACGCCCTGGCCGCGGCCCTGGCCTCCCGGCGCGCCCTCCTCGTCCTCGACAACTGCGAGCACCTGCTGGAGGGGTGCGCGGCCCTGGTCCACCGGCTCCTGTCCGCGGCCCCCGGCCTTCGCGTCCTGGCCACGAGCCGCGAACGCCTGCGCGTCGAGGGGGAGCGGGTCTATCCCGTCCCCTCCCTCGATCTTCCCCCCGGTCCCCAGGATCCGGAGTTCACCCTCGATGCCACGACCGCCTCCGACGCGGTGCGCCTGTTCGCCGAGCGGGCCGGCGCGGCGCGCCCCGGGTTCCGGGTCGCCGCGGACAACGCGGCGGCGGTGGCGGCGATCTGCCGGCTCCTGGACGGGATCCCGCTGGCCCTGGAGCTGGCGGCCACCCGCGTGCCCGCCCTCGGACCGGAGGGCCTCCGGCGGGGCCTCGAACACCGTTTCCGCCTCCTCACCGGGGGAAGCCGCGGCGCTCCCGAGCGCCATCGCACCCTGCGGGCGGCCATGGACTGGAGCTACGAGCTTCTCGCCCCCGAGGAGCGCCTCCTTCTCGCCCGTCTGAGCGTGTTCGCGGGGGGGGCCGACCTGGACGCGACGGAGGCGGTGTGCGCGGGGGACGGGGTCGACGCGGAGGACGTCCCCCTGCTCCTCGCCCGCCTCCACGACAAGTCGATGCTCTCCCCGGTTCCCGGGCCGGGGGGCTGCGTCCGCCATCGCCTCCTGGAGACGGTCCGGGAGTACGCGGGCGAGCGGCTGGAGGAATCGGGCGAGGCCGGCTCCCGAAGGGAGCGTCACGCCTCCTGGTTCCTGGCCGAGGCGGAGAAGGCGGCCCCCGAACTCACCGGCCCCCGCCAACGGGAGCTCATGGACCGGCTGGAGCGGGACCGGGACAACCTGCGCCGGGCCCTGACCTGCTTCGCCGATTCCGGGGACGCCGGGCGTGGGCTCCGGATGGGGGCGGCCCTCTGGCGTTGGTGGTCGGTGCGCGGGCGGACCGACGAGGGCCGCGCCTGGTTCGACCGGCTTCTCGCCCTCCCCGCGTCCGACGACCAGCTGCCCGAGCGCGCCCGGGCCCTGCGGGGGGCGGGGGCCCTGGCCGACGACCGCTCCGATTTCGAAGCGGCCCGGTCCCTCCACGAGGAGAGCCTGACCCTGTCGCGGCGACTGGGGGACGAAGCGGGCGAGGCGGCCTCGCTCTGCGAGCTGGGACTCCTGGCCTCCGAGACCGGCGACTACGCCACGGCGCGAAACCGGTTGGAGGCGAGCCTGGCCGGGTTCGAGCGACGGGGGGACGAGCGCGGGGCGGCGGCCGCCCTCTATCACCTGGGGAACACGGCCAAGGACGAAGGGGACTATCCCCGCGCGCGGGCGCTCCTGGAGGACAGCCTGGAACGGTTCCGGCGGCTCGGCGACCGGCAGGTGGTGGCGGCGGCGGTGGGGAGCCTCGGCCGGGTCGCGTTCTATCAGGGCGACCTCCGGTCGGCGCGGTCCCTGCTCGAGGAGAGCGCGACCTCGAGCCGGGAACTGGGCGCCCGCCAGGGAGAGGCGTGGTCGACGCTCTACCGGGGTCTGGCCGCGCAGGAGGCGGGGGAACCCGGCGATTCCCTTCCCCACCTGCGGCGAAGCCTCGAGACGCTCTGGGAGCTCCGGGACCTGCGCGGCGTGGCTCTGGCCCTGGAGGCGACGGCCGCCGGACTCGCCGAGCGCCGGCCCGAGGCGGCCCTCCGTCTGGTTGGAGCGGCCGAGACGCTCCGCGAGGAAAACCGTCTGGCCGCCCCCGAAGCGGACCGGACACGGCTCGAGCGGCGCCTGGCTCCGGTCCGTTCGCGGTTGGGGGCGAAGGCCGCCGAGGCGAACCGGCGGGCCGGGCGGCGGCTTCCCCCCGGAGACGCGGTGGCGGCCGCCCTCGAATTTTCTGAAGCCTGACCCCCACCCTCGCGTCGACGGTCACCCCGCCGGTTTTCCGGCCGCGCGGTTTGGTGTAAGGTCACGCCACCCTCGCCCTACCACCTCGGTCCGGTCGCTTCTCTGATCAAGAAGGAAACCGACCCATGCGCACGTTCCTACTGGTTTGCGGTCTGGCCGCCGTCACCCTCACCGCGTCGGCGCCGGGCGCCCGCGCCGGGGAAGGCCGGCTCTTGCGGATGCCGACGATCCACGGCGACCAGGTGGTCTTCACCTATGCCGGAGACCTCTGGACGGTCGGTCGCTCCGGCGGCACCGCCCGGCGTCTCACCACCCACGACGGGGACGAGGATCTGGCCCGGATCTCCCCCGACGGAAAGTGGATCGCCTTCACCGGGCAGTACGACGGGAACACCGACGTCTACGTCATGCCCGCCGAGGGAGGGGAGCCCCGCCGGCTGACCTTCCATCCCGGGAGCGACCAGGTGATCACGTGGTCGCCGGACTCGAAGGAGATCTACTTCCGCTCGTCCCGGCTGAGCTCCACCCGGCGCTACGACCGGGTCTTCCACGTCCCGGTGGAGGGCGGATGGCCGGAGCCGGTGGCGCTTCCCATCTGCGAGCGCCTTTCGTTTTCCCCCCAGGGCACGGACCGGGCGGCGTTCACCTGGCTGAATCGCGAGTTCCGCACCTGGAAGCGCTACCGGGGAGGGACGGCGGAGGACATCTGGATCTACGATTTCAAGCGGCAGAAATCCACCCGGGTCACCGACTGGGAGGGAACCGATCGCTTCCCCATGTGGCACGGAAACACCATCTACTTCCTCTCCGACCGCGAGAACTGGAAGCTCAACCTCTGGGCCTACGACGTGGACAGCCGGCAATTCTCCCGGATCACCGATTTCAAGGAGTACGACGTGCGCTGGCCCAGCCTGGGCGGCGACTCGATCGTGTTCGAGAACGGCGGATGGCTGTACGCGCTGGACCTCCCCGACGGAAAACCCCGGAAGATCGACGTGAACCTGGAGACCGACGCGATACCCGCCCGGCCCGAGATCAGGAACGTGTCCGATCTCATCGGGGGAGCCGGCCTCTCCCCCTCGGCCAAGCGGGCGGTGTTCGAGGCCCGGGGCGAGATCTTCACCGTCCCCGCCGAGCACGGCGACGTCCGCCGGCTCACCTCGACTCCCGGGGTCTACGAGCGGTTCCCCGCCTGGTCTCCCGACGGCCGGTGGGTGTCCTACTTCTCGGACGAGACCGGCGAGTACGAGCTGTACGTGCGCCCCCAGGACGGGTCCGGCAAGCCCCGCCAGGTGACCCACGGGCGATCGAGCTTCATGTTCAGCCAGAAATGGTCCCCGGATTCCAGGAAGATCGCCTTCCCCGACAAGACCTGGTCCCTGTTCTGGGTGGACGTGGAATCCGGGAAGGTCACCCCGGTGGACAAGAGCGAGATCGACGACATCCGGGACTACGCCTGGAGCCCGGACTCGCAGTGGCTCACCTACGTGAAGCTCGATCCCAACGACTACGGCTCGATCTGGGTCTATTCGCTGGATTCGGGGAAGGGCGCCCGGGTCACCGACCGGCTCACCGACGACTTCTCCCCCGGTTTCGGGCCGGACGGGAAGTACCTCTACTTCCTGTCCAAACGCCATCTGAACCCCACCTTCGGGGACTTCGCCTTCGAGTACGTCCTCGAGGACGCCTCCGGGATCTACGCGGTGAACCTGGCCAAGGACACCCCGCGTCCCTTCCCGCCCCTGAGCGACGAGGAAACCCCGAAGGCCGACGACGATGAGAAGGCCGAGACCGGGACGAAGAAGAAGCCGGGAAAGGACGCGGACGAGAAGACGTCCGGGAAACCCGCCCCGGTCCGGATCGACCTCGACGGCCTCGGCGCCCGCGTCTCCGAGGTCCCGGTGCCGGCGGGCGAGTACGCCGGTCTCACCCCCGCCGAGGGGAAGCTCTTCTACCTGAGCATCGGTGCGGGCGACGGCGGGGACGAGGACGGACCGCCCCGCGGGAGCAACGAACTCCGGTACTTCGACGCCGGCAAGCGGGAGGTGAAGACCGTCCTCGCCGGGATCGGCAGCTACGAGCTGACCCCCGACGCGGCCAAGGTGCTCTACCGGTCGGGATCCACCTGGGGCATCGTGGACGCGGCCGAGAACCAGAAGATGGGGGACGGGCGGATCGAGACCGGCGGCCTCATGACGGTGGTGGATCCCCGGGCCGAATGGCACGAGATGTTCGTGGATGCCTGGCGCCTGGAGCGCGACTTCTACTACGACCCCGCCATGCACGGCCTGGACTGGAAGGCCATGCGCGCGCGCTACGAGCCCCTGGTCGACCACGTGGGGAGCCGGGCCGACCTGAACTACGTGATCGGGGAACTGATCGGCGAGCTCTCCACCTCCCACACCTATGTCTACGGCGGGGATCAACCCGCGGTCCGGCACGTGAACGTGGGGCTTCTGGGCGCCGACTTCTCCCTGGACCGCGACGCCGGACGCTACCGGTTCGCCCGGATCCTCGAGAACAGCAACTGGGACGAGGACGTGATCGCCCCCCTGTCCCGGCCGGGGGTCGACGTGCACGAGGGGGACTACCTGATCGCGGTGGACGGCGCGCCGGTGACCGGCGACCGGAGCGTCTATGCCTGGTTCCAGAACCTGGCCGGAAAGCAGGTGAAGCTCACCGTCGCCGCCGCGCCGGGGGGGAAGGACACCCGCGAGGTCACGGTGACGCCGATCGGGAACGAGGACGCGCTCCGGTACGAGGACTGGGTGGACGCCAATCGACGGCGGGTCTACGACGCCACCGACGGCCGGGTGGCGTACATCCACATGCCCAACACCGCCATGGCCGGGGTGAAGCGCTTCAGCCGCGACTTCTACAATCAGACCGACAAGGAGGGGGTGATCCTCGACGGCCGCTTCAACAGCGGTGGGTTCATCCCCGATTACATGGTGGACCGGCTCTCCCGGCCTTTCCTCGGACTCTGGTCCCGGCGCGAGGGGCGCGACTTCCGCACCCCCCAGGCGGCCATCGTGGGCCCCAAGGTCTGCGTGACCAACAGCTGGGCGGGCTCCGGCGGCGACGCCATCCCCTACTTCTTCCGGGAGGCGGGGCTCGGACCCATCGTGGGCACCCGCACCTGGGGCGGTCTGGTGGGAATCAGCCGGGGCATCCGCCTCCTGGACGGCGGGAGCGTGACCATCCCCGACTTCGGGTTCTGGATCCCCGGCAAGGGCTGGCAGGTCGAGAATCACGGGGTGGACCCGGACTACGAGGTGATCAACCTTCCCGAGGATCTCGCGGCCGGCCGGGATCCCCAGCTGGAGAAGGCCATCGAGCTAGTGAAGGCGGAGCTGGCCAAGACGCCGCCGCGGGCCACGCGGCCGAGCTACCCGACCCGGAACGACCGGTAGCCGGTCGGAAGCCGTCCGTTCGGACGGATCTCAGGCGGCCTGGGCGGGCTCGTCGGCGCCGGTATCCGGCCCGGCGGGCCCGGCCGCGGGCGCGGCGACGTAGCCGGGAGGATTCTCGGGGAGGGTGAAGCAGAACCGGCTTCCCACCCCGACCTCGCTCTCCACCCAGATGCGGCCCCCGTGTCCCTCCACCAGCCCCTTCGAGATCACGAGCCCCAGCCCCGTCCCTCCCTGGCGCCGGGTGAGGGAGCTGTCGATCTGCTGGAACTTCTGGAAGAGCTTTCCCAGGTCCTGGGAGGCGATTCCGGGGCCGGTGTCGCTCACCACGCAGACCACCCCACCCTCGGGCAGGCGATCGAGGGTGATCTCCACCCGCCCGCCGTCGGGGGTGAACTTGAGCGCGTTCCCCAGCAGGTTGGTCAGCACCTGGCCCACCCGCATCCGGTCGGCGGGGATCGCCTCGAGGTCCTCGGCGGCGTCCAGCCGGAGGTGGATCCTCTTCTGCTCGGCGATCGTCTCCATCGAGGCCACGACCTCCACCGCCACGTCGGAGAGATCCACCGGCGAGAAGTCGAGGCTCAAGTGGTTGGCCTCGATCTTGGAGAAGTCGAGGATGTCGTTGATGAGAATTCGCAGCCGCTCGACGTTGGCCTGGCAGATGCTCAGGAGTTCCCGCATCTTGGGGACCATCTGGAAGTACCGGTCGTCGAGAACCAGCTCCAGGGATCCCTGGATGGCGGTGAGCGGGGTCCGCACCTCGTGGGACACCACGGCCACGAATTCGGACTTCATGTGGTCGAGCTGGCGGGCGGTCTCGTACAGCTCGGCGTTGGCCAGGGCCAGGGCGGCCTGGGAGGCGAAGGATTCGAGGAGGTCCTGGTCCTCGTCGGTGAACGAGCCGTGCTCCTTCTCCATGACGTTCAGGACCCCCAGGAGCCGCCCCTTGTGCTTCAGGGGCACGGCCAGGAGCATGCGGACTTCCAGCTCGGCCAGGCATTCCTCGCCGAAGCTCCGGGGGGTGTCCGTTTCCACGCGGGCCGGCTCCAGGGTCTCGACCACCCGGCCGTTCACCCCCTGGCCCACCCGCACGGTGGCGGTTCCGGTCAGGGCCTCGGCGGGACCGTAGCCTACCTCGGCCACCAGGGTCCCGGTGTTCTCCCGGCTCCGGAAGAGGAGACCCATCCGCGCCCCGGTCAGGGTGGCGGCCTGGCTCACGATGAAGTTCAGGGTCCGGGTCACGTCGAGGCTGGCGTTGACGTCCTTCCCCACCTCGTAGAGGGTGCGGATCCGGCGGGTGGCCACCGCCACCTTCTCCTTCAGAATCTCCTCGTGGCGGCGTAGCTCCTCGTTGGCCGCCTGGAGGTCGAGCACCAGCCGCCGGTTCTCGTTCACCAGCCGCCGGCTCTCCAGACCCCGGGCCACGATCTGATCCACTTCCCAGAGATCGAACGGTTTGGTGATGTAGTCGTAGGCCCCCTGGCGGAGGGCGTCGATGGCGGTCCCGGTCGAGGCGTACCCGGTGATCACGATCATCACGATGTCCGGGTCGGCGGCCTTGGCCGCTTCCACCACCTTGAGCCCGTTCACTCCCGGGAGGTTGATGTCGGTGAGGAGCAGGTCGTAGCGGTTGGCTTCCAGACGGTCGAGGGCCTCCTCGCCGGACGTGACGGTGTCCACGTCGTAGGGGCGCTCGCTGAAGAGATCCTGGAGGATCTGCACCACGTTCTCCTCGTCGTCTACGACGAGAAGTCTGGGCCGGCGTTCGCCGACCCCCTGGGCGCCCGCATCCTGGGTCATGAAGTCGCCTTCCCCCGCGAGGGTCAGGAAATGGCCATGGGTTGATACACGCCGTCGCCGGCCGACCCGGATTCGGCGGCCTCGTTCAAGTTCTTATCGGCGAACTCGTAGAGCTCTTGAGCCCCTTCTGCGTCGGTGGGGTAGGTTGCCAACCCGACCCCCACCGTCATCCGCTTGCGGCGCGGGAAGTTGTGCTTTTCCAGGCGGGCCCGGAGCGCCGCCGCCCGCTCGCCCGCCCGTTCGCTCCGGGTGGCGGGAAGGAGCACCAGAACCCGGTCGCCCTTGTCGTGGCCGGCGATCTCGGCCGGAGCCTTCCACTCCCGGACGATCTGGGCCAGCTCGTGCCGCACCCGCTCCCGGTAGTCCCCGCCGAACCGCCGGGCGTGCTCGTCCAGCTCCTTCAGGTGGAGCGTGACCAGGCTCATGGAATGCCCCAGCTCCCGGCAGCGCACCACTTCCTCGGACAGGCGGGCCTGCAGATAGGGGGACGTGGCGAGGCCGGTCACCGGATCGGTGATCTCGCGGGCGGCGATCTGGGCCAGGGCCACGAATCGCTGAACCAGACCGGCCAGCATGCCCCCGGCCAGGATGGCGAGCCGCAGATGGGCCGGCGTGTAGGCGCCGTCGACCGAGTGCCCGAAGTTCAGAACCCCCACGCACTCCGTTCCCACCACCAGGGGAATCGCCATGAAGGAGCGCATCCGCTCCGATCCGGGGGCCTCGTTCCGGTGCAGGGAACCGTAGAGGACCGGCTTCCGCCGCCCCGCCACCCAGGAAGCGAAGCCCATTCCCTCGGTGAACCGGATCCGGCTGATCAGGTCCACCGGCTGGTCCACGCTGAGCAGGGGATCGACGGTCTTCCGGTCGGGATCGCGGAGGAACAGGGTCGCGCCGTCGTAGGGGAGCACCTTCCTGAGGGCGGTCAAGGCGGCGTGGATCCCGGCCGGATCCGGGGTCACCTCGGCCAGGTTGCCCTGCCAGACCATGAGCCCCTGGAGCGTGTGCCCCACATTCCCGTCCCCTCCCGCGGCCTTGAACTTCTCCAGCCCGGACCGAAGCGCGCGGTCCCAGCCCGCGGCCTGCGCGGCGGCGTCCTTCCCGGCGGCGGCCAGGGAATCCGCCTTCTTCTCGAGCCGCGCGGCGGCGTCGGAGTCCAGGAGGCCCAGGCCGGCCAGGCTCTCCACCAGCGCCAGCTTCTCCTTGATGGCCTTCTGGGCGGTTCCCTCGGCGCGGGCGCTCTTCTGAATCGTCTTCTTGGCAACGGCCTTCTTGGCGGTTTTCATGTGGTGTCCTCTCCCTGGTGCCGATTGGACGGATTCTGACCGGGGAGCGGCCGGCTCCTGGCCGGCATCGGGACTCCCCCCCCTCGATTCGACTTGAACTTGGGCGGGTCGATTGCCCACCCCACCGTGCATCTTGCAAGCCACGTGCCGCAATTCCCCGCCGGGGAAGTCGGTCAGGCGGCCCGGCGCATCCGGCCCTTGAGCCGGGAAATCGCCTTGGTGTGGATCTGGGAAACCCGGGACTCGGAGATCCCCAGGGTCTGGCCGATCTCCTTCAAGGTCATCTCTTCGTAGTAGTAGAGGGCCAGGACGAGCTTCTCCTGTTCGGAGAGATCGCTGATCACGTCCACCAGCACCTCGGAGAGCTGGTGCTTCTCGATCTCGTCCAGGGCGTCCTCGGATTGGGGATCGGCAATGACCTCGGCCAGGCCGCCGGAGTGCCCGTCGTCGGTCTCGTTGGAGGACTGGTTCAGGGAGAGCAGGACCACTCCCCGCACCTCCTCCAGCACCCGGGCCATCTCGGTGGAGGAGATCTCCATGACGTCGGCCAGCTCGTCGTCGCTGGCCGCCCGACCCAGGCGCTGATCGAGCTCCCGGGTCAGGGTGTCCACGTGGCGGGCCTTGCGCCGGATGGAGCGGCTGGCCCAATCCATGGCGCGGAGCTCATCCAGCACCGCCCCCCGGATACGCCACACCGCGTAGGTCTCGAACTTGGTTCCCTTCCCGCTGTCGTACTTTTCCAGGGCATCGAAGAGCCCCAGGGCGGCGGCGTTCAGTAGGTCGTCGCGCTCCACGTACTTGGGCACGTTGGAGGCGACGCGATCCACCACGTACTTCATGAGCGGGGCATAGCGTCGGTAGGCCTCGTCCTTGGAGGGCTTCCGCCACAGGGCGGGCGGCGCGGCGACATCGGACTTGGCGGCGGCGGCAACTCGCGGGGTGGGCATGGAGGAGTTTCTCCTTTTGGTAGTCATCCGGGTTCGGGTCACGCGGCCTCCCAAAGGCGCGGGCGGCTCACCGACCGTCCGCGTCCGGGGCCCCCGCCGATCGGGGTCCCCTGGGAGTCGAGGACGGGCGCGCGATCGCCCCCGTCCGGGGTCCTTCCCCGTAGCAAGCGCCAGGCCAGGGTTCGCACGTGGCGGCTGGCCGGCGTGTCCGGGGAGCTCAGGGTGAAGGGGATCTGGCGGCGCACCGCGGTGCCGACCGTCTCGTCCTCGGGGATCAGCCCCCAGAAGACCGGGGCCACCCCGAGGTGGCGCTTGGCGGTGCCGGAGAGCCGGAGGAAGGTGTCGTGGGCCTCCTCTTCGCTCCGGGCCCGGTTCACCACCACCCGAGGCGGAACCGCCCCCGGGGTGGAGAGGATCTTGATCACGGTGTAGGCGTCGGCGTAGGCGGTGGGTTCGGGGGTGGTGACCACCAGGACCTCGTCCGCGCGGCGGGCCAGGTCCAGGGCGTTGGGGCCGATTCCGGGCGCGAGATCGAGGAGCACCACGTCGGTGGAGCCGGCGAACCGGTCCAGGGCCGCGTAGAAGCGGCGGCGGCGGACGGGGTCCAGCACGGCGAGCTGGCCTCCGCCGCAGGCCCCGGGGAGGAAGCGCACGCCGCGGGGCCCGGTGATGACGGCGTCGGTGACGTCGCACTCCCCGGCCAGAACGTGCCCCAGGTGAAAGCGCGGGGCGGCCCCGATCATGAGATCGAGCTTTCCGAGGCCGAGGTCCCCGTCCACCACCAGCACCCTCTGCTGGAGTTCGGCCAGGGCCATGGCCAGGTTCACGGTCAGGCTGGTCTTCCCGACCCCGCCCTTGCCGCTGGCCACCGCCACCGTGCGCACCGGCCGGAGCGGGGGCGCCGGCTCGACCCCGTCACCGGGCCGTCCGCCCGGCACGAGCTTGAGCCGCGGCCGCCGTGCCGCCGTCGATCCGCCGTTCTCGCCGATTCCGTCCCGTGAGTGCATGTCCGTCCTTCCCCCTTCGTTCCCGGCGGCAGGATCGGATGGCTCCGATCTCCGCCCGGGGCGTCCGATCCGGGGACCCCGGGCGGCGGTTCGGCCTCGCCGGGGGTCGCGGGGGATGGTTCATGCAAATTGGAGGCCACCGGCATTGCGATCCGGGACGGCCCCGCCCGGGCTCGGGCACACCGCCCTCCCCCCGAGGCCCCGGCGGGCGATTTGGACGCCTAGTCTCCGGTGAGGATGGAAGATAGA
>CAYRIJ010000102.1:0-11614 GCA_964424285.1 uncultured bacterium
GCGTGCTCCTTGAGCCAGGTCCGGGCGATCACCAGCCGCTGGATCTCGCTCGTCCCCTCGTAGATCTCGGTGACCCGGGCGTCCCGGTAGAACCGCTCGACCTCGTAGTCCTCGGTGTAGCCGTAGCCGCCGTGGATCTGGATGGCCCGGTGGGTGACGAAGGTGGCGGCCTCGGACGCATACAGCTTGGCTTCCGAGGCCTGCCGGGTGAACTTCATCCCCTGCGCCCGCATCCACGCCGCCTGGTAGACCATCAGACCCGCCGCCTCGATCCGGGTGGCCATGTCCGCGATCATCCACTGGATGGCCTGGAGCTCGCCGATGGGCTTCCCGAAGGCCTCGCGCTCCCGGGCGTAGCGAATCGACTTCTCGAGGGCGGCCCGCCCGATCCCCAGGGCCTGGGCGGCCACCCCCACCCGCCCCCCGTCCAGCTCCATCATGGCGATCTTGAATCCCTGCCCGGGAACGCCGAGCATGGCCGAGGCCGGAACCCGGCAGTTCTCCAGGCTCAGCACCACGGTGTCGCTGGCCTTGATCCCCATCTTCCGCTCCGGCCGGCCCGGGTTCAGGCCCGGGGTCCCCTTCTCCACGAGGAAGGCGCTGATCCCCCGGTTCCCGGCCGCGGGATCCGTCTTGACGAAGATGACGTAGAGATCGGCGTTCTTCCCGTTCGAGACCCAGTTCTTCTCCCCGTTCAGGACATAGTGGTCCCCCTCCCGGGTCGCGGTGGCCCGGATCGCCCCCACGTCGCTCCCGGCGTCCGGCTCGGAGAGGCTGAAGGCGGCCAGCCACTCGCTGGTGAGGCGCGGCAGGTACTGCTGCTTCTGGGCCTCCGAACCGTGCTCGGCGATGAGCTGGACTCCCACCGAGTTGTGGACGGCCACGATGATCGACAGCGCGGGCCAGACCCGGGCCAGCTCCTCCACCACCAGGGTGTAGGAGATCGGGTCCAACGCGATCCCTCCGTAGGCCTCGGGACAGAGCATCCCTCCGAGCCCGAGCTCGGTCCACAGCCGGGCGATGAACTCCCGGGGGAAGCGCCCCTCGCGCTCGTACTCCAGCACCACCGGGGCCAGCTCGCTGTTCGCGAACTCCCGGACGGTGTCCTGGAGCATCTTCTGTTCTTCGGTCAGGCGGAAGTCCATGGAGGGGGGAGTCTCCTATTTCAGCAGGTTGCGGGCGATGACGAGGCGCTGGATCTCGCTCGTCCCCTCGTAAAGTTCGGTGATCTTGGCGTCGCGGTAGTGCCGCTCCACCGCGTATTCCTTGACGTAGCCGTAGCCTCCGTGGACCTGGACCGCGCGATCCGACACCACCACCGCGGCCCGCGAGGCGGCGAGCTTGGCCATCGCCGCCTCCACCGAGTACCGCTCGCCGGTGTCCTTCTTCACCGCGGCGCGGTAGGTGAGGAGCCGGGCGGCGTCGAGTTCGGTGGCGGAGTCGGCCAGCATCCACTGGATGGCCTGGAGCTCGGAGATCGGGCTCCCGAAGGTGGTGCGCTCCTGGGAGTAGCGGGTCGCCTCGTCGAGGGCGGCCTGCCCGATCCCCAGCGCCTGGGCGGCGATCCCGATCCGCCCCCCGTCCAGGGTGGCCAGGGCGATCTTGAACCCCTCGCCTTCCTTCCCCAGGAGGTTTTCCGCCGGCACCCGCACGTTGTTGAAGAACAGGCTGCAGGTGGAGGAAGCCCGGATCCCCATGGTGTTTTCCTTGGCGCCCCGGGTGAGCCCCTCGGAGCCCGCCTCCACCACCAGGGCGCTGATCCCCCGGTGCCCGGCCTCGGGATCGGTCTTGCAGTACACGATGTAGAGATCGGCCACCTGGCCGTTGGTGATGAAGTTCTTGGTGCCGTTCAGGACGTAGTGGTCGCCGTCCCGGACCGCGGCGGTGCGCTGGTTCTGGGCGTCGGAGCCGGCCTCGGGCTCGGTGAGGCAGTAGGCCCCGAGCTTCTCCCCCGCGGCCAGGGGCTTCAGGAACTTCTCCCGCTGGGCGTCGTTGCCGAACTTCTGGAGCGGATCGCAGACCAGGGAGTTGTTCACCGACATGATGACCCCGGTGGAGGCGCAGGCCTTGGAGATCTCCTCCATGGCCAGGACGTAGGCCAGGCTGGAAAGCCCCGCTCCGCCCCATTTCTCCGCCACCCCCATCCCCATGAAGCCCAGCTCGGCCAGCTTCCCGACGTTGTCGTGGGGGAACTTCTGCGATTCGTCGTACTCCCCGGCCCGGGGGGCGAACTCCTTCTCGGCCAGCTCCCGGGCGGTGTCCCGGATCAGGCGTTCCTCTTCGTTCAGCGCGAACTCCATGGATCTCCCCTCGCTTCCCCCCCGGTCAGGACTGGTAGGTATAGAAACCGCGGCCGGTCTTCCGGCCCAGATAGCCCGCGCGCACCATCTTCCGGAGCAGCGGGCACGGACGGTACTTGTCGTCCCCCAGGCCTTCGTGGAGCACGTTCATGATGGCCAGACACGTATCGAGGCCGATGAGGTCGGCCAGGGCCAGGGGCCCCATGGGATGGTTCATGCCCAGCTTCATGACCGTGTCCACCGCCTCGGGTTCGGCCACCCCCTCCATCACGCAGAACACCGCCTCGTTGATCATCGGCATGAGCACCCGGTTGGACACGAACCCCGGATAGTCGTTCACCTCCACCGGAGTCTTCCCCAGCCGCCTGGCCGTCTCCACCGCCAGGTCCCGGGTCTCGTCCGAGGTGGCCAGCCCCCGGATGATCTCCACCAGCTGCATGACCGGGACCGGATTCATGAAGTGGATCCCCGCCACCCGGTCCGGCCGCTCGGTCTGGGCGGCGATCTCGGTGATGGAGATGGACGAGGTGTTGCTCCCGAAGGGAACCTCCGGCGGGCAGATCTCGTCCAGCTTCCGGAAGAGTTCGAACTTCACCTTGGGGTTCTCGGTGATGGCCTCGATCACCAGGTGGGCCTCGGCCGCGGTCTCCAGCTCGGTGGCGGTGGCCAACCGGCCCAGGGTGGCCCGCATCACCTCCTCGGTGATCTTCTCCTTGGCCACCAGGCGGCCCAGGTTCTTCTCGATGGTGGTGAGCGCCCGGTGCAGGAGCGCCGGCTCGAGATCGATCAGGGTGACCTCGTACCCGTTCTGGGCGAAGACGTGGGCGATCCCGTTCCCCATCGTCCCCGCGCCGACCACCGCGACCTTCTTCACATCCTCCGCGCGCATTTGAGCCCCCTTGTTCGCTTCACGACGGGCGGGCGCCGTGGCGCCCGCCGGGTCGAAACCAGTTCCGCTTCGGGAATCCTGGATCGGAGAGACCGCCGGCCCGGGACGGCGAGGCCCCGGGCCGGGTTCCCGATCCCTACATCTCCACCGCCAGCGCCACCGCGTTCCCGCCGCCCAGGCAGAGGGTGGCCATGCCGGTCTTGGCTTTGCGGTCCTTCATGGCGTAGAGAAGGGTGGTGAGCACGCGGGCGCCGCTCGCCCCGATGGGATGGCCCAGGGCCACCGCGCCGCCGTTCACGTTCACCCGGTCCCAGTCCCACTCCAGCTCGCGGCCGTCCACCAGGGCCTGGGCGCTGAAGGCCTCGTTGGCCTCGATCAGGTCCCAGTGGTTGATGTCGACCTTCATCTTGTCCATCAGCTTCCGCACCGCCACCACCGGGGCGTAGAAGAGCATCTCGGGAGCGGTCCCTCCGGTGGAGTAATCGACGATCCGGGCCATGGGGGTGAGCCCCATCTCCTTGGCCTTCTTCTCGCTCATCACCACCAGGGCGCTGGCTCCGTCGTTCACGCTGGGGGCGTTCCCGGCGGTGACCGAGCCGTCCTTCTTGAACGCGGGCTTGAGTTTGGCCAGGGCCTCGAGGGTGGTGTCCTTCCGGGGCCCCTCGTCGGTGTCCACCACCAGGGGATCGCCCTTCCGCTGGGGGATCTGGACCGGGAGGATCTCCGCCTTGAACCGGCCGGCCTCGATCGCCGCCACCGCCTTCTGCTGGCTCCCCAGCGCGAACTTGTCCTGGTCCTCGCGGGTGACCTTGAACTTGTCCGCGATCAGCTCCGCGGCCAGGCCCATGTGGTAGTCGTTGTAGACGTCGGTGAGGCCGTCGTGGACCATGGCGTCTACCAGCACCCCGTTCCCCAGCCGGTACCCGGTGCGGGCGCCGGGGAGGAGATAGGGCGCGTTGGACATGCTCTCCATCCCGCCGGCCATCAACACCTCGTGGTCGCCGGCCTTGATGGCCTGGGCCGCCAGCATCACCGCCTTCAGCCCCGAGCCGCACACCTTGTTCACGGTGAACGAGCCCACCTCGTCGGGGACGCCGCCCCAGTGGGCGGCCTGGCGGGCCGGGTTCTGGCCCACCCCGGCCTGGAGCACGTTCCCCATGATGCACTCCTCGATCGCCGCCGGCTCGATCCCCGCCCGCTTGATCGCCTCGGCCACCACGAGGGCGCCGAGCCGGCCGGCGGGCAGCGAGGAGAGTCCTCCCAGGAACTTCCCGACCGGCGTCCGACACGCGCTGACGATGACTGCGCTGTTCATGATCTTCGCTCCTTCCTGCTCAACCCATCCTCTTCGGTTACCCGGCCGGCCCCGCGGGCCGGCCCCTGTCTCCCGGCCGCGGGCGGTTCAGCCCGCCGCCCCGGCCTTCTTCAATGCCTCACGGGCGATCACCAGCCGCTGGATCTCGCTCGTCCCCTCGCCGATCTCGGTGAGCTTGGCGTCCCGCCAGAACCGCTCCACCGGATACTCCCGGCTGTACCCGTTCCCCCCGAAGATCTGGATGGCGTGGTTGGTGGCCCGCATCGAGACCTCGGAGGCGTAGAGCTTGGCCATCGCGGAGTACTCCGTGGTCCGCTCCCCCCGATCCTTGAGCCGGGATGCGCTGTAGATCAGGTGGCGGGCGGCCTCGATCTCGGTGGCCATGTCGGCGATCTTGAACTGGATGCCCTGGAACGCCGAGATGGGACGGCCGAACTGCTCCCGCTGGGAGGCGTAGTCCACCGCGGCGTCGAAGGCGGCCTGGGCGATTCCCAGGGCCATGGCCCCGATGGAGATGCGGCCGCCGTCCAGGGTCTTCATGAACTGGGGAAACCCCTGGCCCTCCTCCCCGAGGAGGTTCTCCTTGGGGATCTTCATGTCCTCGAAGAAGAGCGGGTTGGTCTCCGAGCCGCGGAGCCCCACCTTGTCCTCCTTCTTGGCGATCTTGAGCCCGGGGGTCCCCGCCTCCACGATGAAGGAGCTGATGCCGTGCACGTCCTTCCCCGGGGAGGTGCGGGCGGTCATGACCAGGGTGCCGGCGACCCCGGCGTTGGTGATCCAGTGCTTGCTGCCGTTCAGCACCCAGTGGTCGCCCTGGAGCTCGGCGCGGGTCTTGGTGCCGGCGGCGTCGGATCCGGCCCCCGGCTCGGTGAGCCCGAAGGCGCCGAGCTTCTTCCCCTGGACCAGGTCGGGGAGGTACTTCTTCTTCTGGGCGTCGCTCCCGAAGGCGAAGATGGGATAGGTGCCGAGGGAGATGTGCGCGGCCATGATGAGGGCCACGCTCCCCGAGGCCCGGGCGATCTCCTCCATGGCGATCGAGTACATGAGGCTGTCGCCTCCCGCGCCGCCGTACTCCTCGGGATAGATGATCCCCAGGAGCCCCAACCCGGCCAGCTTGTCCACCGCCCAGTGGGGGAACTTGTCCTCGTGGTCGATCTCCGCCGCCCGCGGGGCGATCTCCTGGTCCGCGAACTCGCGCACCATCTTCTGGAACATCACATGGTCGTCGCTCAGCTCCGCGTACCGGCTCACTGCTTCCCCTCCTCGGCGAACCGCATCTCGGGGACCTCTCCCTCGACGATGAGCTCGGGTTCGGTCACCTCCCGGATCTCCTCCACCGTCACTCCGGGGGCGCGCTCACGCAGCACCAGCCCCTTCGGGGTCACGTCGATCACCGCGAGATCGGTGATGATGCGGTCCACCACGCCCACCCCGGTGAGCGGCAGGGCGCATTGGTTGAGAATCTTGGGGTCGCCCCCCTTCGAGGCGTGGGTCATGGTCACCACCACCCGCCGGGCCCCGGCCACCAGGTCCATGGCCCCCCCCATCCCCTTCACCATCTTTCCCGGGATCATCCAGTTGGCCAGGTTTCCGTCCTTGTCCACCTGGAGGGCGCCGAGGATGCTCAGATCCACGTGCCCCCCCCGGATCATGGCGAAGGAATCGCTGGAGTGGAAATAGGAGGCGCCGGGCATCTCGGTCACCGTCTGCTTCCCCGCGTTGATGAGGTCGGCGTCCTCGTCCCCCTCGAAGGGGAATGGGCCGATCCCCAGGAGCCCGTTCTCCGAGTGGAGGGTGATGGTCATGCCGGGCGGGATGTAGTTGGCCACCAGGGTGGGCATTCCGATCCCCAGGTTGACGTAGAAGCCGTCCTCGAGTTCCTCAGCGGCCCTTCGGACGAGTTGTTCTTTGCTCAATGCGCTTTTCATGGTTCTTTCCCTGGAAGATGAAGTTCACGTAGATACCGGGGGTCGCCACCACGTCGGGGTCGATCTCGCCGACCTCGACCAGCTCCTCGACCTCGGCGATGGTGACGCGGCCCGCGGTGGCCATCATGGGGTTGAAGTTCCGCGCGGTCTTCCGGTAGACGAGGTTCCCCGCCTTGTCCCCCCGGTAGGCCTTCACGAAGGCGAAATCCGCGGTGATCGCCTCTTCCAACACGTACCTGCGCCCGCCGAACTCCCGGGTCTCCTTCGGGGCGGAGGCCTTGACCACGCTCCCGTCCTTCGCGTACCGCATGGGAAGACCTCCCTCGGAGATCTGGGTCCCGAACCCGGTGGGGGTGTAGAAGGCGGGAATCCCCGCCCCCCCGGCCCGGATCTTCTCCGCGAAGGTCCCCTGGGGGGTGAGCTCGACCTCGAGATCCCCTTCCAGGAACTGTTTCTCGAAGAGCTTGTTCTCCCCCACGTAGGTCGAGATCATCTTCTTGATCTGGCGGGTCTGAAGAAGGAGGCCCAGGCCGAAGTCGTCCACCCCCGCGTTGTTGCTGATCGCGGTGAGGTTCTTGACCCCCATCTCCCGGGTGGCGTCGATCAGGTTCTCGGGAATCCCGCAGAGACCGAATCCGCCCAGGAGGATGGTCGCTCCGTCCTTGAGGCCCGCCTTCTGTAGCGCTTCGCGCGCATCGGCAACGACTTTGTTCATCTCACTCCCGTCCTCGTCGCGTTGGAGGCCGCGTTCCGGGTCCCGCCGGCCGGCGCCGGAATCCCGTCCACGCGCACCTCGGTGAACTGCTTCTCGATCAACGTCACTTCCCGTTCGAAGACCCTTCCCCCGGGGAAACGGACCCGCAGCCGGTAGGGGTTCTCGAAGAACGCCGACACCGGGATGCCCAGGCCGGGCACCACGCTCAAGACCCCGAACCGGACCGGGAAGGGCTTGAACTCGAACCGCCTTCCCGCCGCGCTCCCGACCGTGGCGCTCCAGAGGATCCAGTCGCAGGCGTGGGGCTCCTCCGGGCTGGGCACGTAGTAGTGTCCGTCGAAGACGAAGGGATTCTGTGAATCCTCACACTCCCAGTGCACCGGGTAGACCCCCGCCGGGGCCTCGGCGCCCGAATCGGAGAGGCCGTCCCACCCGGGTATCCGGCCGGTCCACCGCACCCCCTCCCGCAATCGGACCTCGTTCCCCAGGAGATCCCGGATCCAGAGCCGCCCCAGGGTGCAGGAATCGTCGAAGGGCCTCGAGGCCCGTCCCGTCACCACCGGTTGCCAATCCGGGCACGTCGTCGGTGCCACCACGTTCTCCGCCCACAACTCCACCCGGACCTCGGTCGTGTCCCCCAGGCCCTCCGGGAGCACCACGGCCAACCCCGCGCCCTGGGGAATCTCGGGGCCGGTCGTCTCTCCGCCGCAGCCCAGGGCCAGGGCCAGCCCCAGGATCCCCATCCCCCGAACCCGGAGGCGCGCGGTCGTCATCGAACGTCCCTTCTCAAGCCCGTCCCCCGCCTCGCCCGCCGGATTCGCGCGCGGCGCCGGCCCGCGCTCCGCGGATCGTCGCGAGGGGTCAGGCGCCGGCCTCCTGGCCCGCGCCCTTCGACTTACCGAACCAGTCCTTGATGTAGGTCACGATGTCCGGGGTGGGGGTGCCGGGGCCGAACAGGCGCCCCACCCCGACCTCGGCCAGCGTCTTCATGTCCTGCTCGGGGATGATGCCCCCCCCGGTGACCAGGACGTCCTCCACCCCCTTCTCCTTCAGGAGATCCATGACCCGCTTGAACAGGGTCACGTGCGCGCCGGAGAGCACGCTCAGGGCGATCACGTCCACGTCCTCCTGGAGGGCCATGTTCACCAGGGCCTCGGGGGTCTGGTGAAGTCCCGAGTAGATGACCTCCATCCCCGCGTCGCGAAGCGCGGCCGCCACCACCTTGGCCCCCCGGTCATGTCCGTCCAGGCCGGGCTTTCCCACCAGCACTCGAATCTTGCGTTCCATACCCCGTCCTTCGCCCGGAGGACCCGGGCTAGAAGCTGTAGGCGGGCTCGTGGTACTCCCCGAACACGCCCCTGAGCATCCCGATGATCTCCCCCTCGGTGCACTCGGCGTGAGCGCACCGGATGATGAGGGGGATCAGGTTCTCCGTCCCTTCGGCGGCCCGGCGGAGGTCGGCCAGGGCCTTCTCCGCCGCCGCCCCGTCCCGTTCGGCCCGCAACCGGGCCAGGCTCTCGGCCTGGCCGCGCTCGCTCGACTCGTCGATGTAGAGGATCGGGATTTCCAGGGTCTCCCCGTCCTCCACGAAGTCGTTCACCCCCACGATGGTCCGCTTCCGCTTCTCCAGCTCGTCCTGGTACCGCCGGGCGGAGCGGGCGATCTCGTTCTGGAACCAGCCCTTCTCGATCCCCGGCACCACCCCGCCGATGGCCTTGATCCGGTCGAAGGTGGCGTAGGCCTCGGCCTCCAGCCGGTTGGTGAGCGCCTCCACGTAGTAGGAGCCGCCGAGGGGGTCGATGGTGTGGGTCACCCCCAGCTCGTGGGCGATGATCTGCTGGGTGCGCAGCGCGATCTTGGCCGACTTCTCGGTGGGAAGCGCCAGGGTCTCGTCCATGGCGTTGGTGTGCAGCGACTGGGTGCCCCCCAGGACCGCGGCCAGGGCCTCGAAGGCGGTCCGGACGATGTTGTTCTCGGGCTGTTGCGCGGTCAGGGACACCCCCGCGGTCTGGGTGTGGAAGCGCACCAGCCAGGAGCGCGGGTCCTTGGCGTGATAGCGGTCGCGCATCTCCCGGGCCCAGATCCGCCGGGCCGCCCGCATCTTGGCGATCTCCTCGAAGAAGTCCTGGTGGCAATCCCAGAAGAAGGAGAGCCGCGGGGCGAAGGCGTCCACGTCCATCCCCGCCGCGATGCCCCGCTCCACGTACTCGAACCCGTCGGCCAGGGTGAAGGCGAGCTCCTGGGCCGCGGTCGAGCCGGCCTCGCGGATGTGGTAGCCGGAGATCGAGATCGAGTTCCACTGGGGAACGTGCTCGGCGGTGTAGGACATGAGATCGGTGATGAGGCGGAGCGCCGGCTCGGGGGGGAAACACCACGCGTGCTGGGCGATGTACTCCTTCAGGATGTCGTTCTGGAGGGTGCCGCGGAGCTGGGCCGGCTTCACCCCCCGGCGCTCCGCCGCCGCCACGTAGAACGCGAACAGCACCGCGGCGGGGCCGTTGATGGTCATCGAGGTGGAGATCCGGTCCAGGGGGATGCCGTCGAAGAGCGTCTCCATGTCGTGGACGCTGTCGATGGCCACCCCGCACTTCCCCACCTCGCCGAGGGAGCGGGGGCTGTCGGAGTCGTAGCCCATCAGGGTCGGAAAGTCGAAGGCCACCGAGAGCCCGGTCTGGCCGTGCTTGAGGAGGTAGTGATACCGGGCGTTGGTCTCCCGGGCCGAGCCGTAGCCCGAGAACTGGCGCATGGTCCAGGGCCGCCCCCGGTACATGTTGTAGTGGACCCCGCGGGTGTAGGGGAACTCCCCGGGAAAACCGAGGTCGCGCTCGTAGTCGAAGTCGGGAAGATCGGCCGGCGTGTACAGGGGCTCGATCGGGTTCCCGGAAATGGTTTCGAAGAGGGCGTCGCGGTCCCGGCTGCGTTCCGCGGCCCGGGCCCTCCAGCGCTCCTGCTGTTGGCGAAGATGTCCGAGATCCATGAAAGTCTCCAATGACGCGCGGGCGTCCCGGTCTTCTCGTTCGGGGCCGGCCGCGCGTCTTTCGGGGCCGGCCGCGCGAATCGCGGCGGTCGTCCGGACGCCGGCGCCCACGCCGTGTCCGCTCTCCGAGGGCCGGCGCCGTCGCCGGACCCGCTAGCTCGACACCGACGCCCCGGCCGGGCCCCTCCCCAGAAGATCCACCAGCTCCCGGGCCGCGTCGTGCGGGGTGATCTCCCGCCGCATCACCCGGTCCAGAAGCCGTTCCAGGCCTTCCTCGTTCTCCCGCTCCACCCGGCGCAAGAGCGCCTGGCGCGCTTCCCCCAGAAGCCGATGCTTCAGGGTCCGCCGCCGCCGTTCCTCCAGAATACCGGTTTCGGCGACCTGGCGGCGGTGGGTTTCCATCGCCTCGACCACCTCGGCCGTTCCCTCCCCCCGCATGGCCACCGCCTTCAACACCCGCGGCCGCCAGTCGTCGCGACCGGGCCGAAGGTCGAGCATCGATTCGAGTTCCACGCTCAGCCGCTCCGCCCCGTCCCGGTCCGCCTTGTTCACCACGAAGATGTCGCCGATCTCCATCAGCCCGGCCTTCATGGCCTGAATGGCGTCGCCGGACTCCGGGACCAGCACCACCGCCACGGTGTCGGTGGCGTTGGCGATGTCCAGCTCGACCTGCCCCACCCCCACCGTCTCCACCAGGATCCAGGTGAACCCGGCGGCGTCCAGGAGGTCCAGCGCCTCCTCGGTGGCCGCGGCCAACCCCCCGAGGCTCCCCCGGGTGGCCATGCTGCGGATGAAGATCCCGGGATCCTCGGACAGCTCCGTCATGCGGAACCGATCGCCGAGGAGCGCCCCGCCGCTGAACGGCGACGTCGGGTCCACGGCCACCACCGCCACCCGCTCCCCATGAGCTTTCAGAGCCATGGCGAGCCGGGCGATGAGGGTGCTCTTGCCGCCCCCCGGCGGCCCGGTCACCCCGACCCGGTGCGCCCGCCCGGTCTTCGGGTAGACGCGCCGGAGGACCTCGCCGATTCGCGGGTCCCGGTTCTCCGCCCAGCTGATCAACCGCGCCAGGGCCAGGGTGTCGCGCGCGGCCAGGCCGGTCACCAGGGACTCGACGTTGTTCCTGTTCACGACACCTCACGCGGGGACGGTCGGGCAGACGAACCTGGCCGCGACGGCGATCGGAACCGCCGAGGTCGCGACCCCAGATACACGGGCGGAAGTCATGGGAGACCGGTGATCGCCGCTCCCGAAACGTGGGACGGAAAACCGGGTGGGCCCGGCTAACCTCGGATGTAAACGCTAACAGGACTTGGGTTTGAGGTCAACGTAGGGATGGGGCGGCGGGGGCCGAAATACCGATTTCGAGTTTCTGGATGGGGGGGTCGGGAAAGGCCCGGATCCCGGAGGCGGGGGGGCAGAGAGGGGGGCGGGCAGCGGGGGGGGCTCCGAGGGGGGGGCAACGAGCCGGGCGGCGGGTAGCAGGGGGG
>CAYRIJ010000103.1:0-11569 GCA_964424285.1 uncultured bacterium
GACCCCGGGGTGATCCGCCCCGCGCCAGACCACGTAGACCGGCCCCACGCCGGTTTCGGCGAACGCCCGCAGGTCCTTCATCGCCGCATCCTCCCGGGCGGCGTCGCCGGGAGCGGGGAGCGCGGTCTCCCCCGGGCCGGGGACGCCGACCAGCACGTCCCGCACCTGCCGGCGCCGCGCCATCGCCGCCGGATCGTACCCCCACTGGTCGGCGTAGGTGTCACGGCCGTAGTAGAGCCGGCGGGGCACCCGGACCAACAGGTCCGCCCGCTCGGGGGTGTCGATCAGGACCGCGTCGGCGGGGGTATGGTCGCGGAGCCACCCGGTGAGCTCCCGATCGTTTCCCCGAGGCCCCGGCGCCTCGCGTCCGCCCAGCTCGACCGCCAGATAGAGACCGTTCACCGGCAGGAGGAGGGCCAGCACCAGGGCCCAGGCCGCGACCCGCCGGCCCCGGGCGACGAGCCGGGTCCAGATTCCGGCCAGGCCCCATCCGGCGGCGACGGCGAGGCCGAGGTAGAAGGTGAAGCTCAGCTTGTCCGCGCTGTTCACCGAGGGAAGCACGATCATCACCGAGGCGATCATGAGCCCGAGGGTCAGAGCCCGCAGCGCCCGCGCCCCCGGTTCGACGACGACGTGGAGCAACGCCGGGAGACCGAAGAGAAGCGCGGCGGTGGAGGCGATGAGGATGGGGACGATCTCGGGGGAGACCCCCAGGGAGAAGCCGCCTTCGGCCCGCCCCACCGTGCTCATGAGAAGCGGCGCGGCGGCCCCGGTCCCCGCGGCGACGGCGAGGGCGGTCCGGCCGAGCGCTCCCCGGGACACCGTCCCCGGCCGGGCCAGGAGCCAGAGTCCGGCCAGCGCCCCGCCCAGCACCAGGGCCAGGCCCGCTCCGGGTTGCCATACCCAGACCCCGAACGTGGCCAGGGCGGTCAGCCCTCCCCGGCGCGCGCCGGAGCCTCCCCGGGCGGACACCGTATCCACCGCCCCCTCCAGCACCCAGGCCATCGCCGCCGCCGCCCCCCCGAACGCGGTCATGACCAGGAACTTGTCGAAGAAGGCGGGGGGCGTCCCGTAGGTGGAGGTGAAGTGCCACACCTGGCCGAAGGTGAAGGGAGTGAGGCTCACGGCCCGCGCGACCTCGGCCCATCCGGTGGTGATCCCCACCATGGCGTGGACGAGCTTCAAGGGAATCCAGAGATAGAACAGCGCATCCAGCCCCAGGGGGACGAACACCGCGGCGAAGAAGGCCTCGCGCCCGCTCCGTCCCGCCCGGCGGGAGAGCGCGTGGGCCGCGCCGGCCAGGGACACGATCCAGAGCGCGTCGAGCACCCCCGCCAGCTCCCAGGGCGCGGTCCGGGCCGCGCGGCTCCACACCGCGACCAGGGCCTGGAAGAGCCAGACGTAGTGGAGCGGGAAGCCGGCGAAGTAGGGATCGCCGGGAGGAGCCCCCCGGGCGAAGATCTCCAGCACCACCGCGGAGTGGAACCACGCGTCGCTCTGAAGCCCCCCGCCCGGGCGAAGGATGGGCGCCGCCACCGCCACCAGGGCCAGGAATCCCAGCCACATCCCCAACCGCCGCTCCCAGGGATCCGCCGGGCGCGCCACGCTCTTCTCCCGGGTCAGCGCGAGCATCGCCGCGGGGTAGGCGACGGCGAGGATGAGCGTCCCCGCGGGACCCGGGGCGAGCCCCGCCCAGAGAAGCGCGGTGGCCGCCGCCCCCGAGGCCACGGTGGAGAGGAACATCGCCCGCGCCGCCCGGATCACGCCCCGCTCCGCGGGAGCCAGCCACCGGGTGAGAGCGAGCCCGGGGGCGAGGCCGAATCCCACCGACGCGCCGAACCACCCGGCGACGGGAACGCCGCCCGCGGCGAGCACCGCGGCAACCGCGCCGGCCAGCACCACGCCGAGAAGCGCGCGGCGCTCGTTCATGGCGTCATCTCGGGACCGCCCGAGGCGGGATTAAGCCGTTGACCTGCATAAGTGCCCGAAATACTATCGGGTTACTCTTCGGTCTCCCAGGGTTTCTTGCGCCGGGAATCCTCACCAAAGGTGGTCTTCATGACACGCGCAATCAGCGTCCTGATCGGGGTGGTCCTTCTCCTGGGGGTGGGCTGGTATGTGGGCCACCGGCCCGGCGCGGGGCTCTCCGAGCAGCTGGCCACCCTGCAGGAGGAGTGCGCCGAGCGGAGCGCCAAGCTGGAGCAGCGGGCGCAGATCGCCGAAGCCCGAGGCTATCTCTGGCAGGCCCGGGCCGAGCTTCTTCTGGCCTCCAAGGACGTGGGGGACCGGAACTTCGGCACGGCCGGCGAGCGGGCGTCCCGGGCCCATGACCTCATCACCGAGGCGGCCGGGAACCCGGGCATCACCATGGATTTGAAGCAGATTCAGGATATGGTCAACTCCGCGGCGGGGAAGGTCGGCGCCCTCGATCCCGAGGCCGGCGACATCCTGATCCGCGCCGCCACCGAGTTGGGCCGACTCCTGGAGAAGACCGGCCAGGCCTGATTCCTGCCGTTCACGAGGCGCCGCCCGCGGCGCCGGGAGCCTCAGTGCGACTTCTGGACTACCTGGACCCCGAATGCGTTCGCCTGGACCCGTCCAAGCTGGACAAGGAGTCCACCCTCCGCTTTCTGGTGGACCTCGTGGTGGAACAAGGGGTGGTTCGGGACGCGACCCGGCTCCTCGAGGCGCTTCGCCGCCGGGAGGAGGTGGTCTCGACCGGGGTGGGGAACGGGGTGGCCATCCCCCACGCCGATCTCCCGGAGATCGAGGCTCCGCGGCTCGCCCTGGGGATCTTTCCCAACGGGGTGGACTTCGACGCGCTGGACGAGGAGCCGGTCTACTCGGTGTTCCTCCTCCTCGGCACCCCGCGCACCCCGGGGCTCCACATGAAGATCCTGGCCCGGATCGCCCGCCTCAGCAAGGACACGGAATTCTCCGACGGCCTTCGCAACGCCAAGGACGCCCGGGCGGCGCTGGAAACCCTCGAACGGGTGGAATCCCGGCATTAGGAGACCGGCGTGAAACTCTTCGTCTACATCCTCAACCAGCCGGAAAAGCTCGAGGAGATCATGGCCGGTTTCGTGGAGATCGGCATCACCGGCGCCACCATCGTGGACAGCGTCGGCATGGGGCGCATCCTGTCCCGCGATGTGCCGATCTTCGCCGGGTTCCAGTCACTCCTGAGCGGAAGCCGTCCCTACAACAAGACCATCCTCTCGGTGGTGGACGACGACGAAAAAGTGGACCGCGCGCTCCGCCTGATCGAGGAACTGTGCGGCTCGTTCGAGGACGCGGGGGCGGGGATCGCCTTCACCCTGCCGCTGGATCGCGTCCACGGGCTGAAGCCCGAGATTCGCTGAGAACGACCCCCGGAATCCGGAGGCCATGAACGCCCTCGTCGCCCTCATCCTCATCGGCGCCCTCGGCTTGCTCTTCGGCCGATTCCTGTTTCTGCGCCCGCGTCCGGGTTCCTGGATCGATCGCTTCTTCCTCTCCGGCGCCGAATTCCTGGTGCTGGGGGCCATGGTCGGTCCCCACGGCTTCGGCGTCCTGGATCTGACCGCGCTCCTGAAGCTGGAGCCCTTCGTGGTGCTGGCCCTCTCCTGGGTGGGGCTTCTGCTGGGACTCCAGCTCCGGTTCCGCTACCTCGCCCGCTTCCCCTTCCGCTACTTCCAGGTGGCCTTCCTGGAGAGCGCGGTGGCCCTGCTCGCCGCCTTCGCCCTGATGGGGTTGGTGTTCTCGATCTGGACCCCGGTGGGCGCGGGGACGGTCGACCGGTGGAGGGCGGCCCTGTGCCTGGGGGCGGTGGCCGCGCTGAGCTCGCCCACCGAGGCCGCGCTCCACAACCCCGGCGTCTCCCACGCGGGTCACGCGGCCGGGCTCCTGCGCTTCGTCCCCGCCGTCGATCCCCTGGTGGCGTTGGCCGGCCTCGCCGCCCTCTTCGGTTTCTGGCACGTCTCGCTGCAATCCCCGGGGGCGCTCCTGGGGGCCTGGGGCTGGATCGCGGCCTCGGTGGGGGGAGGGGCGGTGCTGGGGGCGGCTTTCCTCCTCCTGCTCCGGCCGGCCCGGGACCCCGACGAGGTGGTGCTGGTGGTGCTGGGGATGGCGCTCTTCTCCGGGGGCCTGGCTTCGGTCTTCCACCTCTCTCCCCTGGTGGTGTGCCTGGTCGAGGGGTTGGTGATCGGGAACTGGCGCCAGGAGGAGGGGCGGCTGATCCACATGTTCCTCCGCCTGGAGCGGCCGCTCTACATCGCGCTCCTGGTCCTGGCCGGGGCGGCGTGGCGGTTCGACGAACCCTGGGGGTATGTCCTGGCCGGGATGTTCCTGGCGGTGCGCGTGGCGGCCAAGTTCCTGGGAACCCGCGTCGCGTTGACCCTGACCCCGCTCCCCTTCCGGCCCCCGGAACGCTGGTGGCTGGGGCTGCTTCCCCAGGGGGCGATGGCGGTGGCGCTGGCCGTGAGCTACTTCGTGGTGTACCGGGATCCCCTGGCCGAGCGCGTGTTCTCCGCGGTGCTGGTGAGCACGGTGCTGTTGACCCTGGTGTCGGGGCGCCTGGTGCAACGGGCGCTGGAATCCGACCCCGAGGAACCGACGCGATGAGGCGGGCCGGCGGAGGGGCGCGGAGGTGAACCGGGTATCGAGATGGGCGACCGGGGCCTCGCTGAGCCGGGTCTACGCCGCCCTGCTCCTGGTGGCGCTCATGGCCCTGGCCCGGTGGAACCCCCTCCGGGACCTGGGCGACCTCGGCCACCAGGCCACGGTGAGCCTCGGATTCATTCTCATCTTCGGCTACCTGGCCGGACACCTCGCGCGCATGGTCCGCCTCCCCCGAATCACCGGCTACATCCTGGCCGGGATCCTGTGCGGCCCGTACCTGGGCGGCTTCTTGACTCAGCCGGTGGTGAAGGGACTTCAGCTCATCGACGACCTCGCCCTGGCCCTGATCGCCTTCACCGCGGGAGGCGAGCTTCGGCTGGAGAGCATCCGCCCCCGGCTGAAGAGCATCCTCACGATCACCGCCATGCAAACCGGGGTGGTCTTCGTGGGCATGATCGCGGCGGTCCTGGCCCTGGCCGGCGCCTTGCCCTTCCTGGCCGGAAAGCCCTTCGTCTCCGTGCTCGCCGTCGCGTTCCTGTTCGGTCTCTTCGGGGTGGCGAACTCCCCGGCCACCGCGGTGGCCATCATCAACGAGTACCGCTCCCGAGGCCCCTTCACCGACACCGTCCTCGGGGTCACGGTGCTCAAGGACGTGGTGGTGCTGATCCTCATCACCCTCATCCTCCCCCTGGTCCGGGTGATGGTGGTCCCCGCCGCGAGCTTCGACGTCCACTTCATCCTCGACCTGGCGTGGGAGATCGGGGGGTCGCTGGTGGGAGGGGTGATTCTGGGCCTCCTGGTCACCCAGTACATGCGCGGGGTGGGGGCGGTCCTCCCGCTCTTCATCGTGGGGGTGTCGATCCTGGTCTCCCAGGTGGCCCGTCAGTTCCATCTGGAGGCGCTCCTCCTCTGCATGGTGGCGGGGTTCGTGATCGAGAACACCACGAGCTACGGCGACCGCTTCATCCAGGCCATCGAGCGGAGCGCGCTTCCGGTGTACGTGGTGTTCTTCGCCATCGGCGGAGCGTCGCTCGACCTGGGGGCGGTGCGAACCACCTGGCTGGTCACCCTGGTCCTGGTGGTGTGGCGGGCGATCCTGGTCCTGGGGGCGACCGCCTGGGGAGAGCGCCTCTCCGGAGGGAATCACGAGAAGGTGATGCGGCTGGGCTGGCTCGGCTTCCTGGCCCAGGCCGGCGTCACCCTCGGGCTGGCCTCCATCGTGGCCCGGAAATTCCCGGACTGGGGTCCCGACGTGAAGATGATCGCCCTGGCGCTGATCGCGGTGAACCAGATCGTGGGCCCGGTGGGGTTCCGGTTCGCCATCCTCCGGAGCGGGGAGTCGCGGGCGGAGGGAGGCCGCGACGCCCCCGGCGAGGTTTGACACGCCCCTCCCCAACGGCTAATCTGCTCGGGTTTCACGGAATAGGACGCAAACCGCCCGCAGGGTGAGGACCCTCCCCATGATGGATCACAACGCAGAATCGCCCTCCCACGGGGACGGGCCGGGGACCGAGGACGCCCAGTCCGGGCGCTTGAGCCGTTTTCTGGCTCTGGTCCTCCGGCATCGGGCCCACCAGTTCCAGCTCCCCGTCGACGATGAGGGGTTCGTTCCCATCGAACCGCTCCTGGAGCTCGCCCACACCCGCCAGGGTCTGGAAGAAGTGAGCCGGGCGGATCTCGAGGCCCTGGCCGACAAGCCGGGCCGAAAGCGCTTCGAGATCACCGGAGATTCCATCCGCGCCACCTACGGCCACTCGTTCCATCGCCCCATCCGCTATCCGGACGCGTCCCCCCCCGAGCGGCTCTATCTGGCCGTGCCCCGCTCCCAGCTCCCGGATATCCGGCTCCAGGGTCTCCGGCCCGAGGGGCGTCAGTACGTCCACCTCTCCGAGGAACGGGAAGAGGCCGAGGAGGTGGGGCGGCACAAGACCACCGAGGTCACGGTGGTGGAGGTGCTGGCCCGCGAGGCGTCGGAGAACGGCATCCCCTTTCACCGGCCCACCGACGGGCTCTACCTGGCCGCCCAGGTTCCCGCCCGCTTCCTCGACGTGGAAGTGCGCTTCGGCCGGCGGCCCCGGAAGGGTCGCCGCCGCTAGCCCGGATCATTCATGACCCCGTTGCGGCGGCGGGCATCCGACCGCCAGCTCGGGCGTCCTCCCGCCTTCCCCGCCCCGACCGATCGGAGCCCGCGCAAACGATCTTATCGGTCGCATATCGAACCGCTCGGAGGAGTCTCCCCGGATGCCGCCGGGACTCGTGGGAACGCATCCTTTCCGTGGAATTCCCGATGCCAATAATTGAATTGGGCTCACCCGCTGCGAATCCCGATAATGGGGCTGTATCGAGGGAAGACGGGAAGGGTGGTTGGAAAAGCCCGGGGAGAGACAACCCCGGTCCCGGGCCCTGAACGGAGTGGGCAGGGGTGGTGTGTGGGACGTGAGGTTTCGTTCGGGCTCTCGACTCCCGAACTCTGGGTGGTAGATGTGGGGTGGGGTGGTGACGGGCGGTGCGGTGCGGGGTGGTGATGGGATGCCTCCTCGGGGCCCGGGTTCATAGAAAGGGACGCTGACCCAGCCTTTCAGGATTCGTCCGGGGGTTCAAATCCCCGGCGAGCCGAAGCCGGGCAAAGGGCGAGAAAGGCAGGCGTCCCTTTCTCTTTGCCGTTACAGACGACAATATTTGTATGGTTAGAATCGTATCCAGAGTTCAGGATCTGAATGGTGTTCATAATCCTGTATTTCGCATAGCGGGATTCTGAATTGGCCATCCGATCGATCTCCCTTCATCATGTTGTCAAGTCGGGGTGAGACAATCTCGACTGCGGGCCCTGATAAACCGGGACTGGAAGAGCGGACGCAGGAGTTCGGGACGTTCAGGAGGATCGCCTCCTGAAAACGGGATGCATGGGGGTACCGTCCCGAACGGGATGCCGAGGAGACCTCGACACCCGGTTTGCCGCAAGGCAGGGGCCCGCAAATTTTTTGCCCCGGACACGGGTTTTGATTTTTATAGCATGGAATTGCAGGCCCCGGCGACGCGCGCATCGGATCCCCCTCGGCGCGCCGCGGTCCGTGCCGCCGGTAACGCGCCGCTCCGACCGGAGATTCGGGCCGCCGGCTACTCCGAGTAGCTGATGCGGTAGATCGCCCCCGCGCGATCGTCGGAGACCAGCAGCGCTCCGTCCGGCATGACCTGGACGTCCACCGGCCGCCCCCAGGCCTGGGCCCCCTGGAGCCAGCCCCGGGCGAAGACGTCGTAGCTCACCGGCTCGCCGTTCTCCAGCCGGACCGCGGTCACCCGGTAGCCGATGGGCCGGGAGCGGTTCCAGGATCCGTGTTCGGCGATGAAGACGGCGCCCCGGTACTCCTCGGGAAACATGCTCCCGGTGTAGAAGCGCATGCCCAGGGACGCCACGTGGGGGCCGAGTTCCCGGGCGGCCGGGGTGAAGTCCGAGCAGGGATGCCCGGACCCGTACTGGGGGTCGGGGATTTCCTTGCCGAAGCAGTGGGGAAACCCGAAGTTCATGCCGGCCTCGGGGGCGTGATTGAGCTCGTCGGGGGGACGGTCGTCCCCCAGCCAGTCCCGGCCGTTGTCGGTGAACCAGAGGTCGCCGGTCCGGGGATCCCAGTCGAAGCCCACCGAGTTCCGGATCCCCCGGGCGAAGACTTCCCACCCGCTTCCGTCGGGGTTCATCCGGGTGATCGACGCGTAGGGATCCCCCCGGTCGCACACGTTGCAGGGCGCGCCGACCGGAACGTAGAGCTTCCCGTCGGGGCCGAACCGGATGAACTTCCAGCCGTGGGATCGGTCGGTGGGGAAGACGTCGCTCACGGTGACCGGAGCGGGGGGGCTCTCCAGGCGGGCCTCGATGTCGTCGTAACGGAGAACCCGGCTGATCTCCGCGACGTAGAGCGCGCCGTCGTGAATCGCCACCCCGTTGGGGGTGTCCAACCCCTCGGCGATCACCCACGTCCGGTCCGCCCGGCCGTCCCGGTTGGTGTCCCGGACGGCGTAGACCCGGTCCTCGCCCCGGGTTCCCACGAAGAGGGTCCCGCCCGGCCCCAGGGCCATCGAGCGGGCTCCCGGAAGGCCGGCGGCGTAGACCGCGACGTGGAACCCCGGCGGAAGCTGGATCTGGTCGAGAGGCAGATCGCCCCGGGCGCCCGGCGCGGCACCGCCCCGGGAATCGGCTTGGGAGCAGCCCAGGGCGGACAAGGTGAGGGCCGCGATCAGGAGAGCCGCCCGCCGCATCAGCTCTCCGACCCGCGAAAGAGGGTGAGGAAGGCGTTCACCAGGGACTCGTGGCCGGCCACCAGGTGGGAGCTCTCCCGGGTGATCCCCCGGGCCTCGTGATCCAGCATGATCCCGCCCGCTTCCTCGATCAGCATCCAGCCACCGGCGATGTCCCACCACGCCTGGGGGGTCGCCTTTCCCGCGAAGAGCAGATCGAACCGGCCGGCGGCCACGTAGGCCAGCTCCAGGGCGATGGTGCCGAGCTTCCGGGTCTTCGAGAACCGGCGGTGGAGCTGGTGCACGAAGCCGATCTTCCGGAGGAATTGCCCCTCCGCCGAGGTCTGCATGCTGAGGGCGGCCTGGTCGATGTCCCGTACGTCGCTCAAGGTGATGGGCTTCGGGCCGAGCCAGGCGCCGGCGCCTCGGAACGCGTGGAAATGCTCCCCGCGCAACGGGTCCATGACGTGCCCCACGACCGGCTTCCCGCGCTGGACCGCCCCGATGGAGATCGAGAAGATCGGGATCCCCCGGGTGAAGTTCAGGGTGCCGTCGATGGGATCGATGAACCAGATCGTCTCGGCGTCGCCTTCGGTGTGGCCGGTCTCCTCGCCGATGATGGCGTGATCGGGCCAGACGCCGAGGATCGCCTCCACCGCGGCTTTCTCGATGGCCCGATCGGTCGCGGTCACCGGCTGGCCGGGGGACTTGTACATCACCGGGCCGGGGTTCTCGAACCCTTCCCGGGCCATGGCGGCGAGCCGGGGCATGAGCCGGGTCAGGAAGGCGTCCATCTCGCGGGGATCGGTCACACGGTGCTCCTCTTCTCGGGTTTGACGCTCAATCCTAATCGAAAACGCGGTGGGAGGTGAGGAGGCGCTCAGTCGGGCCGGGGCCCGGTGACGTAGCCCTCCCGCCGGTCGCGCTCGACCGAGGCGGGATCGCGGGCCTCGGGCGGTCCGTAGCCGCCGCCGCCGGGAAGCTCCAGGGTGACCCTCTGGCCCTCGCGGAGGAGGTACTTCCGCTTGGGGTGGGGGTCGGCGCCGCCCTCCAGGCGGACCCGGCCCGGGGCGCCGCTTTGGCCGCCCCCCCGCCCCGCGGCGGGATGGCGGGTGCGCTCGTAGATGCAGGAGTGGACGGCGTCGCCGCCGCGCACGCTCAGGGTGAGCCGCTGGCCGAGGCCGCCGCGGAAGCGGCCGGCCCCTCCGGAGTCTTCGCGGAGGGCGCGTTCGTGGACGAAGAGCGGGGTGGTGGACTCGATGATCTCGGCGGGGATGTTCTGCACCCCGCTCGGGAACGACGTCACCGAGAGGCCGTCCTTCTGCGGGCGGGCGCCGGTGCCGCCGTTCGAGAAGAGGGTGAAGACGAAGTGTGCGCCGTCCGGGGCTCGGTTTTCTTGGGGCGCGTGGGCCGGGGCTCGGGCTTCTTGGGGCGCGCCGGCCACGTGGGCCGAGGCCCCGCCGTGGCGGCGGCGACCCTCGAACTGGCTCGCCCAGAGACCGTAGGCCCCGTCGGCGGGGACGCGGTCGGGCACGAACGCGTGCAGCGCGGCGAAAACCGCGCCGGGGAGGAAGTGGCCCACGATGTGCCGGGCGGCCACCGGGGCCGGGGGGAGCGCGTTCAGCACGCACCCCTCGGGGGCGGTCACGGTGATGGGACGGAACGAGCCCGCGTTGTGGGGGATGTCCGGGCTCAGGACGCAGGCCAGGGGGTAGGTGGTGTAGGCGTGGGTGTAGTTCATCACCACGTTGATGCCCTCGCGGACCTGGGGACTCGTGCCGGCGTAGTCCACGGTGAGCCGGCCGCCCCCGACGCGGATGGTGGCGCGGAGGGTCACCGGTTCGCCGAACCCGTCGAGGATCACCTCGCCGGTCGATTCGCCGTCGGGAAGGGCGGTGATCCGCTCGCGAAGCGCGCGTTCGCTCCGGTCCAGAACCTCGTCGGCGATGGCTTCGAGGTCGCCGGTGGCGGTGTCGGCGAAGAGCGAGCGGAGCCGGTCCTCGGCGCGATGGTTGGCCGCGGCCATGGCCTGGAGGTCGCCCAGGACCATCTCCGGCGTCCGCACGTTGGCGGCGATGAGCTCGGCCAGGAGCGGGTCGAGCCTGCCGCCGGCAATGAGCTTCACGATGGGGAGACGGAGGCCTTCCTCGTACACATCCAGCGCCTCGGCGCCGAGGGTCCGCCCGCCGATGTCGGCCATGTGGCAGGTGTTGGCGCACCAGCCGACCGCGCGGTTCCCGTGGAAGAGCGGGGTCACGACGGTCACGTCGTGAAGGTGGCCGCTGGCCAGCCAGGGATCGTTGGTGGCCAGGCTGTCCCCGGGGGCGAGCGAGTCCAGGGGGAAGCGTTCGGCGAAGTGGCGGACCGCGGTGGCCATGGTGTTGATGTGGCCCGGGGTGCCGGTCACCGCCTGGGCGATCATCCGGCCGCGGCGATCGAAGATCCCCGCGCTCAGGTCGCCCGCCTCGCGCACCACCGGGGTGAACGAGGTGTTGAGGAGGACGGTCGCGACCTCCTCCACGATGCTGGTGAGCCGGGTCCAGAGGATCCCGACCTGGACGGGGTCGAGGGTCATGGGTGGGGGTCCTTGTCGGGGGGCGCGATGGCTTCGGGGAAACGGGGCGGCCAAGGTGTACCCGGGTACACCTCGCGCGCGGTCACGCCGACACCTCCGCCCGCACCGTGCCGCCGGGGAGCACGCGTGCGGCGCCGCGGCCGAGAACCAGGGTGGACTGCGATT
>CAYRIJ010000104.1:0-11474 GCA_964424285.1 uncultured bacterium
GTCGGCCCGCATGCACCCTGCACGATCGTGCAACCGGCGGACGCGGGATGCACGACGCACGACGAATCGGCCCCGGAGGACGGTCCCGGCCCGGATGGGGCCGGGAAACGAACCCTGTAACCGACAACCGGACAATGCGTTGAAAAAAAAGATACCGGCCCGGTGAGCTTGGCACACGGAGTGCAATTACCTGGTGCCGTCACTGGTTTCGAGCTCAAGTAGGTCGCTCGGACGCCGAAAAACCCAGACAGAGTCAACCATCCGGTTCACAACGTCTGCTTCAGGAGGTCAAATCCATGCTTCGGAATTCCAAGGGTTTCACCCTGATCGAGCTGATGATCGTCGTGGTCATCATCGGGATTCTGGCGGCCATCGCCATCCCGAATTTCATTTCCATGCAGGACCGTGCCCGTGAGGGCAGCGTGAAGGCCAACATGCACACCATCCAGCTCGCGACCGAGGACTTCGCGGTCCAGAGCAACGGCGTGTATCCGACCGCGGCCGCCGACGCCACCCCCAACGGCGACACCGTTGTGGATCTCTGCGCCAACGGCGTGTATCCGAACAACCCCTTCACCGGTGCCGCCACTGCCGTCAGCTGGGGCGCTGCCCCGGCGGCTCAGGGCGAGGTCGGGTTCAGCACCGCCACCACGACCCAGTACGTGATCGAGGGTTATGGGAAGAGCGCGCTCCTGACCCTGCAGCTCACCAACGGTTCCTAGTTCGGACACCTGATCGTTCGAAGCGGCGGCGGGGCCCTGCGGGTCCCGCCGCCTCTCTTTGTCCGGCGGAGCGGCCGGCGCCTGGGTCAAGTTTCGGCTGATCTCAGCCGATAACCCAGCCGGTGACGCTTGTCTCGAAGGGGGAGGATACGCACTCATGCCCGAGCTGTTCGTACACACCGCGCCCGCCCGGCCCGCGGCGCTTTCGGTGGCCCGACTGGCCAAGACCTACCGGGATTCCTGGGGACGGCGGATCGTCGCCCTCGAGGACGTGACCTTCTCGGTGGCCCCGGGGGAGATCTTCGGCCTTCTCGGCCCCAACGGAGCGGGAAAGTCCACCACCCTCAAGATCGTTCTCGGCCTCCTACCCGCCACCTCCGGGCTGGGAACCCTGCTCGGGAAGAAGCTCGGGGACGTGGCCACGCGCCGGCGCCTCGGATTTCTGCCCGAAAGCCCCTATTTCTACGACTACCTGACCGCGAGGGAATTCCTGGACACCTGCGCCGAGCTCACCTCCATGCCCCGGGCCGGACGGCGGGACCGGATCGAGGAGACCCTCGCCCGGGTGGGCCTCGACCCGCACGAGAAGCGCCGGCTCCGCAAGTTCTCCAAGGGGATGCTCCAGCGGGTGGGACTGGCCCAGGCCATCCTTCACGATCCGGAGCTGGTGATCCTGGACGAGCCGATGTCCGGGCTCGATCCGGTGGGCCGGCGCCAGGTGCGCGATCTCATCCTGGAGCTGAAGGCCCAGGGGAAGACGGTGATCTTCTCCTCCCACGTGCTTCCCGACGTGGAGGCGGTGTGCGACCGGGTGGGGATCCTGGTCGAGGGCGTCCTCCGCCGGATCGGCTCGGTCCGGGACCTGATGAGGAGCGACCAGACCGACTTCGAGATCGAGGTCCGGGACCTCCCCGTCTCGCTCCGGCAGAGCTGGACCGCGGAAGGGATCGCCCGGAAGTCCGGCGACCGGATGGTGGTGGCCGCCCCCGGCCGGGCGGAGATGGAGGAGCGGGTCCAGCAGGTGATCCGCTCCGGGGCGGCGCTCCTGGCCGTACGGCCGGTGCGGGCCTCCCTGGAAGACGTATTCCTGGCCGAGCTCCGGGAGACCGTTCCTCCCGCCGACCCGGCGCATCACGAGAGGAGGGGCGCGGCATGAGGACCCTGGCCATCGCCCGGAACACGATTCGCGAGGCCCTGCGGGACCGGGTCCAATGGATCCTCCTCCTCTACGCGACGGTGGTGGTGGGCGGCGCCTTCGTCCTGAGCCCGCTCTCCATGGGGGAGGGGGGACGCGTGACCCGCGACCTGGGCCTGGCCGCGATCTCCCTGGTGGGGGTGCTCCTCATCATCCTGGTGGGAGCGGGCCTGGTGCAGAAGGAGATCGAGCGCCGGACGGTGCTCACCGTGCTGGCCAAGCCGCTCCACCGCCCGGAATTCCTGGTCGGGAAGTACCTCGGCATGCTGGGGATGGTGGTGGTGGTGTTCGTCCAGATGACGGCGCTCCTCGCCGCGGTGATCTGGCTCCGCGACCGGACGGTGAGCCCGGCGGTTCTGGCCGCGGCCGGCTTCACCTTCGGGGAGCTCATGGTCATGACCGCGGTGGTGGTGGCGTTCTCGTCCTTCGTTTCCCCCGCGCTCTCCGGGGTCTTCACCCTGGCCGTGTTCGTGTTCGGGCACTTCGCCGGCGACCTCCTCCGGTTCGCGGACAAGGCTCCGTCGGTGATCCTGGCCGCGGCGGCCAAGGGGGCCTACTTCGTCCTGCCCCACCTGAGCCTCTTCAATCTCCGGGCCGAGGCCGCCTACGGCATCCTCCCCGATCCGGGCCGGGTGGCCGCGGCGGCGGCCTACGCGGTGCTCTACAGCGCCAGCCTTCTCGCCGCGGCCTCGGTGATCTTCTCCCGGAGGGAGATCCGATGAGGGTCCCGCCCGCCGCGTTCGGGTTGGCCCTGGCCGCCGTCCTCTGGGGCCTGGCGGTGGCGGTGTCGCCCCGGGCCGAGGCCGACCGCGCGCACGGGCAGGAGCTCCTCTACTATCCCAACGGGCAATTCCTGAAGGAGGCCGCGCTCGGGTACGACCAGGCCGCCTCCGCCGTGGCCTGGCTCCGCACCGTCCAGTACTATGGCGAGCACAAGCGGGGGGACCAGGAGTTCGACTACATGTATCATCTCTGCGACGTGGTCACCGACCTGGATCCGCGATTCGAGGAGCCGTACATCTTCGGGTCCTTCGTCCTTCACACCGAGGGACGGCGTCCGGCGGAAGGGATGGATCTCCTGGCCAAGGCCCGGCGCGAAAACCCCGATTCCTGGCGGATCCTGTTCGAGACCGGGTTCGAGAACTACATCTTCTGGGACCGGTACGCCGAGGCGACGCGCTACTTCCAGGCCGCCGCGGTCAAGCCCGGGGCCCCGGAGTACACGACCCGGTTCGCGGCCTACGTGGCGCAAAAGGCCGGCGAGCTCGAGACCTCGGCCCTGCTCTGGAAGGAAATGGCCCAGCGCACCGACAACCCCAAGCTCCGGGATCTGGCCCTCCAGCGGGCCGGGGAGATCGAGGCCAGGATCGCCGCCCGGGACGCCGGAGCGGACGGCGCGAAGCCCGGCGCGGACGGGAGCCCGAACCCCGGGGGGACCGACCGTTGACCCTCGCCATGTTTCCGATCTGGTTCGTCCTGGCCGCCACCGGCCTCTTCGGGGCGGTCCTGGGCTCGTTCCTGAACGTCTGCGTCTACCGCATCCCGCGGGGGCTCTCGGTGGTCTCCCCCCCCTCCGCCTGCCCGAGCTGCGGCAAGCGGATCGCCCCCTATGACAACGTGCCGGTCGTGGCCTGGTTCTGGCTCGCCGGGAAGTGCCGGAGCTGCCGGAGCGCCATCTCCCCGCGCTACCCGGTGGTGGAGGCGGTCACCGCGGCGGTGTTCCTCGGCCTGGGCTGGCGCTACGGGCTCCGGTGGGAGCTCCTCCCCGCGCTCTACTTCGCCGCGGCCATGATCGCGGTCACCCTGATCGACTTCGACGCCCGCATCATCCCCGACGCCATCACCCTCCCCGGCATCCCCCTGGGGATCCTGGCCGCCCTGGTGACCCCGGTCACCGTGCCGAGCGCGGTCATCGGCGCCGCCCTGGGCTTCGCGCTCCTCTGGGGCCTCGGCTGGGCCTACCGGCGGGCCACCGGGATCGACGGCATGGGCGGGGGCGACGTCAAGCTTGCGGCCATGCTGGGGGCGTTCCTGGGCTGGCCGGGACTCATCCTCACCGTGTTCGGGGCCTCGTTCCTGGGCACGGTCACCGGGGTGGCGATGATGGCCCGGGGGCGGGGGGGACGACGCACCGCGCTTCCCTTCGGCACCTTCCTGGCTCCGGTGGGCCTCCTGGTCTACGTCTGGGGCCCCCAGATCATCCACTGGTACCTCGCCTTCTCCCGGCGATAGGGGGGAAGGCGCCGCGGGCGCTCCGGGCCCCTCCGGGACCGGTTCCGAGGCCCCGGCGACCGGTCGAGACGAGCCGCGGTTGCGCCAAATGACCGCGTCCCTCCCTCCACTCGCCTCGCCTCCCATCAAGATCCCCCGCCGGACGCCGAACTTCAGGATTGCGGATTTCACGGTCGGACCGCGCAGACTGCGCTCCGGGCGAGCTAACCCATTGATTTGTCGTGGGCCTAACCCTCGCTCTTCGAGACGGTTGGTGGGGAGGTCGCCCAATCCCGATCGCTGGCACCGGTTTTGCCTGCTAGGGGGGCGGCAAACCCTGTGCGGAGGTCCATGACTCCGGGAGGTTTCTATGCGTACGCCGAGCCGGGAGGCCGGCTTCTCGATGGTCGAGCTTCTGGTGGTGCTCCTGATACTGGGCATCACCCTGGCCGCGAGCGTCCCCGCGTTCAATCGCTATCTGGCCTCCAACACCCTGGAGAACGCCGGCGAGGAGTTTGCCGGGCGACTCCGGCTGGCCCGCCAGACCGCGGTGGCCCAGGAAGTGCCCCAGATCGTGTCCTGGGATACGGCCGCGGGCACCTACACCATCGTGTCCGACACCAACGGCGACGGGATCGTCCAGGGGGGCGAGCCGAGCTTGGGTCCGTTCACGCTTCCCGACGGCATCGCCCTGGCCAACGACCCCGGCGATCCGTTCGCCGGCACGACCCTGACCTTCAATCCCAGCGGGAGCGCCTCCCAGTCGGGATCGGTGGTCCTCTCCAACACCAAGAACGGCTCGATGACGCTTTCGGTCCTGTCGCCCACCGGCCAGGTCCGCCTGCATTGAGGGAGGTCGCCATGCGGAAATTTCGCCGGCATCGACCCGGGACGAACTCCGAGGGGTTCAGCCTGATCGAGGTCATGATCGCTCTGACCTTCCTGGGCATCGGCCTCCTGGCCATCGCCCAGCTCATCCCCCTGGGGATGTTGGGGATCAGCGAGGCCCGCGTGCGCACCATCGCCGTCCAATCCGCGCAACAGCGCATGGACGAGCTCAAGGTGAGCTCGTTCTCCTCGGCCGCCCTCACCGCCGGCACCTACACCGAGGCCGCCGGCCGGTACACCATGGATTGGACGATCACCGACAACGATCCGGTGCCGGGCAGCAAGCGGATCGACATGACCGCGACCTGGCCTCACCTGAGCGGCACCCGGTCGGCCCGATTGACCACGTACGTCACCGCACGTCGCTAGGGAAGGAGTCAGCCCCATGGCATCGAGGAAACGCCCCCGCGCCCGTCACCCCCTCGGCTTCACGCTGCTCGAGTTGATGGTGGCTCTGGTGGTGTTCGCCATCATCGGGGTGGCCATCTACCAGATCCTGGTTCACACCACCCACAGCGAATCGGTGGGCTCGAGCGTGGCCGAGGCCCAGCAGAACGCCCGCTCCGCTCTCGACGTCATCCTCCGGGATCTCCGGCAGGCCGGCTACGGCATCTCCGCCGACGACAATCCGCCCATCGAGACCGCCAGCCAGTACCGGGTGACCTTCGTGGTGGATCAGGACGACGACGGGGTGGTGGACCCCGGGGAGCGGATCACCTATTTCGTGGACGCCGACCAGAGCGACGCCATGGTCGCCCAGACCGTGAACCCGGACGACTTCGTGATCCGGCGGATCATCTCCAGCGTGAGCGATTCCCTGGCCAACCCGGGGGCGGGGAAAGGCGACGTGGTGGCCTACGGGGTGACCCAACGCACCGCGAACCACGCGGGCTGGAACATCCCCCTCTTCAACTTCTTCGCCGGCGACGGCACGTCGCTGGTGGGGAGCGCCGACGATCCCGCCGGCGCGACCTACGGGAAGACCGTGGCCGACTCCGCCCTGGGAAAGCCCGCCGGTTCGGGAATCGACCCCGAGGTGCGGTCGGTCCAGGTGCAGGTGGTGACCGAGACCTCCCAGCGTGACCCCGAGACCCACCAGTTCCAGCAGGTTCGGGTCAGCGGCACCATCTTCCCCCGGAACCTGGGGCTCGGCTTCGGCGGGGCCATCGCCAGCGCCGGCACCGGAACCGGGACCGGCACCGGGACCGGGACAGGCACCGGAACCGGGACCGGCACCGGAACCGGGACCGGGACCGGCACCGCGACCAGCACCACCCTGCCTCCCCAGGAACCGCCCATCCGTATTCCCACCGAGAAGGTGCTGAGCCTGGTGGTGGCCGACTTCCACGAGGCGGATTCCCAGGAAGGGTCCGCGGTGACCTCCGATCACCAGCACGACTGGGACCTCGCGGTGGGAACCTCGACCGGCGGTACCAACAACCTTCCGGTGTGGTTCGAGGGATACCCCGACAAGTACGCCGGGGACCGGCTCTACAACTCCGTGCCCAACTACTGGGGAAACAGCTCCCGCGACATCAACAGCCTGGTCGCCGGGAACATCGACGGCAGCGACCCCAAGTACACCGACATGGTGGCCGGGGTCTCGGTGAGCGACGTGTCCGGCGGCTTCGAGACCTGGCTGAACCAGGCCACCGCCCACGAGGGGTGGGTGGGCGCCGGGAACCCCACCACCGTGGCCAGCGGCTACTACTCCAACGGAAGCGGTCGGGGAAACGCGATCGCTCTCGCCGATATGGATCACGACGGCGACTACGACGTGATCCTGGGCACCCGGACCGGGGCCCAGGCCGGAAAGGTCGAGATCTGGCTCAACAACGGCGCCGGCGGGTTCACCCCGTCCACGTTTTTGAATGCCTCCGGCGAAGTGCTCACCGTGGTGACCGGAGACTTCGACTCCGACGGCTGGCCGGACATCGCCGCGGGGACCGTCACGTCCAGCAACAACAAGAACGGTGACGTTCAGGTCTGGCTCAACAATCACGCCGGGGCCTTCAACCCCCGAGGCCCCTGGTCCTCCCGGGGTAGGGTGAACTCCCTGGCGGTGGGGAACATGAACGCGGACTTCTACCCCGACCTGGTGAGCGGGACCCAGACCAACAACCACAAGGGAGAGGTCGAGCTCTGGCTCAACAACGGGAGCGGGGTCATGTCCCTCTCGGACTATGCCAAGGCCGACGACGCGGTGCTCTCGGTGGCGGTGGGCCAGCTCGACTTCGGGAACAGCTCACCGGACATCGCCGCCGGAACCGCGGCCCGCTCGGTGCAGGCCTGGTTCTGCGATCCCTCGGCGTCCCAGCCGAGCGGCATCATTCCATCCAACGAGTCCTGGGCCGACGCCAACACCGGTGGGGTGGTGAACGCGGTGGCCATCCAGAAGGTCGAGGCTTCGCGGAACGATCCGTACAACGATCCCCTGAACGACATCATCTGCGGGACCGCGGTGAACTCCACCAGCGGCGAGATCGTGATCTATCTGAACCCCTATGTCTGGACCCTCACTCCCTAGGAGCGTGAAGCATGCGAGGGATCGAACCGCGATACGACCAACGTGGAAGCGCCATGGTCATCAGCCTGTTGGTGCTCCTGGTGCTCACCATGGTGGGCACCTTGTTCCTGGCTCAAACCAAGACCGAGACCCAGATTTCCGGCCATGACATGCGCTCCACCCAGGCCCTCTACAACGCCGAAGCGGGCTACGGAGAGGCCCTGGCGCGCATGAGCAACATGACCGATTCCACCAACTACGTCGGCCAGGCCCAGGGCGCCTGGTCCACCGAACCCGGCTGGGGAGCCTACGTGGTGGCGGCCAACGGCGACGCCGCGGAGGACCCCGACTACGCGGCCACCGAGACCGACGGCCTGGACAACGACGGAGACGGCCAGGTGGACGAGGCCGACGAGCGCTATGCCCAGGTCCTGTCCAAGCAGTCGGGATCCGACCAGATCGACTACGACTGGATCAAGATCCGCTACAAGCTCAACGCGACCAACCAGGTGGTCCTGTTCGGCGACCACGACAGCGACGTGGCCACCCCGCCCCGGCTGAACCTCGTCCGGGGGGTTCCGGTCCTCGTCGTGACTTCCCACGGAGCCCAGGGGTCGGCCAACCGCACGGTCGAAGTCGATGCGGTGAAATACCCGATCGAGGCGGTCGACGCGGCCATCTACACCGAGGACGACAACTTCAAGTTCAACGGGGTTTCATTCCTGGTGAGCGGGGAGGACTGGGACCCGGACACCGACAGCCGGATCGCCGGCAATCCCGACGTGCCGGGGATCATGACCACCAAGGATCCCAACAACATCGCCGGCGCGCTCAAGGGAAACCAGCAGAACAACGTCGAAGGTTCGGGGGCCGAGCCCTCGGTGACTGCGTCCAGCGTCGACCTCGATCTCCAGGCCATGGCCGACCAATACGGGGCCATGGCCGACATCACCATCGGGAGCGGCACCTACTCCAACGTGAGCTACGGCGACTACAACGACTACCACGTCGTCCACTGCACCGGGGACATCCACGTCGCCGGCCAGATGGTGGGCGGCGGCATCCTGGTCATCGACGGCGACTTGACCTGCACCGGGCAGATGACCTGGTACGGCATGGTGATCGTCCTCGGAGACATCACCTTCTCCGGCGGCGGCGCCGGGACCCACATCTACGGCTCGGTCCTGGTCCAGGGCGGAATCACCGACCAGACCGTGGGCGGGAACGCCGACATCAAGTACTCGAGCGCGGCCCTGGCCAAGCTGGCCATGCTCTCCCCCTACGTGGTGGCGAGCTGGCACGAGCTGTAAGCGCCGGCCGGCGGGGCGCAGCCCGGCATCCGGGCGGCCGGTTCCCTCGAGGCGGATCGACGAAGCAGGAGGGCCCTCCCCCCCGGGGAGGGCTTTTCCGTCCCCGGGGGGCGCGGGTCAAGCCGGAGCGCGGGGCTGCCGACACCAGACCGGGAGGTTCATGACGTGTCCCGGTCCGTGAAGCGCGCGCTCCAGGTGCTGGTTCCCGCCGCGTTCGCCCTGGCCCTCTATCTTCCCACCTGGTCCCCGGTCATCACCTGGGCCCACGCGGGGGAGGACGGCCCGGAGCTGGAGGCGGTGGGGCGGACCCTCGGCGTGGCCCATCCCTCCGGGTATCCGCTCCTCACCCTTCTCGTCCGGGTGGTCTCGATTGCGGTTCCCCCGCCGATCGCCGCGCTGAACCTGGTTACCCTCCTCGCGGCGATCGGGGCGGTGGTGGCGGTGGCCGCGGCCGGGCGGGCCCTGGCCTCCCGGCTTCACCCCGGGGATCGAATCCTGGCCGAGGCGGCGGGTCTCTTCGGCGCCGCGCTGTTCGCGGTATCCCTCACCTGGTGGCGGCAGTCGGTGATCGGAGAGGTGTACCCCCTTCACCTGGCGATCATCGCCTCGGTCCTGGCCCTGGTGTGGGCCGGGGGAGCCCGCCGGGCTCTCCTTGCCGCCTGGATCCTGGGCCTGGGGCTGGCCCATCATCTCCAGACGATCCCGTTTCTCCTGGTGATCCTGGCCTACCTGATCCTCTCCCGGCGTTTCAAACCGAACCGGGCGGCGATCGCGCTCCTGGTGGCTCCGCTCAGCCTCTACCTGGTGCCGTTGATCCGCGCCCGGACCCACCCCGCCCTTGCCTGGGGGGATCCGGAGACCCTCCGGAACCTGTGGTGGTCGGTCTCGGGGACCCCCTATCGGGGAAATCTCTTCGCCGAGGGCATGGGACCGGCCCTGGCCCGGTGGGGGGACGCCGCGCTCAAGAGCCCGGTGGAGCAGCTGGGCTGGGGGGGCGCGGTCCTGGCCCTGGCCGGCCTGGCGCTTCTGGCCCGGAGGGCGCCCCGGGAGGGGGCGGCGCTGGCGCTTCTCTACGCCGGCACCACCTTCACCGCCGCCGCCTACGCCATTCCCGACCCCGCCGCCTATCACCTTCCCGCCGTCCTGGCCCTGGCCCTGGCCGCGGGGGTGGGAGGCGGCTGGATGCTCGCCGCGGGGCTCCGTGCCGCCCGTCGGGGGGGGGGTCTGGCCCTGGCCCCGGCGGGAGCGATCGTGGGCGCCCTGGTGGCCGTGGTGGCTGCGCAGGGGGTCCGGACCGCCCCCCTGGCCGACGCCCGCGCCGACCGGTCCGGCTACGAGTACGCGCGGCAGGCCTCGGCGGTTCTCCCGCCCAACGCCCTGGTGCTCTCCCATGGCGACGGCCGCACGTTCTCGCTCTGGTACGCGGTCACCGTCCTCAACCCCCGCCCCGACGTGGTGATCCTCTACGACAATCTCCTCGACTGGCCGTGGTACCGGAAGTCCCTCGGAGACCGTCATCCCGGCCTCCCCCTGCCTCCGGTGGGGCTCTCCCGCCCGGTGCTTCGGGGGGCGATCTTCGAACGCTTCCTGGACGAGCGCCCGGTCTTCACCACCGAACTGGAGCCCGAGCTCCAGGATCTCTTCACGGTGACGCCGGCGGGTCCGCTGTTCCGGGTCCGGCGGCTCCCCCGCGCGGGCGCCGGGACGGCTATTGCAGGAGCCAGTAGTGGAACGATGCGTACGGGGTTTCCGGATCCTCCAGCGACCGCAGCTCGAACGCGGCCGAGTTCCCGGTGAAGACCGAATCAGGAAGCTGGAACATGGCCTCGGTCCAGACCAGCGGCGCCCGGGGGATGGTCCAGACGCCCTGATCCATCCCGTTCACCCGCACCGCGATCCGGAACTCGCGGAAGGATTCCGTGCGCAGGATCAACACCCCCGGCCGGCGGGGAACCGCGCGCAGGGTGAAGCGCTCCCCGCGGTCGGGTTGGCGTCCGCCGTCGATCGCCAGGACCCGGGCGTCCCCGGCGAGGGGGAACTCGCGCAGGGTGTCCCGCCAGGTATCGAAGGCCCGGTAGTGGTGGGCGCGCTGGCTCTCCAGATCGGCCGCGTCGACATCGTCGGAGATCCGGAACCCCCACGTGCTCACCAGCTCGCTCTGCTCCAGGAGCTGGTCGCTCCGGTCGGCGGCGCTCCAGTCCGCCCGATATAGCCCCATGGTCTCCGCCCCGCTGATGGTGTTGTTGAGGAGGGTGAAGTGCGTCAGGCGCTTTCCCAGGAGGCTGGTGTGGCGGAGATAGGGGAACCAGGTGGGGAAGATCGCGAAGTAGCCGGGGCGCTCCCCGGGGGGGAGGTCGCTCAACCACTCGAAGAGCGAAGCCTGCCCGGCGCGGTTGGCCAGCGCCGAGCCGTTGGTGACCAGTCCCACCAGGTCCACCACCCTCCGGTTTCCGTAGTAGGCGATGGCCCCCGCGTCGTTGATCCCCACCACCGCTTCGGGGGGGAGGTTGGCGTCGATCCACCGTCCCATCGCCACCTGCTGATCGTGGATGTTCCCGGCGTTCAGGGCGGTGATCTGGATGTAGCGGTGGAGGCCGGGAAGGAGCAGGAGACCGAGTAGCGCCAACGGCGCCCACCGTATC
>CAYRIJ010000105.1:0-3381 GCA_964424285.1 uncultured bacterium
TGGGGGTCTACTCCACCATGCGGATCGTGGGGTTCGCGTCGGGCCCCCTGATCGGAGGCTTCCTCCACGTCCGCTACGGGTTCAACGCCGCCTTCCTGGCCGGGACGGCGTTCGTGCTGCTGGGGATGGTCCTGGTCCAGTTCTGGGTCCACGAACCGCCCGCCGAGGCCCCGGCGACCGCCGGGCGCCCCCCCTTCCGGATCATCGACCGCGGGCTCCTTTCGGGCGGAATCCTGGGCCTGGGGGCGGCGACCTTCGTGATGGCCGCGGTGTTCACCATGATGAGCACGCTGGAGGTGCAGTTCAACGACCGCCTCCATCAGACCGCGTTCGCCTTCAGCGTGGCGTTCAGCGCGCTCATGGTGAGCCGGCTCCTCGCGCAGATCCCCCTCGGCCACCTCTCCGACCGGATCGGCCGAAAGCCCCTGATCGTGCTCGGCCTCCTCCTCATGGCTCCGGCCAGCGCGCTCCTCGGCGAGGTGACCTCGACCTTTCAGCTCACCGGCCTCCGGCTGATCCAGGGACTGGCCTCGGCGGGGATCGCCGCCCCCGCCTTCGCCCTGGCCGCCGATCTCTCCAAGGTCGGGGGCGAGGGCCGCCAGATGAGCGTCATCACCATGGGCTTCGGGCTGGGGATCGCGGTGGGACCCCTGATCGCCGGGGTCCTGGCCGTGGTCTTCTTCGAGCTGCCGTTCCTGATCGGGGGGGCGCTCTCGCTCCTGGCCGCCTGGATCGTCCATCGCTACGTCCCCGAGACCGTCCACCGGCACCGCCGGGCGGCGTAGCCGGCGGCTTCGTGGACGCCTGACCGCCCCCGCGCCCGCCCGGTGGGGACCGCCGGTAGGGCGGTAGCCCTTTCGGCCCCCGCCCGGACCGATTAGAATGTCCGCTCGTTTCGGCGAGGCCGGTGATTCTTCCCCGCGGGCTGCGGGTCGGGAGCGAGGACCAGGCGATGACGGAAACAGCGGTACGCGAGATCTACCGGGACCCCCGGGGGCACGTGGGACGGACGGTCACGGTCTCCGGGTGGATCCGGACGGCCCGATTCTCCAAGAACGTGGGATTCCTGGAGCTCAACGACGGCACGTTCATGAAGAACCTCCAGGTCGTGATCTCGCCCGAGCTCCCGAACTACGACGAGCTGTCCCGGCTCGGCATCAGCTCTTCCATCGTGGTGGAGGGGGACCTGGTGGAGAGCCCCAAGCCCGAGCAACCGGTGGAGCTCAAGGCGACCCGGGTGGAGATCGAGGGCGCCTCGGAGGCCGACTACCCGCTCCAGAAGAAGCGGCATACCTTCGAGTACCTCCGCACCATCGCCCACCTGCGCCCCCGCGGAAACACCTTCACCGCGGTCTTCCGCGTGCGCTCGCTGGTCTCCTACGCCATCCACACCTTCTTCCAGGAGCGGGGATTCGTCTACGTGCACACCCCGATCCTCACCTCCAGCGACGCCGAGGGCGCGGGGAGCATGTTCCGGGTCACCACCATGGACCTGGACAAGCCGGCCCGGGGCGAGGATGGCAAGGTCGATTACTCGGCGAACCTCCTGGGCCGGGACGCGTTCCTCACCGTGAGCGGGCAGCTCGAGGTCGAGACCCACTGCATGGCCTTCCGGAACGTGTACACCTTCGGCCCGACCTTCCGGGCCGAGAACTCGAACACCGCCCGCCACGCCTGCGAGTTCTGGATGATCGAGCCCGAGATCTCCTTTGCCGGGCTCCCCGAGGTCATGGATCTGGCCGAAGACATGGTGAAATACCTCATCACCTTCCTTCGCGAGCGGGCCCCCGAGGAAATGGCCTTCTTCAACCAGCGGATCGACACCGAGCTGCTGGCCCGGCTGGATCACATCGCCGCCCAGTCCTTCGAGCGCATCTCCTACACCGAGGCCGTCTCGATCCTGAAGAAGAGCGGGGAGAGCTTCGAGCACCCGGTGGCCTGGGAAGACGGCCTCCAGACCGAGCACGAGCGCTACCTCTGCGAGAAGGTCTACAAGAAACCGGTTTTCGTCACCGACTATCCCAAGGACGTGAAGGCGTTCTACATGCGCCAGAACGACGACGGGAAGACGGTGGCCGCCACCGATCTCCTGGTCCCCAAGGTGGGAGAGATCATCGGGGGAAGCCAGCGCGAGGAGCGGATGGACGTCCTGAAGCGCCGGATCGCCGAGATGGGGCTCGACGAGAGCGCCTACTGGTGGTACCTGGATCTCCGCCGCTACGGGACGGTGAAGCACGCCGGGTTCGGCCTGGGACTCGAGCGCTTCATCATGTACGTGACCGGGATGGAGAACATCCGGGACGTGATCTCGTTCCCGCGGACGCCGAACAGCATCGAGTTCTGACCCCGAGACCGCCGGAAACGCGTCATCGCCGCCGGGTCGGATTGCTGTGGCATCGCAGTTTCACCATGGTATACTGCAACGACTCTTCCCCGTCCCGTTTTCGCACGGGGCCTGATCCTCCATCACCCCCAAGGAGCAAGACCATGGCCACCAGGATTCCCCCGATTGCCGCCCGCATCCCCCGGCGTCTGGGAGCGTTGCTCGTTCCCGCCCTGCTCGTCCTCTCCTCCGCTTCCGCCTCCGCCGGTGTCGTCGTCGCCTTCGGCGGCGCCTCCGGTCCCGGGCTGGTCAGCATGTCGTTCAACAACCTGGGAACCCCGTCCCCGGGCAACGACAATGTCGTCGGCACTTCCCCCAACTGGATCGCCGTCAACCAGAAGGCTTTCGGCAGCGTCGGCTACATCGACATGGTCTTCGTGGTCGTCGATTCCGGAGCGGCCCCCATCACCGAATACGTGCTCACCGAGGGCGTGGACAACGGCACCGGCATCGACTGGACCGACTACCACCTCCAGCTCGGATTCGGGACCGGCGCCGGCTTCGTGCCTTCGGGCCCGGGGGACGGGCTCGACTTCGACTTCCCGGACTTCGACTCCCCGTTCGGCTTCGCGCCCTTCACCACCGTGGCCCCCGGCGAGGACGGCGTCGACGCCTACGGCGGCATCTTCCCCGCCGGAGCGTTCAACGTCATTTCCTTCACCCTCGACGTTCCCAACGGGATCACCGAGTTCACGATCCGGCAGTATCCCACCATCTCCCCCACGCCCACCGAGGCCACGACCTGGGGAAGGGTGAAGTCCCTGTACTGATCCGGGCGGGAAATCGACCGGCGCCAATGCGTCAGAGCCCGAGAACCCTCTCGATCTCCCGGTAGAGCGGCCACACCGCCTTCCCGGTGTTGCCGAGCGTCGTGAGGACGAGGTTCGCGCCGGGATAGACCGCGGAGCGCATCGCCACCCCCGGGTCCGAGCCTTCGACGAAGACCTTCCGGATCGCATGATCCGGAAGGTCTATCCATACGCCGTAGCCGTAGTGGG
>CAYRIJ010000105.1:3481-8876 GCA_964424285.1 uncultured bacterium
GTAGCCTCCGTCGTTGTACTCGAACCGCTCTCCGGGAGGGAACTTCATGGGTTTGTCCCGGAAGAGAGGAAGGTAGTCCTTCGGCCCTCTTACCCGGTACATGGGAACGTCCCGCCACAGCGCTTCGTAGTCCGGGGCCGTCTCCTCCTCGAAGTACGAGGTGATCCCCGAACTGTGGGTGAGGAGGTGGCGGACGGTGATCTCCGGCGAGAAGTGCGGGAACGCCTCGTCGACGCACTCGGTCAAGCGGGTGTCGAGGCTCAGCACTCCCTGCTCCACCAGCCGGCAGACCGCCACCGCGGTGAAGATCTTGCACCCCGACGCCGTCTGGAACCGGGTATCGATCCGGTTGGGGACGGACTCCGAGCGGACGGCCGGGCCGTACGCGCCTTCGAAGAGAACCTCGTCGCCACGCGTCAGACAAACCACCCCGGAAAACGGCTCGGGATCGGTTTGGCTCTCGATGCACGCGGCGATCAACTGCGGGTCGAAGTTCATCCCGTTCGTTCTCTTTCCCGGATAGGCTTCTCCATCGAAAAGACACCGACCCGATGGCCGTAGGCTATCGGGTTTCAGAACCAGGCGCCACCGGTAAGGATCTTGCCTCCCGGCGGGGAGCGGCCGCCCGTGAATCGACCGCCCACCGGACGCCGGCAGGAGAACCGGTGACAAATCGCCTCCGAAGTGTAGAATGACGACGCAATCAGGGAACCGCTTTCTGGGAATTGGCAATCGGGGGTGCGGCGGTGACCGGAAAGACAGTGGCCCACTATGAAGTGATCTCGCTTCTGGGTCGTGGCGGTATGGGCGAAGTCTACAAGGCCAGGGACACGCGCCTGGAACGTATCGTCGCCCTCAAGCTCATACGCTCCGACCGCACCGACGATCCTTCCTTTCGGCAACGCTTCCTGCGTGAAGCCCGAGCTGCGTCTTCGTTGAACCACCCCGGCATCCTCACGATCTTCGACATCGGTACCGACAAGGGCACGGACTACATCGCCATGGAGCACGTAGGGGGCGGGACCCTTGCCGACCTTCTGATCGACGGACCGCTACCCCTCCAGCGGGCATTGGACCTTGCCGCGCAGGTCGCCGAAGCTCTCGGCGCGGCGCACGCCGCCGGTCTCGTTCACCGGGACCTGAAACCGTCCAACATCATGCTGACCGAAGGCGGGCGCGCGAAGGTCGTCGATTTTGGGCTGGCCAAGACCGTTGACACCTTGGGGACAGGAACCGCCACTGTCGAACAGCTTACCGTCCCGGGCGAGATCCTTGGTACGACGTCTTATATGTCTCCCGAGCAGATTACCGGACAGCCTTTGGACGCGCGGAGCGACCTCTTCAGCCTCGGCGCGATCCTGTACGAGATGCTATCCGGCCGCCGGCCGTTCGAGGGAGAGACCGTGCCGGAAACCCTGGCGGCAATCCTCCGCGACCAGCCAAGCCGAATCGACGGGCTCTGTCCCGAAGTTGCCGGACTCGTCGAGCGCTGCCTCAAGAAGGAGCCGGACCAACGGTTCCAGTCGGCATGCAGGCTTGCAACCGCCATTCAGTCCGATCGTTTGAGTGCCTTCGGCACCGAGCGACCGTCGGTGGCGGTTCTGCCGTTTGTGAACATGAGCGGCGAGAAGCAGGACGACTATCTCTGTGAGGGGCTCTCCGAGGAGATCATCAGCGCGCTTACCCGGATTCCAGGCCTGCGCGTGATTGCCCGTACCTCCGCGTTTGCGGCCGGCCGATTGGGATTGGATGTGCGGGAGATAGGGGCTCGGCTCGCGGTCGACAACATCCTGGACGGCAGCGTACGCCGGGCCGGCCGACGGGTCCGGGTTTCCGCGCAGCTCGTGAACACCGCGGACGGCTCGCATCTCTGGAGCGAGAGGTACGACCGCCAACTCGACGACGTGCTCCTCCTGGAGGATGAAATCGCGGAGGCGATCAGCGAGCGTTTGCGGGGGGACCTCATCCGGGGCGGGGCGAGGGAACCCCGCGCCGCCGTCGACCCCGAGGCGCACCAGGCTTACCTGGAGGGCCGGTACCACTTCGCCCGGATGACGCCGGAGTCCCTCGCCCGGGCCAAGGCGTGCTACGAGCGGGCCCTGGCCGAAGACCCGAATTCGGCGCTGGCCTACGACTCCCTGGCCGAACTCTACTGGTACCTGGGATTCTACGGCAGCATGCTCCCGCGGGAGGCGTTCACCCAGAGCACATGGCACGCCTTGCGGGCCCTCGAGCTGGACGACACCCTGGCCGAAGCTCATGCCCTGCTCGGCATGCTCCGAAAAGAGCTCGATTACAACTGGCCGGAAGTCGACCGCGAGCTGGGCCGGGCGCTGGAACTCAGCCCGGGATCCCCCCTGGTCCGGCTGCGCCATGCCATCAGCGGCCTCCTGCCCCGGGCTCGGATCAAGGAGGCCATCGCCGAGATCGAGTTCGTCCTCAAGGCCGACCCCCTCTCGATCTTCGTGCGTTGGTGGCTCGGGATCATGCTCTCCCTGGACCGCGCGTTCGAACCCATGATCGCCGAGGGACATCACATGATCACCCTCGAACCCGCCCTCTTCCACGGGCACTGGGTTCTGGGGATGGGACTCGACGGCGTCGGCGACCACCCTGGAGCCGCCGCCGCCCTCGAACGGGCGCACCAGCTCTCGGGTGGAAACCCCTTCACGCTCGGCTTCATGGCCTATGCCCGCGGGCGGGCCGGAGACCCGGAGGGGGTCCGGGCCCTCCTCGACGAGGCCCGCCGGAAGCCCGGGTACGTCCCCCCCTCGATCTTCATGCTCGGCGAGGCCGGCCTGGAGAACTGGGACGAGGTCTTCCCATGGATCGAGGCCGCCATCGAGGCCCGGGATCCGATCATCATGCCGATCAAGACCTTCGCCTTCCTGGACCCGATCCGGGACGATCCCCGCTACCTGGTCGCCTTGCAGAAGATGAACCTGACCGCCGACTGAGGGGCTGGGCGGCCTATCCGACGGCGGCATGTTATGATGCCTCTTCCGTCGGCGGAGGAGGTATGGGTGGCGCACAGGGGCCCGCCGGCGGGAGCAGGCCCGCCCCAGAATCCGAACGCCCGGAGGAGAACCCGAAACCCATGCCCCTCGAATCCGGAACCCGCCTCGGCCCCTACGAGATCCTGGACGCCCTGGGGGCGGGCGGAATGGGCGAGGTCTACCGCGCCCGCGACACCCGCCTCGACCGCACCGTGGCCATCAAGTCCCTCTCTCACGCTTTCGCCGACGACCCCGGACACCTGGCCCGATTCGAACGCGAGGCCAAGGTCCTGGCCTCGCTGAACCATCCCAACATCGCCGCCATCTACGGGCTGGAGGACCACGCGGGCGCCCCCCATCTGGTGCTGGAGCTGGTGGAGGGCGAGACCCTGGCCCAGGCGCTCACCCGGGGACCGCTCCCGATGACCGAGGCCATCCAGGTCTGCGGGCAGATCGCCGACGCCCTGGAGGCCGCCCACGAGCGCGGCATCGTCCACCGGGACCTGAAGCCCGGAAACGTCATGCTCACCCCCACACGAACGGTGAAGGTGCTGGACTTCGGTCTGGCCAAGGGGCAGGCGGCCGGCGACGACTCCTCGGCGGTCCTGACCGCCACCCCCACCGCGCCCGCCTTCTCCACCGGCGCGGGGCTGATCCTGGGAACCGCCCCCTACATGAGCCCGGAACAGGCCCGCGGGAAACCGGTGGACCGGCGGGCCGACGTGTGGGCGTTCGGGTGCGTCCTCTACGAATGTCTCTCCGGCCGGCCGGCCTTCGCGGGCGAGACGGTTTCCGACGTCATCGCCAAGATCCTGGAGCGGGAGCCGGACTGGAGCGCGATTCCCCCCACCGCGCCCCCCCGCCTCCGCACGCTCCTCGGCCGCTGCCTCACCAAGGACGCGGTGCAACGGCCCCGCGACATCGGCGACCTGCGGCGGGAGCTGACCGCCATCGCCCTGGAAATGTCCGCGCCCAAGGTGGGCCGGACCTCCCCCGCCGACCGGCCGTCGCTGGCCGTGCTCTACTTCGAGAACCTCTCCACCGACAAGGAGAGCGAGTACTTCTGCGCGGGGATCACCGAGGACATCCTCACCGATCTCTCCAAGATCAAGGGACTCCGGGTGGCGTCCCGCAACGCGGTGGCCAAGTACCGCGGCGAATCCGTGGACATCTCCCGGGTGGCCTCGGACCTGGGGGTGCGGGCGGTGCTGGAGGGGAGCGTCCGCAAGGCCGGCGACCGCGTCCGCATTTCCGCCCAGCTCATCAACGGCTCCGACGGGTTCCATCTCTGGGCCGACCGCTACGACCGCGTCCTGGAGGACGTCTTCGCGGTGCAGGAGGAGATCGCCTCGGCCATCGCCCAGGCGCTCCGGGTGGCGCTCACCCCGTCGGAAGCGAGGAAGCTCACCCAGGACCGCCCCCAGGACGTGCGGGCCTACGACCTGTACCTGAAGGGGCGCGAACAGTACGGCCAGTACACCCCCGAGGGGATGCGAAACGCCCTGGCTCTCTTCCGGGAGGCGATCGGGGTGGACCCGAACTACGCCCTGGCCTGGGCGGGGATCGCCGACACCCACGGCCAGATGCTGCAGTTCGGAATCAGCGAAGATCCGGGGGAGGACACGCGCGCGGGGCTCGAGGCCGCGGAGCGGGCCATCCAGCTGAACCCCAAGCTGGCCGAGGGCTACAAGGCCAAGTCCCTGGTGCTCCGGTTCTCCGGCGACCGGGGAGGATCCAACGCCGCCCTGGCCCAGGCGATCGAGGTGAACCCGCGCTTCACCCCCGCCCTGATCAACATCGCGGTGGAGGAGTTCTGCCAAGGCGATGTGGCCGGGGCCGAGCGCCATGTGCGGCGGGTGCTGGAGATCGATCCCCAGGAATCCTTCGCCACCATCTGGCTGGCCTGGATCATGGCCTACACCGGCCGCTTGGAGGAGAGCGCCTCCATCGGCCGCCGGCAGCGCGGACTCTCGGAAAACCCGAACTACGTTTCGGCGTCGTACGGATTCCAGATCAACGCCGCCCTGGCCGCCGGCGACATCGAGAGTGCCGGGGACCTGTATCGCCGCGCCGCCGCCGAAGTCTCGGACAAGCCCAACCTGAGGGTGATGAAAGCGTCGATCGCGCTTTCCAGGGGGGATCTCGATACCGCGCGGAAGATCGCGCGGGAACTGTGGGACGACCGTGGGGTGGGAGGGGGACCGCTGCTCGAGCTGGCCCGGATCGAGCTGGCCGCGAACGACCCCGAAGCGGCCCGCCACTTCCTGGAGCGGGGATTCGTTCGCGATCTGGCTCCGGTGGCGATCCGGCTCCTTCCACACCTCCGCCCCCTCCTCGGCTCCCCGCCCTTCACCCCGAGGCGGCTGGATGCGGCCCTGGTGTGGCCCCTGGAGGCTCCG
>CAYRIJ010000105.1:8976-11452 GCA_964424285.1 uncultured bacterium
ACGTGGACCCGGCCCGAAACCTGCTCGGCATTCTCCGCCACGACCTGGGGCTCACCGGCACCAAGTACGGCTGCGGCGAGGACCAGTGCGGGGCCTGTACGGTCCTGGTGGACGGCCGCCGGGTGCACTCGTGCGTGACCCCGGTGTCCTCCGCCGCGGGGGCGCGGATCACCACCATCGAGGGGTTGGAACGCGACGGCGGCCTGCATCCCCTCCAGCAGGCGTTCCTCGACGAGGGCGCCTCGCAGTGCGGGTACTGCACCCCGGGGATGATCATGTCCGCCGCGGCGCTCCTCCGCGCCTCGCCTTCCCCCTCTCCCCGGGAGATCGCCGAGGCCATGGAGGGGAACATCTGCCGGTGCGGCACCCATCCCCGGGTGGTGGCGGCGATACGCCGGGCCGCCGGGGACCGGGCGGAGACCGGCGGCGCCGGCCGGACCGGCCTCGGCCCGGCCCCGCGGGGAGGGGCGCCGGAGGATCCCCGCCGCGAGACCGAGGACCCGGAGGCGATCGGGGCCTGGCTCCATATCGCCGCGGACGGCGCGGTCACGGTGTACACCGGAAAGGTCGAGTTCGGCCAGGGGAACCGCACCTCCCTGGCCCAGGAACTGGCCGAGGAGCTCCGGGTGCCGCTCGCCTCGGTCACCCTGGTGATGGGCGATACCGCGCTCACCCCCTTCGACATGGGCACCTTCGGGAGCCTCTCCACGCCGCAGATGGGCGAGAAGCTCCGCCGGGTCGGCGCCAGCGCGCGGGAGGTCCTGATCGCCCGGGCCGCCGAACGGTGGAAGGCGGACCCCGCGGGGCTCACCGCCTCCGAGGGCCGGGTGGTCGACGCGGGCGGCGGGCGCTCCCTGAGCTATGGAGAGCTCACCGGCGGCCGGGCGATGAGCGAACCGGTGCGGGAGGACGCGCCGCTCACCCCGGCCGGGCGCTGGACGGTGGCCGGAAGTCCGGCGGCGAGGCTCGGGGCGCGGGATCTGGTGACCGGCCGCCACCGCTACACCGTCGACCTGGAGCGCCCGGGAATGCTCACCGGGAAGGTGCTCCGGCCGCCGTCCATGGGGGCCGTCCGCACCGCGCTCGACGTCTCCGCCGCGGCGGCCATCCCCGGCGTGACGGTGGTCGAGGACGGCGATTTCGTGGGGGTGGTCGCTCCGGGCATGGGCCCGGCGGTCGCCGCCCTGGGCGCGATCCAGGCCATGTGGAAACCGGCTCCGGGTCCCTGGCTTTCTTCGGAGACCGTCTACGAACACCTGCGTGTAACCAGGCCGGCCCGGCCCCGCGAGTGGTACGAGACCGGGGCCGCGGTGGAGCCCTTCGTCCAGGGAGACCCGGAATCGGCCTTGGCGGCGGCGGACCGGACGCTCGCGCGCACCTATACCACCGCCTACATCGCCCACGTGCCCCTGGAACCCCGGGCGGCGCTGGCGGAATGGACGAGCGGCGACGACGGCCTCCGGCTCACGGTGTGGACCGGCGCCCAGCGCCCCTTCGCGGTGCGCGACCAGCTCGCCGAGGCCTTCGGGCTTCCGGGGTCACGGGTTCGCGTCGTGGTGCCCGACACCGGTTCGGGGTACGGCGGGAAGCACACCGGCGAGTGCGCGGTCGAGGCGGCGCGGCTGGCCCGGGCCGCGGGGCGGCCGGTCAAGCTGGCCTGGACCCGCGAGGAGGAGTTCCGCTGGGCGTACTTCCGCCCCGCCGCGGTGATCGACGTCACGGCGGGACTGGCCGCCGGCGGAACCATCACCGCGTGGACCTGCGACAACTTCAACGCCGGAAACGCGGCCATCCGGCCCCCCTACGCGATCGCCAACCAGCGGATCCAGTTCCATCCCAGCGAGTCGCCGCTCCGGGAAGGCTCCTACCGCGCGCTGGCCGCCACCGCCAACCACTTCGCCCGGGAGATGCACGTGGACGAGCTGGCGGAGCTGGCCGGCATGGATCCTCTCGCGTTCCGGCTGGCCAACATCGACGATCCGCGGCTGGCCGCGGTGTTCGAGGCCGCGGCCCGGAAATTCGGGTGGGATGCGGTCCTGGCGGACGGTCACGGGCGAGGCATCGCCGGCGGGTACGAGAAGGGGGGCTACGTGGCCACCTGCGCCGAGGTCTCGGTGGATCGCGCGCGAGGCGGGGTGCGGGTGGTGCGGGCGGTGACCGCATTCGACTGCGGCGCGGTGGTGAACCCCGACGGCCTCGCCAACCAGATCACCGGCGCCCTCATCCAGGGGATCGGGGGCGCGTTGTTCGAGGAGATCGACTTCGATCACGGGGTGATCCGGAACGCGCTCCTCTCCCGGTACCGCGTGCCGCGATTCAGCGACGTCCCCGAGATCGACGTGGTCCTCATCGATCGAAAGGACCAGCCTTCCTCGGGGGCCGGCGAAACGCCGCTCCTGGGGATCGCTCCGGCGATCGGGGCGGCGATTCATCACGCCTCCGGGGTCCGCCCGCGATCGCTCCCCATGGCCCGGGG
>CAYRIJ010000106.1:0-4315 GCA_964424285.1 uncultured bacterium
CGAGCCGCTGTAGTTGATGTCGCCGGAGCCGCCGGAATAGTGAAGGTCCCCCACGAGCGAAAGCCGCTGGCGCGCCCAGATCGAGAGCGTGGGCGAGATCGTGATCTCGGGGCGGAGTTCGATCAGCCCTCCGATGGTGGGAGCGCGCCGGGTGGCGCCGGAGCGGTCGGTGAACCCGGTCAGAACGGTTTGGCCCCCCAGGCCCAGGTAGAGGGCCACGGGGCCCCCGACCCGCCCGGGAACCAGGTCGGCCTGGACGGCCAGAATGATGGGGAGCACCCAGTACTTCGACTCCGGCCGCTGGAAGGTGGGATCGGCCTGGCCCCGGTCCGCGGCGGCCCAGAGATAGTCCGCCTCGAGGAGGAAACGGCTCCGCTTCGGGACGAGGGGAACGCTGTAGCCCAGGCTCAAGATCCCGGCGGTGCCGAACTCGGTTCGATGGGCGGAGTCGAAGTTCGACTGGAACCCGCCCCCCAGTTCGATAGAGTGGGCCTCGGTCGGGGGGGCGATGAGGGTCAGGGAGGCGGCGAGGATCGAAACCAGGCCCCCGACCGTCACGCCGGAGAACAGGGAGCGCGTCACGCCGGAACTCCTTTCGAGGGGAGGAGAAGGCCGGGAAGGAAGCTCGGGTTCGGTGGTTCAGACCCCGTAGGCGACCGCTCGGTTCCCGCGGGTCCGGGGCAAAAAATTGGCGGCACGGGACGAGGTCAGTGATCCGGCCCACGAACGCGGGAGTTTTTCCCCCAATGAGTCCCGCCGACCGGAGTCGGCGAAGGCCCAAAGACTCGCCGCGTCGTTGCCAAACTCAAGGCTCGACCGTGCCGCCATCGTCGTCTCTCTCGATGCGCACTGTCTCTCTGTCGCGCTACTAACAATTCCTATACGATTTTTTCCCGGTCTGCATCCACCGACTTCACTTTTTCGAAACATTTTTGGGTGACACCCCGCCGGATCCCCAAAACCGCCGCCGCCGCAATAGCCCATAGCAAACCGCATGGAGTCCCTCTTTCATTCCCCGTTCCTTCCGATCGCAACGTCTGTAACCAACTGTTTCTATTTGTATTCACTGAAACCTGGATTCCGGGGAGGTCCCTGCCGCGTGGCTCCCACTATGCCTCTCTTTTCCACACCAGTCAAGCGATTTGTGTACCACCACCCTCTTTGTTAGACGGCTCGAACGGCGTCTTTCCCGACTCCGGTCCGAGATAACCGGAGTTCGTCCGGATTTCCCGCCCCTGAGCCCGTAGCTCTCACTCGCACAACGAGTTTTGGGTTGCAGTTTGGCGGCGCGGAGCTACACTGGCTTCCGCGCTTGGATTGTCCCCCCGTCCGCCGGTCGCCGAAGTGAATGGCGCGCGAACCCGAATATGAACGACCCACCCGTCCTCTTGATCGCCCTGACTGCCCTGGTCATCGGGGCTCTTCTCGCCTTCCTGGTGACCTCCCTGTGGGCGCGCTCGCGCCTCGAACGGCTCCGGCTGTCCACCGCCGAGAGGCTCGCCACCGCCGAGGCCTCGGCGGAGAGCGAGCACCGGCGCCGGGAGGAACTCGGAACCGAGTTCCGCAGCACGGCCGAGGCCCGCGCCGAATTGGACCGCCGCCTGGCCACCGCCCTCTCCCAACTGGAGAACGCAAAAACCCAGGTCGTTGAACAGCAAAAATTCATCGAGAGCTCGCGCCGGGACCTGGAGAACGCCTTCAAGGCCCTGGCCTCGGCGGCCCTGGAGGGAAACGCCAAGCAGTTCCTGGAACTGGCCGAGCAGCGGTTTGGAAAATCGGAGGCCACCGCGCGCGCCGAGCTGGAAAAGCGGAAGCAGGCGATCGATGAGATGCTGGCCCCCCTCCGCGAGACCCTGGGGAAGCTCGCCGACCGCACCGGCCAGATCGAGGTCGCCCGCGAAGGGGCCTACAAGGCGCTTCGGGAACAGGTCGAGGGGCTCATGTCGTTGACCTCGTCCCTCCAGGACAAGACCACCACCCTGGCCACCGCGCTTCGCGGCTCGCAGGTCCGGGGCCGCTGGGGCGAGATCGCGCTCCGGAACGTGGCCGAGCTGGCGGGAATGACCGAGCACTGCGACTTCGAGGAGCAGGAGACCCTGGAGGACGGCGGCCGGCCCGACATGACGGTCCGCCTCCCGGGGGGGCGTCTGATCGCGGTGGACGCCAAGGCGCCCCTCACCGCCTACCTGGAAGCCACGGAGGCGACCGACGAGGCCGCGCGGGAGAAGGCGCTGGACCGTCACGTGGCCGCGCTCCGCCAGCACATCCGGACGCTGTCCTCCCGCGAGTACGCGACCGGCCTGAGGGGGGACGTGGACATGGTAGTGCTGTTCCTTCCCGGCGATCCCTTTCTGGCCGCGGCCTTCGCCCGCGCTCCGGATCTCCAGATCGAGGCCCTGCGGTCCAAGGTCCTGGTGGCCACGCCGACCACGCTGGTGGCGCTCCTCCGCACCATCGCCATCTACTGGCAGCAGCGCTCGATGGCCGAGAACGCGGAGAAGATCGCCGGGGTGGCCCGGGAGCTCTACGACCGGGCGGCGCTCTTCGGGGAGCACCTCGGCAAGGTGGGACGCGGACTCTCCACCGCGGTGGACGCCTATAACGACGCGGTCGGCTCCTTCGAGCGCCGGCTGGTGCCCATGGGCGGAAAGCTCGAGGATCTCAAGGTCGCCGACGGGGCCAAGCGTCGGATCGAGGGGGCGGCGGGGATGGTGGAGGAGGGACCGGTGAGGGAGCGGTAAGGGACCGGCGAGGACATGCGTCACGAGATCAAGGCGCTGAGGTATGACCTGCCCTTCAATGGAGGCCGACAGCCGGAGACCGCGCTGATCCTGAGCTTTCAACCAAGACGGGAGGCCGGGTCGCAAGCCCTGCCGGCGTGGCCCCTCGGCGCCGAAGTCATCGGCCTCGAACATCCGGCGAATCTCGATCCCGGACTCTCCCCATGGTACGCGGGCGCCCTAAGAAATCCCTGCGCCGGCCCCTTTTTCCTTGACGAATACCAGTCATACGGTTAGTATGTCCGACGTGGACCGGCTCCCCCCGGCGCGAGGGATGGGATCATGGAACTGGCTGGTGTGGTTGACATTGCATCTCCGGAGAGCCTCCCGGAACCCCGGTTCGGGGATCGGCTGGATGGCCTGTTCGGACCGGAGGCGGCTTACCCGGCCCGGGTTCTCCGGAGGGAGCGGGAAGAGCAGCGCCGCCGGGCTCGCGAACGAGTCCGGGAACTCAGGCTCCAGCGGGAAGAGGACCGGGCGCGCACCCGCGTCAAGTGCCGGCAGCTCGCCTGGCGCCTGCTCCACGCCGTCCGCGAGGCTCAGGCCGTCAGCCGCCGGCTGGAGGTTGCCCAGGGCGCGGCGCTCGGTGGGCTGCGCTCGGGCGACCGGTACCGGGATCTCGGCCATGTCCGGTTCGCCGACTTCTGCCGGGAAGCGCTTCAGCTTCACCCCCGAACCGCCCGTCGCCGGGTGGCCGTGCAGGACATTCTGGCCCGGGTTCCCGCGGCGCGGCCCGCGTATCTCGATGGGCGCGTGGACGCCAGCAAACTCCTGGCCCTCCGTCCGGTCCTGACCTCCGAGAACGCCCCGGTCTGGCTGGCCCTCGCCACGCAGCTCAGCGTGCGCCGACTCGCGGCACGGGTCGCGGAGACCGGCTCGACCCCCGCCACGGTCCCCGACGATCTCGACGAGCCCACCCGCGGGCGGATTGCGTTCGCCGCGCCTCAGGTCGTCGGGTTTGCCTTCGAACATGCCCTCGAAACCGCCCAGCGGGTGCTCGGTTGGGATGCTCCGCGCGACGCGTGCCTGGATGCGATGCTGATGGAGTCGGAATCGTCGCTCCCCTGGCTCGCCGCGTCCATGGAGGAGTCCGCAGCGGACCCGGCCGCCCCGCGCGGAGCGGAAACGGAAGACCTCGGAACCGGGGAGGCGGGCACGGGATCCCCGGCCTGGGCCCAGGCCGGGCGCCTCCCCTGGGCGGATCGCGTGGCCGGTCACGCCTCCCGGGCGCGACGTTCCGGTGCGCCGGGGGAGCCTCCGCTCGGTGGGTCGGGCGGAGCGCTACCCTGGTCGCCGTCCTATCACCGATGGGATTACAAGCGGGCCAAGAACACGTTGAGGGCCCTGGAGCGCAGGCTTCGACGCATCCACCGGCTGACCCGGGAGACCGGTGCGTGCGCGGGGTGCGTCGTCCCCGCACCGAACCGGGAAGGTGGACGCTTCCTGGTGCCGGCCCGGGCGCACCTCGATCGGTACCGGGCTCTCGAAGGGGAGGTTCGGCCGCTCTTCGCGCTCCAGGCCCGCGCGCTGGTGCA
>CAYRIJ010000106.1:4415-11378 GCA_964424285.1 uncultured bacterium
CGGCTCGCCCGGGCCGGCTGGTCGGCCTCAGACATCGAGCGCCGTCTGGAGGAGCGGGGGCTCGATCTGCCCGAGGGGACGTCCCTGGACCCGGCCGAGAACCCCATCCGGATGGCGCGGCTGGAAGCGCTTCTCGATCTGGCGATCCTGGCCGCCTGTCGGGAACCCGACGAGACCGAGGAGCTGCTTCGCGACCGGAAAACGTTGTCCACCCCCGGCCGCCACCACCGCGTGGTGATCTGGGCCCGTCCCGGGATCCGTGCCCGCTGGGAGCGTGCATGCCGGGCGGTCCGATTGCGGGACGACCGGCTGCCGGACTGGGCGGCGGCCGCGGTGGTGTCCGGGGAAGCGATGGATCAGTGGACGCTCCTGGACCCCGGCCACCTTCCCACCGAACGACGGACCCTGGAGCGTGACGGCTGGAGATGCCGGGTTCCGGGCTGCCGGGCGCGCCGGAACCTCGAGGTCCACCACATCGTATTCCGATCCCGTGGCGGTTCGAACGCGTCCTGGAATCTTGTTACGCTTTGCCATGCCCATCATCACCACGCGCTTCATCGAGGCACCCTCCGCGTGACCGGTCGGGCGCCCTGCTCGTTGACCTGGGAGATCGGCTGTTCGCCGGCTGCCGCGCCGCTCTGGACCTACCGCGGCGAACGGCTCGTGCGCCGCTTCGGTCAGGAGCGGATCGTGCCCGCCGCCCGGGCGAACTCACCGGCGCGCCCCGTCTCCCCCCCCGCCGGGCTCGCCCACGCGGGCCGCGCGATGTAGGCTTCTGCACCCGGTGGCCCGAAATCCGGGTCCGGGGCTCGGGCCGCAATCCCGGCCCGAATCCCTTGTTCGAATTCCGAGTCCGGATCCCGAGTCGGAATTCCGGGTCCGAATTCCGAGTCCGGATCCCGCGAGACCCGAACCCAACCAGAGGAGTTCCCTTACCGGTGCGCGCGTCGATCTCCAACTCTCCGGTCCATGCCTCTTTCATCTCCGCGCTTCTGGCCGCGCTGCTCCTGGCCGCCATGCCCCGCGCCGCCCAGGCCCAGATCCTGAACACCCTCCGCGGGTTCAAGGAGAACGAGCCGGGCTGGAGCGGGATCATGGACGCCTCCTTCAGCGCCACCGGCGGCAACACCGAGGTGCTGTCCCTCACCGGTAGCGGCCAGATCCAGTACCGGGCGAACCGGGAACGGTTCCGACTCGTGGCCGGCGGCGCCCGGAAGACGTCTCACGGCGCGGCCATCGAGGAGCAGAGCGCGGCTCACCTGCGCCACAACCACCGGGTGAGTCCCTGGTTGAGCTCGGTGGCCTTCTTCCAGCACCAGCGAAACCCGTTCCAGCGGCTCGAGACCCGCCTTCTCTTCGGGCTCGGCGCCCGCTTCGACGTCGTCCGGGGAACGTCCTGGCGGCTGTCTCTCGGCGCCACCCCCATGCTCGAGATCGAGAAGATCAAGAGTCAGTCCGGAACCAGGACCGATTCCCGACTCTCCACCTTCGCCGTGCTCGACGGCCGGCTGAACGACGCGGTGACCCTTCAGCTGACGAGCTTCGTCCAGCCCCGCTTCTCCGGCTTCGGCGACCTGCGGGCCATGGCCACCGGCGGAGTCCGGGTGAAGCTCGGGGGGGCGTTCTCGCTCACCGTGGCCTCGGATCTGGAAGTCGACACCCGGCCGCCGGCCCGGGTGAAGAAGACCGACTGGGAGGTGACCACCGGCCTGGGGATTTCGCTCTAGCCCGAGCCGGCGGTCGGGGCCCCGCCGCCGGAGCGGGTGCGTGAACCGGCCGGGCAGCCCCCTATCGGCACCCAACCCGGCGAACCCCGATCCCCTCCCCCCCAAAAAAACGGCGGACGCCGATGTGGCGTCCGCCTCGGGGAAAACGGGGGATGTCCGTTTGGCCCCGTCAACTCCAGTGTCGTTTCGAACGGGGGTTATCCCTGGTGGCCGTTGCCCCCTCCGTTACCGCCTCCGTTGCCGTGCATGCCGCCGTTGTTCCCGCCGTCGTCGTGCCCGAACTGGGAGTCGTGCTCGTGGTCGTGGGAACCCCACGCCCCGTGAAGCACCGGCTTGATCTTGAAGTTCCCGCTCCCGGGGGGAGCTTCCACCACCGACTTGTCCAGATCGAACACGATCACGATTTCGGTCACCTGACCGTCGGACACGGTGAAGGGAAAGATGACCTTGAGCAGGTCGTTGTTTCCGGGAACGTCCGCCTCCACCGAATCGCCGGCCTGGGTGACCACCCACCCGTCGGCCACATGGAGGGCCAAGTGGGTGTAATCACCTTGGGGAAGCTCGAGGGTTCCCAGGAGTTCGGTGAGCGTGGTGTCGAGGCCGGCCAGGTTGACGGTGATCGGGTCGGTCAGGACCTCGATGTAGTCGCAGTCGGCGTGGGTGCTGTCGTCCCCGCCGCCGGTCGAGTCATGGTCGTCGTGGAGAAAGCTCAACCCGTTCCACCGGTTGGCGGCGAACGTGGAGTCCTCCCCCTCCCCGGTGGTGTCGTCGCCGGCGCCGTCGTCGCACGTCGGGTAGACCCGGATGGAATCGAACGTGATCCATACCGCCGCGAGCGGGGTGTGCTCGGGGCCGTGGGGTTGCATGCCCGCCGGGGAGCCGGCGGCGGGGGCGTTGACCGAGCCCACGGTGTTCAGGGAAACCGCGAGCAGTCCCATCCCCGAACCGGCGGGGGGAGGGGTATACGCGTTCCCCGGAGCGGCGGGGTTCGAATTGGAGCCACAGCCGAGAAGGCCGGCCCCGGCCGCCATCGCTAGAGTCAATGCGCTGGCAATCAAAAACTTACCGAAAGGTCCCGATTTCATGGAAGCACCCTCCTTGTATTCAGGGCAGGCAAAGCCAATCCGTCCCCTCGCGTTCGCTGCTCCCGAAGTGGGACGGCCCTGGGCGCTTGGGGGCTTGGACGGTATCGTCACCAAAAGGTTACTCCGGAATCGGCCCCGGCGCTCCAAGTCCTTGAAAATGGTAGAATTCACCCATCGGTGGAACCCACCCCGAGCCTCCGCGGTTCCAGAGCTGGGAACCGCGACCGGCGGGACCGCTCGCCCGGTCGACCCACGGCCCGGGGGATTTCCGCTTTCATCCCGCCCGCGCGTCGCACCTGTAACCACGGGATCATCGAGCCGTCCAAGCAGACGAAATCAGACGGCTCTGGACCAGATCGTCCCCCCGGTCTAAGCGAGCGAGCACCGTTCGAACCGCGATCCGGGGGGGACGTGAGCGAGCAAGGCCGTCCATTGACGGAGCATGATCAGGGGCGACGGAAGCCGACGGGCGCCGCCCCGCTCGAGATCGACGAAGAGCGAGATCTGCTGGAACGGACCCGGCGGGGCGACACGGCTGCCTACACCCGCCTGGTTCGCCTCCATCAGGATCTCATCTTCGGCCTGGTCTCCCGGATGGTGCGGGACGAGCATCTCGCGGAGGAAGTGACCCAGGACGCCTTCCTCAAGGCCTACCGGGGCCTCGATTCCTTCCGCGGGGAAGCCCGGTTCGCGACCTGGCTCTACCGCATCGCGGTGAACCTGTGCCGGGACCATAGCGGGAACCCGACTTCGAGGCTCCGCCGGATGGAGACCAGCCTGGACGGAACCGGGGTGAAGGGCATGGACCCTCCCACCCCGCAGCCCCGGCCCGACGAGGCTCTGGAGGCCGGGCAGGTGGCCGACGGGTTCCAGGCCGAGCTGGACGCTCTCGAACCGATCTATCGCGAGGCTTTCCTGCTCCGGCATCACGAAGGCCTGGGGTACGAGGAAATCGCCGGGATCCTCGAGATCTCGGTGAGCAACGCCAAGGTGCGGGTGCACAGGGCCCGGGAGTCCATTCTGGGCGCGCTCCGGCGCCGGGGCTTCGAGGTCTAGACCCCCCCGGGGGGCCGGGACATCGCGAACAATATGAGCGACGAGTTTGAAAACGACCGGGTGAATCCCCGGTTTCACGAGTACCTGGATGGGGAGCCGCCTCCGTCGAACCCTGCTGCCTTCGAGGGGGACCTGCGGACCGGGAAGCTCCTGCGGAACCAGTTGAACACCATGTGCCGCATCGAGGCCTGGTTCCGGTCTACCCGCTCGCGGGCCCCATCCTCTCTGGCCCGGGCCGTGGAACGCGCCTTGGAGGTCGAGCGCGCCGTCCCGGCCCGGGCCAGACCCTCTTCCCGGTTCCGGTTGCTTCCATCGCTTCCGGGCCGGGGGGGACTCCGGTGGGCCTGGGTGCCCGCCGCCGTTGCCGCCATCATCGTGGTGCTGGTTGCCATCCCCCAGGATCGCGCAAAGAACCGCTCCGGCGACTCCCGGTCGCCGGAGCGCGCGATCTTCTCCCAGCCCACCGCCGGAGGCGATCTGGCCGCCGGAATCGGCGGGAACGAAAACCCTCCGGGCGCCTCCTCCGGTGCGGTATCCTATAGGTTCGTCATACGGGCTCAGGATGCCTCGCAAGTCTGCCTCGCCGGGGACTTCAACCAATGGAGGGTGTGTGAGGCGCCGATGCGGCGCGTCGGGGAGGATCTCTGGTCTTTGTCCGTCAAACTCCAGCCGGGTCGCTACGAATACATGTTCGTGGTGGACGGCCGATGGGTGACCGATCCCAACGCCATCGCCCACGCCGACGATGGTTTCGGGAATCGGAACGCCGTCCTGCTCCTCTAGTCCCCGCCGGGCTCGTCTTCCTCATGCTGGCCGCCCCCGGACTTCGGTCCGCGGGCCCCGCCGCCGCCGCTCCCGAAACCCGCCTGAGCCTCGACCTTGCCGCCGGCCACGACGACCAGGTTCTGGCCAGCCAGGATCTCGGGGTGATCTCTCCGGTATCCGAGGGCTACTTCACCGGAACGAGCCGGCTGTTTCTTCGATGGGCCCCCGCCCGAAGCCCCCGGCGCCTGGACCTTACCGCCCGGGCCTCGGGAACCAGCTACGGCTCCAAGGTGAGCGGCCACGACTCGGATCTTCGCCTGACCGCCCGTTTCCGGCAGGGCCTGGGTTCGCGACTGGCCCTGGACTCCGCCGTCGCCGGCTGGCGGTTTCGGCGCGAAGAGTCGGCCGTCTTCGATCTCGACCTCCTTCGGGGGGAGACCCGGCTGGGGTGGACCCCGGGGCGGAACTGGCTCCTCAGCCTCGGCGCCCGCTACATGCGCAGCTCGTATCCGAACCGATATCTCGTCGCCGATTCAACCCGGCATGAGCTGCAGCAGCCCTTCGACGTCGTCCTCGGGATGGTGCACGGCGTCGGCCGGACCGGGTACCTGAGCGTGGAGGCGAGCTACCGGGCCGCGTCCTCCAATGCCTCCCGCTCCCGCTACCGGGGGCCGATCGTCGTCCTCCGATCGGGGACGGATCTCTTCCGGCGGATCACCGTCTCCGGCTACGTCGTCTACGGGAAGCGGAGCTACCGGGAGTCGCCGGTGATCGTCCCGGCCGGCGAGACGGCGAGGGACACCGCGGGCACCCGTCGGGACGAGGCGTGGCAGCTCGGCCTGGCCCTGGGACGGTCGCTGGGGAGTCGGATGCGGCTCTTCCTGGACGGGAACTACCTGATCCAGGATTCCAACGCCTCCTTCGCGGACTTCAACCAGGCTCAGGTCTCGATCGGGCTCTCGGTGGATCTGGTGGCATTCGGGGGAGCCGACGATCGTGGGCTGCCGGAGCCGCCGGCCGCGCCCATGGCTCCGCGCATCTCCGGGAACCGGGTCCATTTCCGGGTCCTCGCCCCCGGTGCGCGATCGGTCTCGGTGGTGGGGGGGTTCAACGGGTGGGATGCCGGGCGGAACCTGCTCTCGGGCCCGGACCGGGACGGGGTCTGGGAGACGTCCCTGACCCTCCACCAGGGGATCTGGCGATACGCCTTCGTGATCGACGGTGTCTGGACGGTCCCCCCGGACGCTCCCCGCTACGAGGCCGACGGGTTCGGCGGCCGAAACGGGGTGATCGAGGTGGCCGGGGGCGGGTCCGACGCGCCTGTAACCGGGGACGACTCCCCCCGTCCAAGACGGCAAAGACGGTGACATGAAAGGAGTTGGCCGAACCCGCCATGGTGCGCTAACCTTTAGCTGCCGTTGGTGTTGGCGCCGCCGGGCAATCTGCCGCTCTGAAGGGAATACCGCCATGAACCTGAAGAGGTCCTGTTTCTCCGTGAATGGCCGAAAGCTGGCCGGCCTGGCCGCGACCGCGCTCGTGGTCCTCGGGTCGGTTCCGGCGCTGGCCGGGGACGCCGGTCCGAGCGGCGGGTCGTCCGGGGTGGTCCAGGACCTGGCGCTCAGCCAGGCCCTGTCTCTCCATGCCGCCTCCGCCGAGGCCTCGAACCTGGACACCGCGGTCCAGGATGCGCTGGACGCCGGGGTCGGGCCCGATCTCCTGGCCGAGGTCCTGACCCGGTCCGCCGAAGAGGCGCTTCCCGATTCCGACCTGCTTCTCATCGTGGATCATGCCACCCGGCTCGCCCGCCGGGATCTCCCGCCGGGGCCGGTGGTCAGCCGCTACCTTCAGGGATTGTCCAAAGGGGTGCCGTTTCCCCGCATCCAGGCGGTGACCGGTGAACTGGACGCCCGTCTGGTCACGGCGGCCCGACGGGTGGATGCCTCCCTCCCCGCCCCCACCGACGCGGCGCTACGCAGGGCCCGCCTCGCCGCCATCGACAACGGAGCCTACGCCCTGAGCGTGGGCGTCCCGGAGACCGCCTTCGACCACTCCCTGGGGCTGGCGGCCGGGGAGCAGCGTCCCCTGGAGGCGGTGCAATCCCCGCTCCTGACCCTGGGGGTCCTGGTCTCTTCCGGGGTGGCCCCGGGCAAGTCGATGGAAGTGGTGGACATGGCCTGGAAACGCGGCTACCGCGGCGAGAGCCTGGAGCGGCTGGGGAAAGCGGTGGGACGCCTCAGCCGGGACGAGGGCTCTTCCTCCAAGGTCGTGGGCCGGATCCTGGCCATGATCGACGATTCCTCCCAGGAGCGGGTGTTCCAGGGGCTCGATGA
>CAYRIJ010000107.1:0-2606 GCA_964424285.1 uncultured bacterium
GGGTTGCGGGGGGGGGGGGGGGGCTGTGGCGGGGGTGGGGGTGGCCGGGGGGGGTGTGCTGTTCCTGCGATGACGCCGGGCGGGCCGCCCGGTCCGCTCGCCGGTCCCGCGGCGCCCGGACCGGCGCCGGCCCCCCTCCCCGAACCCCCCGGGTTGCGCTAGTCTCCGGCCATGACCGGCGTCCTGATCCTTCTCGCGGCGGCGATCATCCTCGCCGGGCCGGCGGCCCTCGTGCTGGCGCTCGTCACCAAGCGCCAGGCCGACGCCACGCGGAGGCGATTGATGGAGCTGGAGCAACGGCTCGCCTCCCCCGGAGCGGCCCCGGGCCGGGCCCCCGGCGTCCACCCCCCCGTCTCCGCGCGACCGGGGCCGGCCGGAGGCGGTCCGGCGGCCGAGGCGGCCGGCTCCGGGCCCCCGGCCGGCCTTCCGGAGACCGCCCCCCCGCCGCGACGACCGGATCCGGCGGAACGGCTCCTCGGAACCCCGGCCTCCTTCCCCGGCGATCTCGAGACCGTGGTCGGCGGCCAGTGGCTCACCTGGATCGGGGTGCTGGCGATCTTCTTCGGCACCGCGTTCTTCCTGGCCTACGACCTCGGCGAGAGCCCCTTCGCCGGGGTGGGGCAGGTCCTGACCGGGCTCGTGGTGGGGGTGATCTTCATCGGCGTCGGCAGCGCCCTGGTCCGCCGGCAAGGCCAGCGGTTTCTCGGGCAGGGGCTTCTGGGCGGCGGGGTCGCCCTCCTCTATCTCGCCGCCTACGCGTCCTATGGATTCCACCGCATGGTGCCCACCGGGGTGGTCTACCCGTTCCTCTTCGGGGTGGCGCTGATCGGCGCGGCGGTGGCCATCATCCAGAACTCGCTCATGGTCGCCACCCTGACCCTGACCGGGGCGTTTCTCACCCCTTCGCTGCTCCCGGCGGCCGGCGACTCCACCCGCGCGCTCCTTCCCTACCTGGTGGCGGTGAACCTGGGGGCGGTCCTCATCGCCGCGCGCCGCCGGTGGCCGATCCTCCCTCTCGGCGCCTGGCTGGGCACGGCGCTCCTGGTGGGGAGCTGGTGGTCGGGCCCCGAGGCGCCGGGGCATCGCGGAGCGGCCCTCCTCTGGGTCGGGCTCATGTGGGCCCTCTACGCGGCGATCCCGGTGGCGAGCCCGCCCCGCCGCGGCTTCTGGAGCACGGCCCGGGCGGTGGTGACCGTGGCCAACGGCCTCGCGTTCTCGGCGTTTCTCTACCGGCTGATGGCCCCCGGATACGAGGCGTTCCGGGGGCTGGCGGTGGCGATTCTCGCCCTGGCCTACGTGGGCGCGGCCCGGGCGGCGGCGGCCCGGCGGGGCGGATTTCCCGGGGTGCGGATGACCCACTACACCGGGATCGCCCTGGCCGTTCTCGCCGTTCCCATCCAGTTCGATCTGGCGTGGATCACCCTGGCCTGGGCGCTCATGGGTCTGGTCCTGGTCGCCGCCGGATTCCAGATCGAGAGTCGGAGTCACCGGCTGATCGGCCTGGGGGTCTACGCGCTGGCCGTCTTCCGGGTGCTCACCCTCGACACCGCCGAGTCCTTCCGCGCCCCCGCCCGGTTCCACCCGCTCCTGAACCCCGAGTTCCTGACCGGGGTGGCCACGGTGGCGATCCTGGCCCTCACCGCCCGGCTCTACGCCCGCCACCGCGACCGCCTGGCGCCCAGGGAGCGGGGACTCGTCACCTTCCTGGTCATCGCCGCCGCCGCCCTCCTGCTCTGGCGGATCTCGACGGAATCGATGGTCTTCTTCAAGTCCCGGGAAGCCCTGGAGCACGTCCGGCTCGAGGTGCCGATGCTCCTCACCCTCTCCCTCATCTGGGCGGTCTACGCCGGGCTGCTCATCGTCACCGGCTTCCTCACCCGCTACCGTCCGCTTCGCCTCCTCGGCGTGGTGGTGCTGGGCATCCTGATCGTCAAGGTCTTCGCCTTCGACATGCGGGCGCTGGAGCGCGGCTATCGCATCGCCTCCTTCGTGGCGGTGGGGCTCCTGCTCCTGGCCGTTTCCCTCCTCTACCAGCGGGAGCGGCGAACGTGACGCCGCGGCCGGCGCGAGGAAACGGCGGGGGCGGCGGGATACCGGGCCTACCGGGGCGGCGCGTTCCGGCGATCGCCGCGCTGCTGCTCCTGGTGAGCGCCGCCGCCGGCGCCGAGGTCTCGAAGGACCTGACCACCCTCCCCTACCGGCGGGCCGTCCTCCCCCCCGACCACGTCCCGGCCGGGGCCTGGCTCGCGGTGGTGGAGGACTCGCTTCTCGCCGCGCGGTCCGCGCCGGACTTCCACGACGTCCGGCTCATGAACGCCGCCGGTCAATCGGTCCCCTTCGCCGTTCTCCCTCCCCGGCGCGAAGACCCGATCGACCTCCCGGTGCTGGCCCGGCCCCTCCCCAGGCAGTACACCAGCGACACCGTCTTCCGGGTGGACATGGGGCCCGACTACCCCGAGACCCTCCTGGTCGAGCTTCCCCGCCGTTCCGGCCGGGAAAGCGTGGTGATCCGGACCGGCCCCGACCGGGAGGGCACGGTGCGGCTCGAGCCCCTCCCCGAGGTCCTCGACCGCTCCCACCCGGTTCCGCCGGAGCCCGGCCTGGAC
>CAYRIJ010000107.1:2706-5446 GCA_964424285.1 uncultured bacterium
GTGCAAACCGTCCCCATGCGCTGGGCCTTCCCCGCCTCCGCGGCGACGGAGTCCCTCTGGGTGGCCTACGGCGACTCCTACCTGGGCCCCCAGGCCTGGTACCTGGAGGACGCGGCGAACCGGGTGCCCGGCTACACCGCCGTCGGCCTCGGACCGGAGACGGCGAACCCCCTCCTCCGGCCGCCGGGGTTCGGGCTGGACTGGCTCCGCCGGCACCCGCCCGTCCTGGGGGTGGCGATGGTGATCGTCCTCGCCCTGGTCGCGCTCCTCGTCCTCAAGGGCCGGAGCGAGCCCGCGGCGTAGCGCGGGACCGCCCAAGAGCGGGGGCCGCCCCCGAAGGGGCGGCCCCGTGAGACGTCCGGCGCGATCGGATTCGCCGATCAGGCCTTCGGCTTGATGTTCTGGTTCCGCCGGAACAGGTTCTGGGGGTCGTACTTCGCCTTGATCTTCTGCAGGCGGTCGAAGTTCTCCCGATAGCTCCCGGCCACCCGGTCGTCGCCTTCTTCCATCAGGAAGTTCACGTAGGCTCCGCCCGCCGACTGCGCGTGCAGATCCTCCCAGTAGTCCCGGACCCACTTGATCCGTTCCGGGTTGTTCGCCGGGTCGGAATCGACACCCACGATCACGCTGGAGAACTTCGCCTCCCGATAGCTGAAGGCGGTATCGGTCTTCCCCACCCGGCTCGCCGCGCCGTCGGTCGGGTAGATGTGCATCAGGGAATTCACGCTCGGCACCTTGGGGCCGTGCTTCACGTTCACGTCGATGATGGCGTCGTTGATCTCGGTCAGGAATTCCGCTTTCCAGTAGTGCTGCATGCCGGAGGGCAGCAGGCCGTCGAATGCGGCGTTGAGCTTGGCCAGGGTGGCCCAGTGGAGCACGTCGATCGCCGGTTTGACCTGGGTCTGGAGCGGCTTCAGCGCCTTTTCGGCCTTCTCCTCGGGACCCGCGTAGCAGGCGATGATCGCGGCCATGGGAACGCCCTGGAGTTCAGCCGGAATGAAGGGCGCCGGAGGCCCCTGGTGGAAGCCGAAGAACGCCCCCACCTCCTCCGGAGCCTCGGCGATGAACTCCCGGTAGAAACGAAGCACCTCCCCCGTCTTGTCGATGGGGTAGAAGACCGGCCCGCAGTAGATCTTGTGCACCGGGTGGGCGCGGAACTCGAAGGAGGTGACCACCCCGAAGTTTCCGCCGCCCCCCCGGAGCGCCCAGAAGAGATCCGGGTTCTCCTTCTCGCTGGCGGTGACGAGCCGGCCGTCGGCGGTCACCACGTCGGCCGAGAGGAGGTTGTCGATGGTGAGCCCGTACTTCCGGGTGAGGTGGCCGCTGCCTCCGCCCAGGGTGAGACCGGCCACCCCGGTGGTCGAGATGGTGCCGCCGGGTACGGCCAGACCGAACGCGTCGGTGGCGTGGTCCACGTCGCCCCAGAGCGCTCCCCCGCCCACGCGGACCGTGCGACTCGCGGGTTCCACCCGGACGTCGTTCATCGGGGACAGGTCGAGAACCAGGCCCCCGTCGCAGGTGCCCAAGCCGGCGACGTTGTGGCCGCCGCCCCGGATGGCGAGCAGAAGGCCGTGGTCGCGGGCGAAGTTCACCCCGGCCATGACGTCGGCGACGTCCGTGCACCGGGCCACCATGGCGGGTCGGCAGTCGATCATCGCGTTGTAGACGCTGCGGGCGATGTCGTAGTCCGGGTGGTCGGGGGTGACGAGAGTGCCGCGGAGACTCTGGGCCAGCGCCTCGGTCGCCGCCTTGTCGATCGGTGTCTTGGAGTTCGGGGAACGGGGGTCAGACATCGCAGGATCTCCTCGGGGGTTGGGATGCAGAGGATACGGTGTTCGATGGTCGCCTTGGGGTAGGTCCGCCGGGCCCGTGGGGTCGGGCCGCCATGGACGGAACCTCAGCCATCAGGATCCGTCAGCTCCGGGGGACCGGTCAAGGTCTCTTCCAGCCGGACGACCGGGCGGGGGTGACGGTGGACCCGGAGCTCGAACACGTCCGGGCGGGCGTAGTGGCCGGCGACGTCGAGCTGGTAGCGGGGGCCGGTCATCTGGACCGGATCGACCTCCGCGATCAGCATTTCTTCGCGGCCGGATACCGGCTCCACCAGGAACTTCCCGTCCGGGTTCACGATCGCGCTGTCGCCCTGGTTGATCCATTCCGCGCTCTGGGGGAGGAATTCCTGCTTGAAGGGGTAGCGGTCGGGGACGTCGTCCCGATGGACGGCGCTGCAACAGCCCACCACGAACACCCTTCCCTCCTTGGCGATGTGGCGCAGGGTGGAGATCCACGGCTCGCCCGAGTCCCAGGTCGGAGCCAGGTGAATCTGCGTTCCCCAGGCGTAGAGGGCGTAGCGGGCGAGCGGCATGTAGTTTTCCCAGCACACGAGCCCGCTCACCCGGGCGAACCCGAGATCGTGGACGGCCAGGGTGCTCCCGTCCCCCTGGGCGTGGATCAGGCGCTCCCCGGCGGTGGGGACCAGCTTCCGGTGGCGCCCCCGGATCTCCCCCCGCTCGTCGATCAGGAGGATGGTGTTGTAGAGCGAGGCCCCGCTGGCCTCGGTGTTCCGCTCGTTCACCCCGACCGCCACGTTGACCCGGGCCTTGCGGGCCGCCGCGCACAGCCGGTCCGTGGTCTCGTCGGGAATCGACACCGCGTTCGCCACCAGCTCCGCGTAGAGGGCCCGAAGGACCGGCGAGCGGCCGGCGGGGACGTACCAGATCCAGAAGGGATAACTTGGAAT
>CAYRIJ010000107.1:5546-11292 GCA_964424285.1 uncultured bacterium
TTCCCCACTACCTCGCCCGGTAGACCGACTCCCAGGGTTTTCCCGCCTTCTCCCGCACCACCCCGTGATCGGGGTTGGCGGCGGCGTGGTTCAGGAGCTTGAACAGGGCCTCGATCCGATCCTCGGCGTCCAGGAGCCGGGCGAGGTCCGCCAGCCGCCAGCCCTTTCCTTTCTCCTCGCGGAGCACGGCCAGGGCCCGGCCCTGGAGCTCCAGCACCCCGGCCGCGGCCTGCTTCCCGGCCTCCACCCCCGGCTGGTGGTAGGCGTTGATGTTGATGAGCGAGGCGTAGAGGCCGACCGCGCGCTCGTAGAGGGCGATCAGCATGCCGATCGCGCGCGGCGAGACCTCGGGGAGGGTGAGGACCATGGACCGGCGGCCCTTCTCGTAGAGCGCGCTCCGCGTCCCCAGGAGAAACCCCAGCAGAAAGTCCCCGGCGGTGGCGCCCTCCTCCAGGGCCGGCGAGCGCCCGGCCCGGTCCCGGAGCACCTCGACGAAGGTCACGAAGAAGTCGCTCCGGCCGTCGCGGAGCTGCTGGACGTAGGCGTGCTGGTCGGTGGAGCCCTTGTTCCCGAAGACGGTGATCCCCTGGTGGACGACGTTTCCGTCCCGGTCCTTCTCCTTCCCCAGCGACTCCATCACCAGCTGCTGCAGGTAGCGGCTGAAGAGGAGGAGGCGGTCCTTGTAGGGAAGGACCACCATCTGCTTCGCGCCCTTCCCGTCCCCCGCCTGGTACCAGGCCGCGGCGAGAAGGGCGGCGGGGTTCCCGCGAAGCTCGTGGAGCCGGGTGCGCTCGTCCATCTCCCGCGCCCCCTCGAGCATCGCGGCGACGTCGATCCCCTGGAGGGCGGCCGGCACCAGGCCCACCGCGGAAAGCTCGGAGGTCCGCCCGCCGACCCAGTCCCACATCGGGAAGACCTCGAGAAACCGGTCGGCTTCGGCCAGCTTCGCGAGGGCGCTCCCCTCCCCGGTCACCGCCACCGCGTGGGGACCGAGTTCCAGGCCGAGCCGCCGGTAGGCGGCCTCGATTTCCAGCATCCCGTTCCGGGTCTCCTTGGTCCCGCCCGATTTCGAGATCACGACGGTCAGGGTCTCGGCCAGGTCGTCCCCGATCTCCTCCAGCACCCGGTCCACCCCGTCGGGATCCGTGTTGTCGATGAAGTACGGCGCCAGCCGGTCCCCCGCGCCCCCCAGCGCGTCGGCCACGAACTCCGGACCCAGGGCCGACCCCCCGATCCCCACCGAGATGAACCGGGTGAACCGCGGGGCGCTGGGCGGCTTCACCGCCCCGGTGTGGACCTTCTCCGCGAAGGCGCGGGCCCGGGCGACGGTGTCCTCGATCTCCCGGGTGATCCCGGGCTCAGGCGCCATCTCGGGGGCGCGAAGCCAGTAGTGCCCCACCATGCGCCCCTCGTCCGGATTGGCGATCGCCCCCGCCTCCAGCGCGTTCATGGCCGCGAACGCCTCTCCCATCCCGGGTTCGATCCCGCGAAGGAAGGCGTCGGTGAGGTCCATCCGGCTCACGTCGAGCGAGACGCCCAGCGCCTCGTCGTGCCAGAGCAGTTCCTTGTAGCGGTCCCAGAGTTCTGCGGGTTCCATGATCGTCTCCTCGGGATGGCGGGCCAATGGCATCGGTGAGTCCAACCGCTTCCATGGTCCCCCCGGGGCCGCGCTCCGCGCAAGGCCCCCGGCCCCGAGGCCCCGCGCCGGCCCCGGATCCGGCCGGGTTGAGCCCGCCGTCCCTTCCGGCTATCCTCCCGGGGTCCCCGCCCCGTGCAACAACCATGAACATCGCCACCCGACGCCCGGACGCGACCCACCGCGTGCCCCTCACCCGCATGACCGCGCTCGCCGCCTTCTGCGCGGCGGCGGCGCTCCTCATTCCCCTTCGGGCGTACGTTCCCGGCGCGGTTCTGTGGGGGGTCGCCCTGATCCTGGCCCTGCGCGACGGCGAGCCGGCCTTCCGGCGGAGGATGGGGGTGCTCCTGGGGGCGGTGGCGGTGCTGGCCGCGGCTCCGATCCACACCGACACCTCGACCCGCCACTTCATCACCCTGGGGATTCCCTTCGCCGCGGTCCTCGTCGTCCCCTATCTGATTCTCCGGAGGACCGACCCCGGGGTCATCCGCTACCGGTTCTTCCCCCGGCGCTTCCGCCGGCTGGACGTCTTCTACGTCCTGATCTCCATACCCCTGGCCTGGCTCGTGTTCGAGCTCTACTTCAAGGTCCTGAACCCCTGGGTGCCCACCCACTGGCATCTCCCCCCGGAGCCCGACCTGACCGCGAGCTGGCGGCTCTTCATCGGCATCAACTGCGTGGGGATCTGGGACGAGCTGTTCTTCGTGAACACGGTGTTCGCGGTGCTCCGGAGCGTGTTCCCGTTCCGGGTGGCCAACGCGGCCCAGGCGGTGATCTACGCCTCGGTTCTCACCCGCATGGCCTTCACCGGGATCGGCCCGGTGGTGGTCTTTCTCTTCGCCCTCACCCAGGGGTCCATGTTCGAGGAGTCCGAGAGCCTGGTCTACGTGCTCCTCGTCCACGTCATCGTGGACGTGTTCCTCCTGTCGGCGATCTTCAACCATTACTACGCCGGTTTCACGCCGATCCCGTTCTGATCGCGACCCCGGCGGGCGTCCGGCCCCCGGAGGACCCTTGACCGCGTCCCCGCCCCGCCCCCAGGATGGAAGTCGGTGGCGGACCGGCCCTTCGCCATTTTTCGCTTGATCCGGGCGGGGGGTCTGCTAGACTCTCGCGTCTCTTTTTGCCAGCCGATTTTCTGCCGGCGGGGTCCCTTCGGCACGCCCCCGGCCGGATCCTTGAGCCACCCCCGGGGCCGGAATACGCCCCCCGACCGGGCCGGCTTACGTCCACTTCGAGGTACCGACCGATGCTCAAAGACCTGACCAGAGTGCGCAATATCGGGATCAGCGCCCACATCGACTCGGGGAAGACCACCCTGACCGAACGGGTGCTCTACTACACCCAGCGCATTCACGCCATCCACGAGGTCCGGGGGAAGGACGGGGTGGGGGCCACCATGGACTCCATGGACCTGGAGCGCGAGCGGGGGATCACCATCGCCTCGGCGGCCACCCACTGCTCCTGGAAAGACCACTACATCAACATCATCGACACCCCCGGGCACGTGGACTTCACCATCGAGGTCGAGCGCTCGCTCCGGGTGCTGGACGGCGCGGTGCTGGTGCTCTGCGGGGTGGCCGGGGTCCAGTCCCAGTCGATCACCGTGGACCGCCAGATGCGCCGCTACAAGGTGCCGCGCCTGGCCTTCGTCAACAAGCTGGACCGGGTGGGGGCCAACCCCTACCGGGTGACCGATCAGCTCCGGGAGAAGCTGGGGCTGAACTCGGTCATGCTCCAGATCCCCATCGGGCTGGAGGCGGACCACCGGGGGGTGGTGGACCTGGTGACCATGCAGGCGATCTACTTCGACGGCGAGAACGGCGAGATCCTCCGCCAGGAGGAGATCCCCGCCGACCTCCGCGCCGAGGCGGACAAGCGGCGCGAGACGATGCTGGACGCGGTCTCCATGTTCGACGAGGAGCTCATGGAGGCGGTGCTGGAGGGCGCCCCCACCGTGGACCAGATCCGGCGGGCCATCCACGCCGGGGTGGTGAGCCTCGAGCTCTGCCCGGTGCTCATGGGCTCCGCCTACAAGAACAAGGGGGTTCAGCTCCTCCTGGACGCGGTGAACCACTACCTGCCCGATCCCACCGAGGTCAAGAACACCGCGGTGAACCTGGCCAAGAACGAGGAGGAGTACGCGCTCCTCCCCGACCCGGCCAAACCCCTGGTCACCCTGGCCTTCAAGCTCGAGGACGGCTCCTACGGCCAGCTCACCTACATCCGCACCTACCAGGGCACCCTCAAGAAGGGGGACTTCATCGTCAACGCCCGGACCGGAAAGCGGGTCAAGGTGGGGCGGCTGGTCCGGATGCACGCCTCGGACATGGAGGACATCGAGGACACCATGGTCGGGGACATCGTGGCGCTGTTCGGGGTGGACTGCGCCTCCGGCGACACCTTCACCGACGGGACGATCGAGGTCTCCATGAGCTCGATGTTCGTGCCCGAGCCGGTGGTGAAGCTGATGATCAAGCCCAAGGACAACAAGGCCAAGACCAACATGTCCAAGGCCCTCCAGCGCTTCACCAAGGAGGACCCCACCTTCCGCACCATGGTGGACGATGAGACCTCGGAGACCATCATCGCGGGGATGGGCGAGCTTCACCTGGACGTGTACATCGAGCGCATGCGGCGCGAGTACGGCGCCGAGGTGGAGACGGGAGCCCCCCAGGTGGCCTACCGCGAGGCGATCAGCCAGCGGGCCGACTTCAACTACACCCACAAGAAGCAGACCGGCGGCTCCGGCCAGTACGGGAAGGTGAGCGGGTACATCGACCTCTCCGAGACCGGAGAGTTCGAGTTCGAGAGCAAGGTCACCGGCGGGAACATCCCCAGCGAGTACATCAGCTCCTGCGAAAAGGGCTTCCGGTCGGTGCTGGACAAGGGACCGCTGGTCGGCTTTCCGATCGTGGGGATCAAGGTGGTGCTGGAGGACGGAGCCTCCCACGCGGTGGACTCCTCGGACAACGCGTTCCAGGCCGCGGCCCGGGGCGCCTTCCGGGACACCTACCCCAAGGCCAAGCCCCAGGTCCTGGAACCGCTCATGAAGGTGGCGGTGGAGACCCCGGCCGAGTTCCAGGGGGACGTGATGGGTACCCTCATGCAGCGGCGCGGCATTATCATCGGCACCACCGAGGACGCCGGTTTCATCCGGGTCGAGGCCGAGGTGCCCCTGGCCGAGATGTTCGGGTACGCCACCGGGCTCCGGTCGGTCACCCAGGGGAAGGCGGAGTTCTCCATGGAGTTCTCCCGCTACGCCCCCGCCCCCGCGGCCATCGCCGACGAGCTGAAGAAGAAATACCAGGAAAAGCGCGCCGCCGAGCACAAGTAGATCACCCGGGGCCGTTCATGAAGGGCGGTCATGAGGGCCCGGGTCAAGGAGACGACAGGCCATGTACACCAAGGACGTGAACGCCCGGAGCCCCCTGCGCGTGTTCGAGAAGTCGACTCACGGGGGCCTCGGGAAGGGGAACCTGGGGGTGGTGATGTCCCGGGCCGGGGTGGGGAAGACCGCGTTCCTGATCGGGGTCGCCCTCGACGACCTGATGCGGGGACGGAACGTGCTCCACATCTCCAACGGGGACTCGGTGGACCACGCCCGCGAGTTCTACGAGGAGATCTTCAACGAGCTTCGCCACAGCGCCCACATCCAGGACGCGTCCCTGACCAGCTACCTGGTGGAGCGCCACCGCATCATCCACACCTATCGCGGGGTGGAGATGGACGTGGCGCGGATCCAGCGCGACACCACCTTCTACCGGGACCACGCCGGTTTCACCCCCGAGGTGGTGGTGGTGGACGGGTTCGACTTCAACCGGGCGGCGGAGACGGACCTGGCCGCGCTCAAGGATTTCGCGGCGAGCCTGAACGTGGAACTCTGGCTTTCGGCCCTGACCCACCGCGAGGAGCCGGTGACCGATCCCCGCGGCGTGCCGAACCCGGTGGCGCGGTTCGATCCGTGGATCGCGGTGATGGTGGTGCTGGAGCCCCTGGGCGCGGCCACCCAGATCCGCCTCCTCAAGGATCACGACAACCCGGACGTCGAGCAGCTCCACATGAAGCTCGATCCGAGGACGCTGCTCCTGGCCGAATCCGCCTAGGATT
>CAYRIJ010000108.1:0-11277 GCA_964424285.1 uncultured bacterium
TGCTCCCGATCGCAGCGTAGGACGGGGGGTCCGGATGGACCCAGCGGTTCATGTAGAAATTTAGTTTATCACAATTCGATGTCGTTCCGCCAGCGCAATTTGCGGGCTTGCCCCCCCCGCGAGGGTCCCGGGCCACGCCGCGGAGCCATCCGGGGCCGGGGGGCGCCGGGCGCCCTCACTCCTCCGGGTCCGGCGTTCCGATCGCCGCCGGAGGCGCGGGACCAAGTTCAGCGCAGGACGATGAGCCGGCGCGACTGCCCCTGTGCGCCGGCTTCGAGCCGGTAGAAATAGACGCCGTTCGGAAGCCCGGTCGTATCCAGCCGGACGCCATGGGGCCCGGCGGACTGATCCTCATCGACCGGTTCCAACACCCGCCGGCCTTGCACGTCGAACACCGTGAGCCGGACGTGCCCGCGGGCTCCGAGCTCGTACTCGATCCAAGCCTCGGTCACCGCCGGGTTGGGGGAGCTACCGAGCAGGGCCGTGCGATGGGGGCGCGTCCCGCCTACACCGGTCGGGGAGCCGGAGGCGACGATCTCGTAGACCAGGTTCAGGTCGTCGAAGCGGATGTCGTAGGCGCCCGAGTCGGGGACGGCGAAGGACACGTTCGGAGCGCCCCCCGTGGTCAGGGTCACCGCACCCGAGAGCCCGGTCGCGTTGCCCCAGTCGTCGCCGGTCCAGTCGGTGGTGTTGGCGAACTTGAGCTCGTGGCTCCCCGCGCCGAGAGTCACCCCCTCGGCCGTCCACACCCCGCCGATCAGGATCATGGGGATGTTCGGAGCCCACCCGGTGAAGGTGCCGGCCACGTACATGGCGGGCTGATGCAGGCCGGCGCTCTTCTGGATGGAGTACTCCAGGGTGATGTCGTTGAAGGTCACCCGGTAGAGGCCGAGCCCCAGGCTGGTGAAGGTCGTGTTGGCCCCGCCTCCCGTGGTGAGGATCACCGTTCCGGCCAACCCGTCTCCGTTGCCCCAGTCGTCCCCGCTCCAATCCGAAGTGTTCAGGAACTTCATCTCCTGGGCGCCCGCGTCGATCCGGACCGAGTCGGCGACCCAGACGCCGCCCTCGATCGCCATGGGGATGTCCGGGGCCCACCCGGTGAAGCTCCCGGCCAGGTACATGGCCGGTTGATGGCCGCCGGTGACCGTGAACGAGCGCACCTGGGGGATGGCCGCGCACCGCGTAACGTCCCCGGCCTGGGTCGCCACCACGTAGACCGTCCCGTTCCCACCGGTCAGGGCGACCTGGTCTCCGACCACCTCGGCCGGACCCAGCGCCACCTCGAACGAGACCGGGAGGCCCGAACTCGCGCTCGCCGAAGGGGTGAAGGCCGGATCCCCGTAGACGCGATCGGCGATGGGATCGAAGGTGATCGACTGAGGGGTGCAAGCGGCGGCGGCGTCGCTCAACCGGAGCACCATGCTCCCGTGCGGCGGGAGGTCGACGGAGATGCTGTCCCGGGTCCCCAGGCTCGCATGCTGCCACAGATCCCGCACCGAAGCTCCGCCGGCGAAGCCCAGGCCGTCGAAGCCCAGGGAGCGCGTCCGGATGTCGCTCTCGCGGTTGAACAGTCCCACCATCCAATCGCCGTTCGTGAGCTCTCCGGTCCAGATCTGACTGGACTCGTCGGTGGGGTCGTTGGTGAGCGGGTGACCGACGAAGCCGTCGTCGTGGAGAGCGAGGAGCTCGGTGTTCTGGTACACCCAGACGTCGTCGCCGATGGTGGAGACCTGGTCGGCCACCGCGACCGGGCCCCCGGCCAGGACGTGGGCCGAGAGGACGGTCCGTTTCTCCGAGGCGGTGCCGAACGTGTTGATGCGAATGAAGTCCCCGTCGAGGCGGACGAGGTTCCGGCCCGACAGGTACGACCAGTAGGTGAGACCGTCCATGGCGTCGGCATACTGCGACCACTCGGCGAACCGGTGCCCCCGGTCCTGGTCGCTGAACTGCCACCATCCGCCGGAGCCGGTGTCCGAGTCGATCCGGAACATGCGGCCGTACTGGCGCTCCACCTCGGCCTCGTTGAACAGGTTCGGCATGACCAGGCTCAGGTAGACCCCGAGCGAATCGCTCGCCTCGCGCATCCACCGGAGCGCGGTCACGTAGTCCTGGTGGGGCCGGCTCGGCCCCACCGTACCCAGGTTCCGGTCGTAGCCGGTCTCGTACCAGTAGAGGAAGTCGACGCGGAAGTAGTCGATCCCCATGTCGGCGTAGTATGCGATGCAACCCTTGACGTACTGCTCCGCCCCGGGGCGGTCCACCTGGACCCAGCTGAACGCGGCCTGTTCGTTGGGATCGATGAGGCTCGAGACCGGGATGCTCGTGCCCACGATCCTGGTGGTCGTGTCGGAGAGGGGAACGTGGATCCAGAGCGGGTTCCCGTACATCCCCAGTTTCATCCCGCGGCTCTGGAGATAGGCGGACCACCAGGCGAAGTCGTGCGTCCAGTGAGCGGAGTGGGAAGCGCGGTAGCCGTGCTCGCTGAGCCGGGAGACGTCGCCCCAGCCGTCCATGGCGATCAGGGTGTAGCCGTAGGGTTTCAGATTCGCGTCCACCCAGTCGACGTCGGCCTGGAGCTCGCTCTCGGAGATGTAGTTGTCCTGGACCCCCGCCTGTTCCTTCAGGATGTGGTTTTCGTACACGCTCCAGTAGAGCGGCGGACGATACGGATCGGTCTGGCCGGCGGCCGGGGGGGCGGCGGCGAGCACGGCGACGATCGCCAGCAAACCCGGCAGGCAGGATCTCATGAGCTTCGCTTCCATGGACAAGAACGGAGAAAGCGCGAAGCTCAAGGATACAACAAACCGGTATGGGAGCGCCTCATCTCATCTTGATCACCTTGGTGATCCGCTCACGGTCGGCCGAAACCAAGCGCGCGAAATAGACGCCCGGAACGGTGCGCTGGCCGTGCTCGTCCCGTCCGTCCCAGGCCAGGAGGTGGTGGCCGGCGGGCACCGTGCCGCGCTCGAAGCTTCGCACCAGCGCGCCTCGCATGTCGTGGATCGTCATGCGGAGGGGGCCCTCCCGGCTCGTCTCCACGTGGAAGGCGGTGGACACGTCGAAGGGATTCGGGCTGGCGGTGAAGCCGAGCGGAACGCCCGGCCCGGGAGGGTCGTCACCGACGCCGATGGACGATTCGTCGATCAGGATCGTGTAATCGGCGGGATCGGTGTAGTTCCGGATGCCGGGCCGCCACACGGCCAGGACGTGGGTCTGCACCGAGTCGAACAGCACCTGGATCTCCTCCTCGCCGTCGACTCCGGCTTCATCCGCCTCCACGAGGGCGTCGAGGCGTCCGGAGTAGGCATCCTCCACCAGGTGAAGCGACATGGCGAGATCGTCTCCGGTGGGGCGAAGCCGGAAGGAGTAGGCCCCGGCGGGAAGCCGGATCTGGTACAGGTCCACGAACTCTCCGGAGACCAGGGTCAGCCCGTCGTAGCGGCCGGGGGTGGTGATCATCGAAGAGCCGGAGCTGTCGGCCTCGAGGTACATGCGGCCCCCGCCGTTCATGGCCACCACCCCGACGTCCAGGGCGGCTCCGGCGACGGCCGAGGTCCTCACGATAACGAAGTCGGCCTTGCCCGCGCTCAGCCCCGAGGACTTCTCGGGGTAATCAAACCCGTCCTCGGCGCCCGCGCTCACCGGGTGGATCCGCAGGTCCCCGTCGACCTGTGAAGCGCAGGCCAGGAACGCCACGGTGTACGGGTTGTCCCGGGTCGTCACCGAGGGCATCCGGAAGCCCAGGCAGTTGAAGAAGGCGGGCGTGTAAGAGGGGAGCGCATCCCACCCGCCCACGGGATCGGTGCTCGTGTCGATGGACAGGGTCGCGTTCCACGACAGGGTCGCGGGCCGCCAAACCCACTGGCGCGCGGCCGTGTTGTTGCTTTCCAGGATTTCGTGGAGATCCTGGGAGCGATCCACCTCCATGCCCAGGGTGTGGCGCCCGCCGGGAACGGTTACCGGCGCGCTCACCATGAACTTGTAGGTATCCAGGCCGGCCAGCTCGGCCGGCGAGAGGGAAACGTCCACCGGTTCCCCGTCGAGGAGCGAGGTGATGTCGTGCTCGGGGGCCGTGGCCACGCTGTAGTTCTTCTCGCTCAGGTACAGGTACGTGGGCCCGTCTCCGAAGAGGAGCGTGGGAGCGGGCACCAGCGAATAGGGAGGAAGGATGTAGGCGGTGCGCTGGGGGACGATGGGAGCGGCCCACTTGGAGCTGGCCCAGGCCCCCGGATCGGGGGGCGAGCCCTCGAAGCGCAGGGTGTAGTCCCGGTAGTAGGTGAGACCGTCGTCTCCCGGTTCCCGCCAGACCGCCACCGCGGCCAGTTCGCTGAACGGGCCGGGGACGGAGATGGTGACCGAGTCCCCCCCCGCCGCCGAGACGATGGGATCGGCGTCCAGGAGGGTGCCGATGCCGAAGGAGGGATCGAAGTAGCCCAGGTACATCCGGGTCGCCCCCGCTTCCGGTACCAAGGTGATGGTCAGGCTTCCGCCGGTGGCGGGGTCCACGCCGAAATTGTAGAGGTCGAGCATCCGGTCCGCGCTCAGGGTGCCGGTGAAGGTCCCGTAGGTCGCGGTGATGGTCTGGCCCCGGACCCCCCGGATCCGGTAGTCGGCGTTGGAGGCGTCCCAGTTCAGGGTCTGGTTCCGCGTCCCCACGTAGTAGTCCGCGTACGGCATCACCGGAATGTTGACCAGGACGGCCTCCAGCGAACCGGCGGGCCGGGCGGACAGGGCCTTGGGGACCTTGAACCCGTTCTCCACCCCGTGGGTGTCGTCGTAGATGGCGAGGTCGTAGTCCACCCCGAGGCTCTGGGAGTACATCGTCACCGCCGAGAACCAGAAGGCGGGCGGGAGATCCAGCCCGTCACAGGGGATGTAGTACGGGGTCTCGTAGCTGTAGTAGTCCAGGCCGCCGTTGACCGGAGGAGGCGAAGGCAAGTCGGTGGCGACACTGGTATAGAGCTGTTCCGGATACCACACGAACTGCGTCGCCCAGTAGTTGTTGAACTCGTTCGGTTCGGCGTTGGTTTCCTCGGCGTCGATGCGAAGCCCCAGGACGTGCCGCCCGCCGAAGATCTGAACCGGTCCCTGATTGATGCCCTGGGACCCGACTCCGCCGTTGAGGCCGCCGACACTCATGGCATCCACCGGGTTGTTCTCGTCATCGAGCCAGAGGGTCGCGCTGGTGGGCACCGACATCTGGTCCCCGGTGTTGTGAAGCGCCGCGCTCCAGTAGGTGTTGTCCTGGCCGCCGTTGAGAAAGGAGGACAGGTGCACGTTGCCGACGGACGCCCCCTCGTCGTTCCGGGGCACGAGGCAGTAGTCCCAGCCCGTGGGGACGGTGGGTTCCAGTTCCACCGGATCGGGTTCCAGGATCACGAACGGACCGACCACGGCGTAGGTCGTGCTCCACTTCCCGGAGCGGTCCAGGGTCCGGATGGTGTAGTACCAGGTCCCCGGGGCGAGCGGATCCGAGATCTCCCGGGTGACGTCGAGGAGGCTGGTGGTGGCCGTACCCGGGTCGGAGCCCGTTGCGGACCAGCGGGAAGAGTAGCCGTACACCCCCGAGGCGTCGTCGGCGGGGCGATCCCAGCCTATGGTGATGGTGTTGTCCGGGGAGGGGATGTTCAGCGCCGGACTCATGGTGAACCCCGACGGCACCGGCGGCGGATCCTCGTCCAGGTCGTAGCCGTTGTGGACGAAGGTCTCCCAGATGTCCTCCCGGTAGTTGTGGAACTCGTGGATGAAGCACCGGAGGAACTCCATGGGGTAGCGGGGGCGCCGCCCATAGTCTGCGCAGGTGGAGTTGATCACGTCGAGGACCTCGTCCTCCCATCCCGACATCCTGTCCGCGAAGGGGCTCACCGCCGGGTCGAACTCGGGGTCGTCGTGGTCGCTCTCCAGACCGTCCACCAGGTCCCACATGACGGCGGCGAAGTATCCCTCCGTCTTGGCGGGGTCCTGCGGGTCGGGACAGCTGGAATTCACGCCCAGCGCATCGATGGGCAGATGGTCCAGGCCGCCCTCGGGGGTGTCCCAGCCGTTCTCGAGCCCGTTGGACATGAACCGGCTCAGGAAGTTGGCCAACCCCTCGTTCCAGGCCACCCGACCGGACTCATCGCACCACAGGCAGTGCCCGCAATCGTCCAGCGCCCAGTCCCGGATCTCGTCGCAGTTCCCGTTGCAGTAGTAGTCCAGCTCCCCGGTATGGTCATGGTAGTAGCCGAACCCGCAGACATTGAAATGGTGACCGTACTCGTGCAGGACCACGTGCTCCGTCCACCGGTCCTCGGTGGAGATGTGGATCTCCTGGAGCCACGAGTAGTTGGAGCCGTCGGAATCGGGCCAGAGCAGCTCCACCTGGGGGGCTATCCAGCCCGTTGTGATGCGGAGGTACTCCCGGGCCCGGACCAGGGTCTCGGCGAGGTACATGGCGGCATGGGAGTTCTGGGTCTCCGGCTCCACGAAGCCGACCACGAGCTGGTCCGTATCCACGTTCTCGTACACCGGGGAGGCGAAGCTCCAGGTGTCCTCATAGACATCGTTCTCCTGGACGATGACCGCGTCGTTCCGGGCGGCGAAGAGGAGCTGAATGTCCGGGTCCGTCGAGTACGGCCAGTAGAGATCCAGGCTGAAGTAGCCGTCGGGATCGGTGTCCCCCGAGGTGGGGGTGAAGACGGTGTTGTGTCCGGCGTCGTCGGCGCCGAAGGCCCCGATGGCGTGGTTGGTCATGGGCACGATGTCGGTCAGCTCGTGGCGGCAGATGAGCCGCCCGCTGATGGTGATGGTCCTTCCGGTGGGGGAGCGCTCGGGTCCGCCGCTCACGCGCGATGTCGAAGGGGTGGCCAGGACCTTCTCGATCTCGGTCCAGCGGTCCCGAATCCCGGGAAGGATCTCCGCCGGCGCGAAGTCTCGGGTCGAGAACTGGGGGGTCTCACCCGGGGGGTGGGACAACAGGCGCTGAGGCAGGGTTCGCTCGTAGGCGGAGGGGGAGACATCCAGGAACCGGCGCTCGCGCCATCCGTTGTACGTGAATTCCAGCACCAGGGGGGCGTCGGGGTTGCCGGGAACCGCCCGGAAGGGCACGGTCACGTCGACGGGATCCCCGGTGGTGGCCGGGAAGGGCGGCTCGAACTCGATCGCCGTCCAGCCGGAGCCGGTCAGTACGAGGTCGGAGATCACGATCCCCTTGACCACCTGGATCCGCATGGTGCTCTCGAAGACCTCGCCCGCCCGGGCGGGACGGGGTGGCGACACCAGGGTCACCTTCGCGGCGTCCTTGCGAAGATCGGCTTCGGCCGAAGACGGCAGGAGGAGGACAAGACAGCCCACGATAGCGAGGATGCATCGGGTCGACATGTTCACCTCCGGTTATCGCGGGTCGGCGGAGCCGTCGGTGATGTGGGCGCGGGCATCGCGCTCGATCAGGCGCTCCATGGCGACGACGGCCTCCTCCAGCTGGACCGAGGCCGGCGCGTTGCCCACGCTCCGGGCGTGTTCCAGTTGAAGGCGGAGGAAATCGAGCTCGGTCTGGAGCTTGACCCGTTGGAATTCACGTTCCAGATGGAGGACCGCGTCGGGATCCGTGGTGGACTCGATCCGGGCGCGGAGATCGGAGAGCTGGACTTCCTGGTTGCTGAAAAGATCCGCGGCGGCCGCGGCCACCGGATGACGCGGCTGGGCCCGGTTCACGATCCCGTGGCCAGGTTGCGCATCCTGGGCTGTATCGGCATGGACCAGGGCGATGACTCCCACGACGAGAATCGCGGGAAGCACGGTGGGAAGCAGCCGGAGAGCCGAACGGTCACGGCGGAGCGTCGCCATGGCGGACCCCTTTCATGTGCAGGAGCCGCAGGGGGTACGGGTCCCGCTTGGTCTGTATGGCCGAGGTGACACCGGCATCCCTCGTGGACTGCCGCGAGAGGCGGTGACGGGCCCATTGTCGCCGATCGGGGGCATCGGAAAGCACATATGCAGGCTCTGCAATTCAAATTCGAAAAATTGAATCCATGACGCAGATCATCAAAGTGATGCGTTGTGTACGGAATCCGAGCCAAGGCTCATGTGGCAGATTCAGGTCGTTGCGCTCCTTACGAGCGCATCCAGAACATGTCTTGGATCTCAGCGCGAGATTCGAAACTCCGGCCGGCCGGTAAACTCCAAGCTACAGCTTGGGCCGGATCGCGGTGACCAGAGCGGTCGGCCCCGGCAGCCGGATGTGCTTGGGCGGCTCGAACCCCGCGCCGGTGAGCCAGGCGACGTACTCGTCGCGGCTGTACGAGTCGCCCGCCTCGGTGGCCACCAGCATGTTGATGGCGAAGAGCGCGCCGGTCCGAGGCTTCGTCTTGTCCGCATCCAGGATGAAGTCCTGGACGACGAGACGACCGCCGGGGGCCAGGGCCTTCAAACACTTGGCGAAGAGGGCGCGGTTCTGCTCCGGCGAGTTCATGTGGCAGATGGCGCAGAGGAGCACCAGGTCGTAGCCGGCCCCGAAATCGCCGGTGTGCATGTCGCCGGGCCGGAACCGGATCCGGTCGCCCAAGCCCGCCTCGGCCACGTACCGCTCGGTCAGGGAGAGCACCGGGGGCAGGTCGAAAACCGTGGCTTCGAGGGCCGGGTGCGCCCGGGCGAAGGCGATCGAGTACGCTCCCGAGCCGCCGCCGACGTCCAACAGCCGCCGCACCTCGCCGGCTCCCACCGCGGCCACCACCTGCGCGGCCCGGCCCGAGGCGTTCTTGTGCATGGCGCCGATGAAGGCCCGCCGCCGGTCGTCGTCCTGATCGGCCCCGGGCTCGTAGGTGACCCTCGTGCCCTTGCGGACGCACTCGGTGAGGGTCGACCAGCGGTCCCAGAGGTGAACGGCATGCCTCAGGCCGAGCCGTGAGTCGTCCTTCCCCCCCGCGGCCAGGTATCGCGCGGCGAGGGGCAAATTGCGGAACCGGCCGTTCTCCTTCACCAGGAGCCCGAGCGCGGCGAGCGCGTTCAGGAGCATCCCGGTGGCCCGGGGATCGCAGTCGAGCCTCTCCGCCGTCTGCTCCGCGGTGGCCCCTTCGACGAGGTGCGAGAAGACGTCGAGCTCGATCGCGGTCAGGATGATCCGGCTCTCCTGGAATCCCCGCACCTGCTGGTGGAATTCGTAGGGCAGGGCGCCCGAGGCGTCCTGGGCCTTCATGGCGGCCATGCGGCGCTCGCGGTTGGTCTCCATCTCGGCGCGTATCGCCGGAGCCTCGGTCCGGACCCGGCGCGCCAGGGGACGGCCGTTGCCGAAGTGCTCGCGCACCAGTTCCGGGACGTCGCCGGGCGTCATCCCCCCGTACCAGATGCCTTCCGGGTAGACCACCATGTTCGGACCCGATTCGCAGAGCCCGAGCGATCCGCAGGCCGTGATCTGCACCCGGTCGGCCAGACCCTGGGAAGCCACTTCCGCCCGCAACCGCTCGATGACCGGCCTGGAGCCGCACGCCGAGCACGAAGGCGCTCCCTCGGGCTTCTGCTGCTCGCAGGCGAAGACGTGATACTTGAAGAGTTCCATGACACGGCCTTTCTTCGGGTCGGGCGGCTACCGGTAGCCGATCGACGCGTATCCGACCCAGTGATGGAGATTGTTCGGGGCGGTGGATCCCAGCCCGGGCACGGCGTCCAGCGAGGATTCGGAGACGCTGGTCCCGTAGTCCAGCAGGGTGCCGGTGAGCGGGCCCCGGCCGAGGGCTTCGGACAGGCGCGAGGCCACGTCCAGCCCGAACGGGATCGAGAAGCGCCCGCACCAGGTGATCTTGTAGCGGGCGACGTCGTCCCGGTCGACACAGGCATAGAGGAAGTCCCGCAATTTGTCGCGGTCAAGGGGACCGGTCAGAGCGGATCCGGCGAGGCGGCGGTCGCGATCCACCGCCCGGTTGTATCCGTCGATGTCGGTTCCGAAGGGGGCGAAGTCGCTCCCGCCCCAGCCGGCGTCGCCGTAATGGACCGCGTCCGAGGACGCGATGATCGCCACGTCCTCGCCCAGGCTCCAGCCGCGCTCCTTCATCACCCCGGCCAGCGCTTCGGCGGTCTCCCCGGCCAGGCGGTCGAGGGTGTCCCAGCCCATGTACGGAACCAGGACGGGGACGATCTCCACGTCCCGGTCATAGGCCTGGAGCCAGGGAACGATGGCTTCCACCGAGTGCTCGACCGTCTCCATGTCGTCATCGACCACGACGTCCTTGGGCGGCAATCGGGAGACCAGCGCGTCACGGAGCGGGGAGACCGGCACCGGACCGTAGGGCCCGCGCCAGGCCTGGAACGACCCGAGCACGAGCTTGTCCCGGCAGGCGAAGGCGCTGGCCCGGTGGAACACCCCGAAGACGATCACGGTCCTCGCGCGGAGGTGGGGGAGGAGCAGGGCGTACAGCCGTCCCGCGTAGCAATAGTCGTCATGGGGGCAGACGGCGGCGGCGAAGGGGGTGTCGGCGGCCCACCCGCGCTCCGACTCCAGCGCCGCGCTCCGTGGGGCCGCGGCCTCCCGGCACCGGGCCACGACGGAGTCCATCTGCACGGCGGTGACGGCATAGCCGACGGTGTCCACGAGGCCGCGCAGTCCGTTGGCCGGCTTGACCGCGACCGAGTCCAGGAGCTCCTGGCGGGAATCAGCCGCCACGGCGGCCCCCACCGCGGCGGCCAGGACGATCACGGTCCAGAAGAGCGTCGGTCTTGACTTCATGAGGAACCCCCGCCGGTCGGTGCTGCTGCATCGACCCATGCTACACCCCGCGGGGTCCGCTACGGCGCTTCCGGTCCCTCGGCCAGTTCGGCCTCCAGGCGCCGGTAGGCCTCCGGGTCCAGCACGCCGGCCGCCAGCCGCCGCACCCCCTCGAACGCCTCCGGGGGGCCCCCGGCCCGGATCATCCGCAGAAGGAGCATGCGTTCGCCATGGCTGACCGCGGGGAGCATCCAACCCATGTCGGCGGCGCGTTGCGCCGGACTCCGGGCGCTGAGGAAGGACTGGACCGTCGACACCAGCTCGGCGTCCGAATAGCGGGCCCACAGCCCGGGAATGACCGCGACCTCCTCCCCGTCGATGTGAAGCAGGTAACGCGCGGTGAATCGCATGAGTTCCGAGTAGAAGCGCTTCCACGTCCGGGCGTCGCCGGAATCGGCCTCCAGGGCGGCGGCGGTGGTTTCGACGGCGTCCAGCACCGGCTCCAGCTCCCGGTGCTCGGCCTCGAACCGCGCGGTCAGGGCGGGGTCGACGGAGTCCAGCCACGGCCGGAAGTAGGTTTCCTCGTGTTCGGCGTGCTCGCG
>CAYRIJ010000109.1:0-11257 GCA_964424285.1 uncultured bacterium
CTTCCGGTGGTCACCACCGACGTGCCGGTGATCCCCGAGATGTTCGACGAGGGGGTCCAGGGATTCCGGTTCGCGCCCGGGGACGTGGACGGGATGACCGGCGCGCTCCGCGGTCTTGCCGCCGACCCCGCCCTGTGCGCGCGCCTGGGGAGCGCGGCCCGGGAGCTGGCCGAGGCGCGCTACGGGGTCGAGACCGCGGCCGCGACCCTCGGCGATCTCCTCGCGGCCGTCGTCCGCGGCGAGACGCCCGCCGGTTCCGCCCTCACCGGTTCCCCTTCTTCCCCCCCAGGAGCTTCTTGAGCTTGTCCAGGGTCTTCGGATCGGTGATGGACTTCTCCAGCTCGTTCTCGATCTTCTCCCGCTCATCCGTCCGGGCTTTCTCCGTCGCGCGCCGGGCCAGCGCGTCCCAGTCCACGCTCACCGTGGGCGAAGCGGCCCCCCCGGTGAGCTTGAAGTCCACGGGAATCCTCCCGTCGGCCTGGGCCACGTAGGGGGCCAGGAGCTGGAACTCGGAGGGAAGATCGATCCGGGCGGGATCGGCGAGAAGGATCCCGGAAAGGGCCAGGGTCCCGTCGAGACCCACCGTCCCACCGATCGCCCATCCCAGCCCGGTCTGAGCCACCCGCAGGGTATCGAGGATCAGCCGGCCGTCCTTCACCGCGAACGCCGCGGCGAGACTCCGGAAGGGCCAACGCTCCCCCGCCGCCTCCTTGAGGTTCAGGTAGGCGGCGATGGAACGGAGGGCGGGGACGTTCAGGATCGCCCCCTGGCCCATGTCGGTGGTGGCGGAAAGATCGAGGGCACGCAGGGGATCGGCGCCCGGCCCCTCGCGTCCGCTGAAGGTCATCACGGCCGTCGCCGTCCCCTCCACGCGCTTTCCCATGGGGGTCCAATCGGTCAGCACGCTACCTACCTGGACCTGCTTCAGGCTGACCCGGCCTTCGTACCGCCAGGTGGTCCCGTCCTCCACCGGCGCCAGGGCCAGCCGGCCGGTCGCGGCGCCGCCGTAGAGCTCGGCCGCGATGTCCTCGGCGCGGACGCCGTCCAGCCCCACCGTCACCTTCGCGGTCACCGCCCGGAGCTCGGTCTTGCGGAAACGGAGACTCCCCACCCGAACGGTGCCGGTCCCGGGAACGCCCACCAGGGGGGCGGTTCCCCCGGTGTCGGCGGAGGCGGCGGCCTCGGGGAAGAGCTCGTTCAGGTCGAGGCGCTCGGAGTTCCAGGTGAAGTGAAGGTCCGGCCGGGCGATATCGGCCAGGGTGCCGTCCACCGCGAAGTCGGAGCGTCCCACCGCGGCCCCGAAGTCCCGGACCTCGACCGCGTGACCCGCGAAGCGGAGCCGCCCCCGCCCCTCGCGGATCGGGAGCGCCCGGTAGGTCCCCGCGAACCCGGCCAGGTCCACGGTGCCGGTGAGCTCGGGAAGCCGGGTGCGCGCCACCGGGAACGGACCGGCGGCGGAGAGATCGAGGTCCACCGTCCCGGCGGCCAGGGTCAGGGGAACCGCGGCGGGGAGGAGCCCGGCCAGGGTCGCGCCGTCGATCCGGGTGGCCACCGAGGCCTCGACCCGGGACGGGGGCGTCCCCTCCAGACGGGCGGAAACGGTGATGCCGTGGTCCCCGAGCCGGCCCTTCGCCTTTTCCAGGGCCACCACCCCGGGGGCGAAGTCCACCGTGCCCCCGGCTCCGGTCAGCCCCAGGGGGGCGGAGGGGGCCTTCAGCGAGACCTCGGAAAAGACGAGGCGGCCGGAGACCCGATTCTCCCCGGCCTCGGTGTGTTCGATGCGGAGGCCGGGGAGGGCGAAGCTTCCGTCCAGATCGACCCCGGCCAGCGCGGCCAGATCCTCTTCGGGCAGGATCGAGCGGATCGCGTCCCAGCGGACCGGCTCGACCCGTCCCTCCACCGCTCCCGGCCACTCGGCCCCCACCCGGGTGAAGGAGCCGGATAGCCGCGCCGCCACGTCCCCGCTCTCCACCGTGATCGCGGGAAGATCCAGGCTGTCACCGGCCGCGTTCAGATCGAAGTCGGCCCGGGCCCGAAACCCGGGAAGCCCGAAGGCGCCCGACGCCCCGCTCCAGAGGCCGCTCCCCACCGTTCCCCGCGCGGTCCCGGCCGCTCCGGTCTCCGCGCTCCACGAGAACCCTCCGGTGAGATCCACCGCGTTCAGGGTGAGGGTTCCCAGGGGTCCGGTCTGCACGTAGGCGCCCTGGTCCACCGACCATCGCTCCACGGCCAGGAACGCGAACGCGGGAGAGCCCGGCGGCGGGGCGGTCCCCGGCCCACGCGGGGCGGACATCGCCGGGACGGCGGGGCGAAGCTCGAGCTCCGGATGGTGGAGCACCACCTGGCGGAGCTCCACGCGCCGGCCGAGCAGGGGCAGGAGCTTCACGTACAGGTCGGTGGAGGCGATGCGGATCCGCTGGGAGGAGTCGGGAGCGACGGCCCGAAGGTCCTCGACCCGGACCCCGATGCCGGAGAGTCCGAGATGGATCCGCGCCGGCCCCGCCTCGATGGCGTACCCGGTGGAGGCGCGGGCCCGGCTCAGCGCGGCCTCCTTCAGCCGTTCCGGCCGGAGCACGAAGAGCGCGGCGATCGCCAGGACGACGATCACCGCGAGGAGGGTTCCCAGACCGAGGGCGAACTTCTTCCTGAGGCTCATTGGTTTGGCGATGGAAGGACGAGCCGGCGGTGGGCTCAGATGGCCGCCACCGCGTCGCCCGGCATCCACCCCTGGAGCCTATCCGAGACCTTGACCTCGCGCCAGCCCGCGGTTTGACGGAGTATCTCCACCTCGGTGCCGGGGTGAAGCCGGAAGGAGACGGTGTACTGGTCTCCGGGCCCCGACCGGACGTCGATGTCGTGGGCCAACACCACGCCTTCCCGGGTTCCCTCGAGCTGGCTCCACTCGAAGATCAACGCCGCCACCAGGAGGACCGCCAGCCCCCCCAGCACCGCCTGGAGGACGGTGGCCCCGGGACGGCCGCGCCAGAGGGTGAGGCGAAGGGCGGCCACCGCCGCGAACGCGGTCACCGCGGCCAGGAGGAGGAACGCGGCGATCGACGGTCCGAGCCTGAGCCGCGATACCCAGGACCAGCGCCCCTCACCGGGGTCCTCCGGCTTCACGTCTTGGGTCAGGGAACGGGCGTATTTGATGTTCGCCAAGGCACTTTCAAAGGTCGGCTGCAGCTTGAGCGCCCGGCGGTAGTGGAGAATGGCCCGCCCCACGTCCCCCGCCTTCAGGTAGGCGTTTCCCAGGTTGTACTCCAGTTCGGGAGCGGTGACCCCCTGGGCCAGGACCCCTTCGTAGGCCTTGGCCGCCCCCGCGTAGTCCCCGGCCTGGTAGAGCTTGTTCCCCTGGAGGTAGCCCTCCGCCGCGCCCGGGGGCGGGGCCGCCCCCGCCGCGGCGGCGACGAGGATGCCGAGCAATCCCACCGCGGTCGAAACGAACCGGGCTCCCCTCATCGCGTCTTCTCCAGGGTGTCGACCCATTTGCGGCCCTCGACCAGCCAGTCGGTTCCCGCCGCCCCCGCCGCGCCGGGGGCGTAGCGGGCGGCGTCGGCCCGATCGAGGAAGGCGCGGAGCGGGTCCGGTTCCACCCCATCCGCGCGGAGGCGATGCTCCAGGTCGTCGAACAGCAGTCCGGCCCGGGGAAGGTTGTAGCGGTCGGCAAGATAGTTCCGAACCGCATCCCCCGCCCGGGCCACCCGCTCGATTTCCGGGGCCCCGGCGGCGCGCTTCAGGAGTTTCCGGGCGTCCCGGGCCGCCCCCAGGCGCCGGCGAAGCGCCACGTCCTTCCCCAGCCGGCGCCGCCGGCGCTCGAACAGCCACACCCCGGCGTATCCCACCGCCGGGAGGGGCAGCAGGTAGAACCAGACCCGGGCGCGGTCCCAGGCCCCGCCCGGGGCGACGAACGCCGGAACGTCGGTCTCGATGAAGCGGATGTCGCGGCCCAGCACCTCGATGTCCCCCCGGGGCGCGGACCCGGCGGCCGCCCCCGCGCCCCCGCCCGGGGTCACGTTGAGGGTGATCGGGTCGGAAGCCAGCACCTTGTAGGCGCCGCTCCGGGGGGAGAAGGTCGCCACCCGGAGCGCCGGAACTTCCTTGGTCCCCGCGCTGAGCGGCACCAGCACGAACTGGCGGGTGACCGTTCCCCCGATCCGCATGCCGCCCCTGGTGGTCTCCTCGTTGCTCTGGGAAGGATAGGTGCGGAAGTCGGGCAGCTTGGGGAGTTCGATGTCGCCGAGGGTGCGGAGGTTTCCCTCTCCGCTCACCTTCACGGTCAGGGTCACCGGTTCGTTCTGGGCCACCGTGGTCTTGTCCACCGAGGCGGTGAGGCTGTACTCCCCCACCGCGCCCTGGAATCCGGGCGGGGCCCCCGGGGGAAGCGGCTTCACGTTGAGCACCACCGGATCCGTGCGCAGGGTGATCCGCTTCGAATCGAAGGGGTTGTTCCCGAAGAAGGAGAACGGATCGTTGGCCCGGGGCGCTCCCTGCACGGTGCACTCCAGCACCGACTCCCCGATGGTGAGCTTCCCCGGGGTGGTGGGGAAGACCGCCATGTCCACTTCCAGCACCCGGTAGCGCTTGCCCTTCACCGTTTCCACCCGGGGCTGAAGCGCGGGGAGATCCTCCTTCCAGAAACCCTGGGTGGTGGGGGCGGAGAAGCCCGGATTGTCGAGGAGCCCGACCCGGGTGTAGAGGCGGACCCGGTAGGTCACCTGCTCGTTGAGATAGGGGTCCGCCTTGTCCGCCGTGGCCCGGACGAAGAGGTCCTCGCTCCCCCGGGTCGACCCGGTCTCCCCCTGGCTCGCCGGGGGCGGGGTGGGCGCGGTGGAGGGGGCCTGACCGGCCAGAACGGTCAGCTTGAGCGGCGGGGCCCGGAACACGTCCTTTCCCTGCTGCGCCTCGATGGGGGCGATGGTGAAGGTGCCGGGCCGCTTGGGAATGAGCGCGTAGGTCACGGTCTTCGAGGCGCTCATGTGCCCGTTCAGCAGCGAAAAACTCTGGGAGGTGCCGCCGTTCACGACCTCGAAGTTCGCCCCGAGATCGGGGAGCCGGGGATCGGGAAGGGAGCCGACCCCTCCCGACACCTGCACGGTGAGCACCACCTGCTCTCCCACGTGCGCGGTGTCCCGGTCCAGGGTCGCGGTGACCTGGGCCGCCCCCGCCGGGGACGCCCCGGTCAGGAGCCCGAACGCCATGAGGAGGAGAAACGCTCGCCTCACCAGTCCTTCTCCGCCTTCCGCCGATGGGTGGACTTGAGCCGCGCCCGGAGCAGCTCACGCTCCTCCGGGGTGATCTGGTTCAGGAGCTGCGCCGCCTCCTGGGGAGTCAGGAGCCGGGCCGGTTGGCCGGGTTGCCCCGGCTGATCCTGCTTCTTTCCGGTCGAATCGGCCTCGGCCGCCGGTTCCGGCGCGGCGTCCTGATCCTTCTCCTGCTGGTCCCGGTTGTCGGCCTGATCCTGCGCGTTCTGCTCCTGGTCCTTGGAATTCCGATCCCCCGGGGAGGGCTCGGGCTTCGAGGTCCCGGTGGAGTCCGGGGGGGACTTCTGCCCCTCCCCCTTCTGCCCCTCCCCCTTCTGGCCCTGCCCGTTCCGGTCCTGGCCCTGGTTTCCCTTCTGGTTCTTCTGCTGCTTCCGGGGGTTGGCCTGGAGTTCCTTCCGGGTCAGCTCGTAGTTGTAGCGGGCGTCGGCGTAGTCGGGGTCGGCGCGGAGGGCCGACCGGTAGGCCTCGAGCGCCCCCTTCAGGTCCCCGCCGCGATAGCGCGCGTTCCCGAGGTTGAAGGCGGCGCGTCCCGGGGCCAGCGTCTCCGAACGCTGGGCGGCGGTGAACGCGTCCGCCGCCGCCTGATAGCTCGAGTCGCGGTAGGCCGAGGCCCCGAGGTTGTAGTCCAGGACGGGATCGTCCCGGTCCCGGCGGGCCTGGGTGTAGTGATCCACCGCCCGCTCCCACGCGCCCCGGTCGTAGCTCCGGGCGCCCTTTCGGGCCTCGCGGGAACCGGGGGCCATGAAGGGCGAGAGGAGCTGCCAGAACGAGAGCAGAAACACCGCGGTCATGAGGGAACGGCCGGTCGGGGCGATCATCCTCGGCCTCCCTTCGCGGAAGCGGGCTCCGTGGATTCCGCGTCCTCGGTCCGGCGCGCCTCGGGAACCATGACCGCGAAGAGGAGGAGCACCGCGGCCACCGCCGCCGGGATCTGATATCGCTCCTCCACCCGCCGGCGCACCGCGCCCCCCAGCTCTCCCTTCTGCAGCTTCTCCAGGTAGTCGAGCATCTGTCCCACTTCGTGCCCCTGCAGGGTGGCGGGGTAGTACCGACCCCCGGTGGACTCGGCCAACCGGCGCAGGAGCGGCTCCTCGAGCCGGCTCAGCACCACGTCCCCGGAGCGGTCCTTCTTGTAGCCGGTGAGCTTGCCGTCCGCGTCATAGATCGGGATCGGCTGCCCGTTCGGGGTCCCCACCCCCACGGTGAGGACGGGAATCCCGTCGTCCTCGAGCTGGCCGGCGGCGGCGTCCACGTCGCCCACGTGGGACTCCCCGTCGGTGAACAGGATCACCGCGCGCCCCTTCCGGTCGGAGATGTCGGTCCCGAACGCGGTCCGCGCCCCCCGGAGCGCCTCCTCCAGATTGGTGCCCGGATCCGGGAGCACGTCCGGGGTCACCGTATCCAGGAACAGGTTGGCGGCGCCGGTGTCCAGGGTCATGGGGCAGAGGAGGAACGAGGACCCGCTGAAGAGCACGATCCCCACCCGGTCCCCCTTGAGCCCGTCCAGGAGCTCGCGGATCTCCTGCTTCGAGCGCTCCAGGCGATCCGGCACCACGTCGGTGGCCTCCATGCTGAGGCTCACGTCCAGCGCCACCACCACCTCGATCCCCTGCCGCTCCACCTGCACCAGCCGCGCTCCCACCTGGGGCCGCGCCGCGGCCACCGCGGCGAAGGCGAGGGCGGCCAGGGCCAGGAGGTAACGGAGGAGGCGGAGCGTCCCCGAGCGCTCGGGCGACAGCCGGCCCCAGAGGGGGGTCTCGACGAACCGGCGGAGGCGGCGCCGGCGAAGCCAGATCCCCGCGATCCCCAGGGCCAGGAGCACGGGGAGGATCCAGAGGAGCTTGAGGAGGGCGGGGGCGCCGAACAGCATCAGGGAATCCGGTTCACCGCGGTCTCCCCCACCAGGAGCCCGCCGGCCAGGGCCAACGCGGCGATCAGGGCCAGAAACGGTCCCTTCTCCTCGTACTGCACGTACTCCACCGTCTCCGCCTCGCTCTTCTCCAGCTGATCGATCTCCTTGTAGATGCCCTCCAGGGCCTCGGCGCTGGTGGCCCGGAAGTACCGTCCGCCGGTGATGTCGGCGATCTTCTTCAGCGTGGCCTCGTCCACGCTGGCGTTGATGGTCACGTAGCGCCGGCCGTACACCGGATCGTCCACCGGGATCCGGGCCGGACCGTCCTTGCCGGCGCCGATGGTGTAGACCTTGACCCCCAGGGCCTGGGCCGCCTCGGCGGCGGTGATCGGGTCCACTTCCCCGGCGTTGTTCTGCCCGTCGGTGAGGAGGATCACCACCTTGCTCTTTCCCTTGGCTTCGCGAAGCCGGTTCACCGACGTGGCCAACGCCATGCCGATGGCGGTACCGTCGGGCACCCCCCCGAAGTCCACCTGCTCCAGGAGATCGTTCACGATCCCATAGTCCAGGGTCAGAGGGCACTGGGTATAGGCCCCGCCGGCGAAGACCACCAGCCCGATCCGGTCCCCGCTCCGGCCGGCCACGAACTCCCGGGCCACCTGCTTGGCCACGTAGAGCCGGTTGTGGGGCTTGAAGTCCTCCGCCCGCATGCTCCCCGAGATGTCCAGGGCGAGCACGATGTCGATTCCCTCGCTCTTCACCTCTTTCCGCGCGGTGCCGGTCTGGGGCCGGGCCAGCGACACCACCAGGAGCGTCCCCGCCGCCGCCAGCAGCACCGGCGTGGCGACCACCGCCCGGGCCCGCCAGCCCCGGCGCGGGAAGAAGCGCGCGTCGGGATAGCCCAGCCGCGCCCGCCCCCAGCGGCGGCGGCGGTCCCACCAGAAGACGAGGGCCAGAGGGACGAGGGCCAAGAGGAACAGGGGATCGGCGAAGCGCATCAGCCGGCCTCCCCGCCGCCCGGGCCCGCCCCGGCCGGGTGTTCGGCCGCCGAGGCCTCGGCGCCGGCGGGCGGCGGCGCGCTCCCCGGGCCCGAAGCCGCCGGGGCGACGCCCGCCGCCGGGGCCGGAGGCGCCGCCGCCCGCCTCCCCGCCTGCCGGGCCTCGACCCAGCGCCGTCCCCGAAGCAGGGCGTCCGCCCCCGCCTCCGCTCCCGGATCGTGGCGGGCGAACTTCACCAGGTCCGCCTCGTCGAAGAGCGCCAGGAGCCCCCGCGCGTCATCGTCGGAGAGCACCGGGGACCGGGCCAGGCCGGCGCGAATCTCCTCGGAGGTGGACTCGACGGCGGGGAGATCGAAGCGCCGCTCCAGGTAGGCGCGAAGAATCAGGCTCAGGCGCGCGTAGTGCTCCTTCAGCAGCCCGCGGGCGGCCAGGGAGTCCCGCTCCAGCTCCCGGAGCGCGGCCAGGGCCGCCTCCTCGGCGGGGATGGAGGGCTCGAAGACCGGGACCGGGATCGCCTGCCGCTTCGGGCGGCGGCGCCAGACCACCAGGCCCGCGGCCAGGGCGCCCAGGACGAGAAGGGTGGCCACGATCCGCCCCCACCGCCAGCGGGTCTCCACCGCGGCCGGCGGGGCGATGTCGCGAAGCTCGGCCTTCCCGGTGTCGGGAAGGGTGGACTCCACCGAGAGCGCATAGGGCAGGAGGCGCACCGGGCGCCGCCCGCTCCGGCTCACCAGGAGGAAGGGGATCTCGCTCAGGGTCTGGTCCCCGGCCTGGAACAGGGCGACGTCCAGGGCCCACCCCGCGCTGTCCGCTCCCGCCGGGGCCGGCTCCGACTTCACCACGTCCAGCTCGCCGAAGCTGGTGGGGGCCGGCGGGCCGACCAGCCGCGCGGTGGAGTCGGGCAGGGGGACCGCGAAGCGCACCGAGACCCGCTCGCCGATCTTGACCACCGCGGGATGAATGGAGGCCTCGACCTTCAGGGTCTCGGGGGGGGCGGAGGCGGTCGAGTCGGCGGCGGCCGCCGCGGGCCCCGTGGCGGCGGCGGTCGGGGAATCGGGGCGGACGGCCGCCCCCGCCGGGGCCACGAACGAGGTCACCGCGACCAAGAGAGCCACCCGCGCCGCGGGGATCGCGCGTCTCATCGCGAGCGCCTCGCCTGGCGCCGGCGGAAGAACCCGGCCAGGGGGAGCACCACGTCCTCGTCGGTCCACAGGTCCACGCGGTCCACCCGGGCGCGGCGGGTCACCTCGCCGAAGGCGGCCTCCCGCGCCGCCACCGCCTCGCCGAAGGCCCGGCGCACCGAACGATCGGAGGTGTCGACCAGGAAGTCGCGCCCGGTCTCCAGGTCCCGGAGCGCCACCACCCCCACCGCGGGGAGCTTTTCCTCGCGGGCGTCCCGCATGCGCAACAGCACCACGTCGTGCCGGCGCGAGGCGACCTTGAGCGACCGCTCGTACCCGTCGCTCAGGAAGTCGGAGAGGACGAACACCACCGCGCGCCGTTTCTGGGCCCGGCTCAGGTGATCGAGGGCGGCCCCCAGGTTCGTGCCCCGCCCCCGGGGCTTGAAGTAGAGGATCTCCCGCACCACGCGAAGCACGTGCCGCCGCCCCTTGGCCGGAGGAACGTAGAGCTCCACCCCGTCCGAAAACAGCACCAGCCCCACCTTGTCGTTGTTCTGCACCGCGGAGAGGGCCAGAAGCGCCCCCACCTCGGCGGCCAGCTCGGCCTTCAACCGCTCCCGGGTGCCGAAGCGCTCCGAGGCGCTCTGGTCCACCAGGAGCAGCACGGTGAGCTCCCGCTCCTCCTGGAACTGCTTCACGAAGGGGTGTCCCATGCGGGCGGTCACGTTCCAGTCGATGGTGCGCACGTCGTCCCCGGGGATGTATTCGCGAACCTCGGCGAACTCCATCCCCCGCCCCTTGAACACCGAGTGGTACTCCCCCCCGAACACGTCGGTGACCAGCCGCCGGGTGCGGATCTCGATGCGCTTGACCTTCTGGAGGATCTCTCGCGGGATCATGAGTGCAGGGTTCCCGGGATGATCAGGGCACTTCCACGGAGTCGAGAATGCGGCGGGCCACCTCCTCGGGGGTGACTTCCTCCGCCTCGGCCTCGAAGGTGACGATGATGCGATGGCGCAGGACGTCGAGCCCGATGGCCTTCACGTCGTCGGGGGTGACGTACCCCCGCCCGCGAAGCAGCGCGTGGGACTGGGCGGCCTGGGCCATGTAGATCGTGGCCCGGGGCGAGGCGCCATAGGCGATCAAGGACTTCAGGTCCAGCCCGAAGCTCTCCGGATCCCGGGAGGCGAAGGTGATGTCCACGATGTACCGTTTCACCTTCTCGTCCAGGTAGATGCTCCGCGCCACCTTGCGGAGCCGGAGCACGCGCTCGATGTCCAGGACCGGGCCCGGGTACACCACGGTGCCCAGCCCCGCCTGCTCCAGGATCCGGTACTCCTCGTCCTTGGTGGGGTAACCGACCTCGATCTTGAGCATGAACCGGTCCACCTGGGCCTCGGGGAGGGGGTAGGTTCCCTCCTGCTCGATGGGGTTCTGGGTGGCCAGGACCAGGAACGGCTCCGGAAGCGGATGAGACTCCTCCCCGATCGTCACCTGCCGCTCCTGCATGGCCTCGAGCAGCGCGCTCTGCACCTTGGCCGGCGCGCGGTTGATCTCGTCGGCCATGAGCAGGTTGGTGAACACCGGGCCCCGCTTGACGCTGAACGAGGCGTCCCGGGGGTTGTAGATCTGGGTCCCGGTGAGATCCGCGGGAAGGAGATCGGGGGTGAACTGGATCCGGGCGAAGCTCATGTCCAGGCAGGCCCCCAATGCCTTGATGGCGGTGGTCTTGGCCAGGCCGGGGACCCCCTCCAGGAGCACGTGGCCGTCGGAGAGGAGCGCGATCACAAGCCGTTCCACCATGCGCTTCTGGCCCACGATCACCCGTCCCACTTCGTCGGTGAGACGGCCCAGGATCTGGGCCTCGTCGCGGACCTGAGCGTTCAGCTCGGCGATGTCCAGCACGACCTTCCTCCTGTGATTGCTTGGGTTTCTTGGACGGAATGGGGATATGGCGCAATCGGCGGTCCAGTGTATCGGGGCCGACCGGGCGGGGCAAGGAGCCCGAGATTCCATACCGCCGGG
>CAYRIJ010000110.1:0-11256 GCA_964424285.1 uncultured bacterium
CTTGGCGTTGTCCACGAACCCCTCGGGGGGCGCCTTGGGAAGGTTGGCCTTGATGATGGTGGCTCCCATCTCCGTGGCCATGCGGACCGCGCTCTCGATGGCGTAGTTGGAGTCCCGCCCACCCTTCTGGTCGATGGCCTCGCCGCGGGGATACGCCCACACGATGAGCGGCATTCCCGTCTGCTCGCAAACCGCCCGCACCTCGGCGAGCTGGGGGATGTCCTCGTCCTGGCGCGGGGAGCCGTAGTAGAGGGTGTAGCCCACCGCCACCGCCCCCATCCGCACCGCGTCCTCCACGAAGGAGGTGTGCACGGAGAGCGCCTGGGCGTCGGAGGGAATGGAGGTCTTTCCGTTGATCTTGACGATGACCGGAACCTGCCCCTCCCACTTGGACCAGAACCGCTTGGTGAGCCCGTAGTGGATGGCCACCGCGTTGTACCCGCCCTCGACGGCGAGACGGACGATGTAATCCGGATTCCCGGCGTCGGAGGCCGCCTCGAGATGGCGGCAGTCGTGCTCGATGAACTGGTCGTAGGGGAGAATCAGGGTGCGGCCGTTGTCGCGCAGGATCTGGCGGACCCGCGCGAGTTCCCCGGGGGTGAAGTGGCAGTGCCGGAAGTGGCGGAGCTTGTCCGCCGCGCCGGTGGGTTTGGTCGCGGGAGCGGATTCGGTGGTGGTCATGCGGTAGCCTCCGTGCGTCTCTACCAAGCGGAGCGACGGACGCGCTCCGGATCATTCGTGGTCAACGGATCCGAGTATAGCGGTCCGGGCGCCGGGGAGCCACCGGGAGCGGGGGTTCCGCTTCAGGGCAGCCGCTCGGTCACCTCGAGGATCCGATACCGGCGCGACCCTCCCTCCCGGGGGACGTCCACCACGTCGCCCACCCGCCTCCCGTGGAGCGATTTCCCCACCGGGGCCTTGTAGGAAACCACCCCCGTCCCCAGATCCTGGTCTCCTTCTCCGAGGAGCCACAGGGTGAGCGGCGGTTCCCCGCTCCCGGGATCCTCCGACTCGAGCCGGACCTGGGTGCCGGGGAGGGCCACCCCCTCCGCCCGCTCCAGGCTCTCGATGAGACGGACGCGGCCGAGGAGGGTCTCCAGCTCCTCGAAGCGCTTGGCGTAGGTGGCCTGCTTCTCCTTGGCCGCCTTGTACTCCGCGTTCTCCCGGAGGTCTCCGTGTTCCCGCGCCTTCTGGATGGCCCGGGGGATCAGGGTCTTGAGCTCCATCCCCACCCGGCTCCGTTCGGCCTCCAGGCGGGCCAGGGTGGGCCGGGTGACCACGAGGTCTCCCCCGTAGGGATCGTCGGTGTCCGCCGCGGCGGCCATGCGGCCGGCGATCCGGGCCGCCGAGCGCGCCCGGTGTCCCTCCACCTCCTCGGCGATCCCGGCGTGACCCACCTCCCGCAGGAAGTCGAGCAGGGGGAAGCGCACCCGGTCCGTACCCTGCCAGCGCTTGAGCCGCAACGTGAAGTCGCCCTCCTTGTTCTCGGGAAGGGGCGCCGCGGAGAGCCAGCGGCCCAGGGGGGACTCGGGGGACATGAAGGTCTGGGCGCGCTTCTGATGGGTCTGGCGGAGGGGGCGCTCCAGGAGATCCAGCCAGGCGTCCAGGAGGAGGTGGGTGCGCCGGGGATCCGGCTCACCCAGTTCTCCGGCGGGAAGCGCCTCCTCGAAGAGGAAGAGGGCGGCCTCGGGGCGGGTCGCGGCCGCGGCCAGGGCGGCGGCGGCGCCCGTCTCGCGCGCCCCCATGTCTCCCAGCCGCGCCCACACCGCCCGGCGAACGGTGGTGGCGCGGGAGTCGAGGGCCGCGGTCAGGGCGGGGATCGCGCTCACCCGGGTGAGCAGGGCTTCCTGCTCGGTCTTGGGCAGGGCGTTGAAATCGAACTCGGCGGTCACGTAGTCCTCGGGGGCGGCGTCGCTTCGCGGATCGACGCGCCGGAGCCAGAGCGCGGCCGCCGCCCGCACCTCGGCGGGAAGCGAGGCCCGGGCCATGAGCGCCTCCACCCGGTCGCGGTAGGCCTCGAGCACCCGCTCGGTCTCGTCCGGGTAGTGGGCGAGAAAGGTGTCGAGAAGGGCGAGGTTCTTCATCGGGTCGCGCTTCACGCTCCACGTCGGAAGCTCGACCTCGTCGTCGTCGCTCTCGGCGGCCAGCCGGTAGGTGTTCTCGTAGGCCCGGCGGGAGTCGATCCGGGGATCCGCGGCCGCCGCGTTTTTGGCCGTGCGCCACCATCCCGCCCAGGCGGTGGCCGGGAGGACGTTCGGCACCAGCGCCTTCTTCAGGTCGTCCACCGTACCCTGGCCCCCCCGGATGGTGCGGAGCGCCAGGAGGACCACCGAGGCCGGGTCCTCGCCCAGGAGCTTCCGCACCGTCTCCGGCTGGACCTGCATCTGGACCCGGAGGTCGTCGGGGGGGAGGACGTCGAGGGCGTTGGCCGCGGTGGCCACGGTCATGCGGTGGAGCGGCTTGGCCGGGAAATCGATGACCAGGCTCTCGGTGTCGTTGTCCCGGATCTTTCCGATCCCCCAGCCGTAGTGGCGCGCGTAGTAGCCGGGAGGGTAGGCCTGAACCGTGTCCAGCCGGGCCAGGACGACCTCGGCGGGCTGGGAGGGGCGCTCGATCTCCGAGATGCGGAGGATGGCCCCGGGATCGGGATAGGCAACCACCGCGGCCCGGGTCACCTCGGCCACCGCCTCGCGCAGGCGCTCGTGGTCCGGGTGCTTCCGCCAGAGTTCCTTCAGCACCGGCCAGGCCGCCGCCGACCCCCGCGGGGTGGTGAACGCGTGGCCGGCGAGGTCCAGGAGCGCGTCGGCCCGGTCCCAGACCTCGTGGCGGACCAGGATCTCCAGGCTCTTGAGCAGGGACCGCACGATGACCGGCCCCGCCGCCCCCTCGGCCAGGAGGAGGATGACCTCGTCGGCGATCGCGTAGTTCTTGTCCTCCAGGAGCGAGGGGAGGGACTCCGCCGCGATGCGCCGGGCCGCGGGCTCCTCCCCCCGGGCGAGGCGGGCCTCCGCGGTCTCCCAGGCCAGGAGTCCGTGCCGGGGGGCGGCGCGATGCGCCTCCTCGAGAAGATCGTCGTCCACCGCCTCCGCCCCTCCCTGGGCCCGGGCCCGGGCCAGGAGCGGTGCGGCGGTCTGCGGGTTCCGGCCCAGGATCGGGGCGGTGATCCGGGCCAGCGCCTTCCAATACCCGGCTTGATTCAGGCGCTCCGCGACCGATAGGAGAACCCGTTCCGCCTCGTCGGCCTCTCCGGCTTCCTCCAGGGCGCGGGCCAGGAGGCGGTGGAGACCCACGGCGGGCCCCTTCTCGGGGAGGGCGGAGCGAACGGCGTCGGCGGGCGGGACCGGCGCGACATCCTCGGCGGCGACCAGCGCGGCCAGCGCCGTCGCCTCGCTGTCGAGATCGGTGTCGGCCCCGGCGGCCAGCGAGCGGATGGGATCGGGCATAGGGGTGACTCCCTCAAGTGACCGTAAAAGGAAACGATGTTAGCACAGGGGGGGCGCGGCCCCCGGAAGCGGGCGGCCGCCCGCCCGGGGCCCCGGCGATTCGCCCGCCCGGGTTCGTCTCGTTGACACGGCCGGCGGAGCCGGGTAGTCTTTCCGCCCTTGCCGCCGGACCCGGGTCCGGCCGGGACCTCTTCGTGGGGCTGTAGCTCAGATGGGAGAGCGCTTGTCTGGCAGACAAGAGGTCACGGGTTCGATCCCCGTCAGCTCCACCAACCTCTCCGAAGCGCCCGGCGGGGCGCGCTTCGCCTTCGCCGCCGGGACGCGCGTCGCGGTCTCGACGCGGCGATGCGTGACGCCGGGGCGCGCCGCCGTTGACCCTGGCCGAAGACGGCGATAGACTGCGCCCTTCCGCGGTATATCCACCAGCCGGGCGCCGGGGAGGGCGCGCACCTTGATTCTGGACGCCGACGAACACGCACCCGACGAAGGGGAGGGCGAAGCCCCGCGCCCGGTGGAGCCGATCTACCCCATGGGCCCGGCCATGCACGTCCCCGCCGAGGCGGTCCAGCTCACCTTCCTCGATCCCCGCTCCGCCCTCCGCGAGGTCACCGAGACCGGCGAGGACGGCGAGGACGAGGCGTTCGAGTTCAAGAGTCCCCTGGGGATCCGGCTTCCGGTGTTCGAGGGGCCGCTCGACCTGCTTCTCTACCTGATTCGCCGGGACAAGCTCGACATCTACGACATTCCCATCGGCCACATCACCGAGCAATACCTGGGCATGCTCGGGGTGATGAAGGTGCTGGACCTCGAGGTGGCGGGCGATTTCCTGGTCATGGCCGCCACCCTCATGCGCCTGAAGGCCCGCATGCTCCTCCCCACCTGGCCCGAGGGCGAGGACGAGGACGACGACCCGAGGGCCGAGCTGATCACCCAGCTCCTGGAGTACCGCCGGTTCAAGGAGGCCGCCCGCCGGCTCAAGGACCAGGAGGAGGCCCGGCGGCTCTGGTACGGGCGCGGCTTCGTCCCGAGCTACGAAAGCGAGCTTCCCCCCGAGCTGGAGCCGGTCTCCCACTTCGCCCTCATCGAGGTCATGAAAGAGGTGCTGGCCCGGGTGGGGGAGGAGTTCTTCTACGAGGTGGAGCTCGAGGACGTCACCCTGGAAGAGAAGGTCGCCCTGGTGCTCGGGGAGCTCGAAGGCCACGGACGCGCCCTCTTCCTGGACCTGGTCACCCGCTTCCCGCGGCGCATGCACGTGGTGGTGACGTTCATGGCGATTCTCGAACTCTCCAAGCAGGGACGGGTGGCGGTGGCCCAGGAAAAGGCGTTCGGACAGATCTGGATCTACCCGGTGCGGGAGGGGAAGGTGGTCCTGACCGCGGCGGAGGAGGGGGACGCGGTTCCGCATCCCGACGCCGGCCGGGGCGCGGCGGGCCCGCCCGCCTCCGAATCGGAAATCAGGCCCGAAGGCGGGGACGCCGGGCGGGCGGAGGACGCGGATGGAACCCCATGAGCTGAGCCCGCTGGTGGAGGCGCTTCTCTTCGCCGCCGCGGAGCCCCTGACCGTGAACGCCCTGGTCAAGACGGTGGACGACGACGGGGTCGGCATCCCGGAAGTGCGGACGGTGCTCGACGCCCTGACCGAGTACTACGAGGTGCAGCCCCGGGGCTTCAAGCTGGTGAAGCTCGGAAGCGGCTACCAGATCGTGACCCGGGAGCGTTACGCCCCGTGGGTGGAGGCGATGGTGGCCGGGAAGCGGAAGACCCGCCTCTCCCGGGCCGCGCTGGAGACCGCGGCGGTGATCGCCTACAAGCAGCCCATCACGCGGCTGGACGTGGAGCGGATCCGCGGGGTGGACGCGGGCGCGGTGCTCACCACCCTCCTGGAGCGGAGCCTGGTCATGATCAAGGGGCGCGACCCCGGTCCGGGGCGCCCGCTCCTCTACGGCACCACCCAGCAGTTCCTGGACTACTTCGGGCTGGCCAAGCTCGGCGATCTCCCGCGGCTGGACGAGATCGCGGCCCTGGCCCGGACCGAGGCTCCGGGGATCTGGGACGACAGCGAGCGGGCCCGCTTCGAGAAGCACGGGGTGGAGCCGGACACCGTGCCCCCTCCCGGCGAGGAGGAGGACGGCGGCGGCCCCGACGCGCGGGAGGCGGAGATCGCCGCCGGCCCGGTCGAGGCGGGGGACGATGCCCCCGCGGCCTCGGCGGTTCCGCCCTCCGACGACGACCGGGCGGGGGACCGGGCAACGTTCCTCGAGGTGGTCTCCGAGCTGGCCGGGGAGGCCGGGGCCGTTCCGGACGGTGAGGACGCGTCGTCCGATCCGGAGGACGCGGATGTCGCGGACCTCGAGAGCGCGTCGTCCGATCTCGACGAGGACGAGGACGACGCGAGGTCGGAGGAGTCCATCCGGCCTCCCTCATGAGCGACCGACTCGCCCGGCTCCGGAGCCGGATCGACGACCTCGATCGCCGCCTGATGGAGCTCCTCATCCGGCGGGCGGAGGCGGCGCGGGCCATCGGCGGGCTCAAGGCGCGCACCGGGTCCACGGTGCTGGACCCCGGCCGGGAACGGGAGATCCTGGGCCGGCTCGAGACCCTGAACGCCGGCCGCTACCCCCCCGAGGCGCTGACCGCGATCTTCCGCGAGATCATCTCCGCCTCCCGCGCCCTGGAGGCCCCCATCACCGTGGGCTACCTCGGCCGTCCCGGCGGGTTCGCCGAGCTGGCCACCCGCCGCCGGTTCGGTTCCGGGGCCACGGTGAGCGCCTACGGCGACGCCGCCCACCTGGTCCGCGATCTCGACGCCGGGCGGGTGGAGTACGCGCTCATCGCCCGGGAGGTGGGGGACGAGGACCCCGCTCTCGACACCTTCGACCTCTTTCTGGACGCGCGGGTGACCCTGTTCGGCGAGTTCGTGCTGGCCCGGGGATACGCGGTCCTCATGAAGGGGCCGCGGAAGGCGGAACGGCCCTCGGTGGTGTACGGGCACCCCGGCGCCCTGGCCCGGTGCCGGGATTGGCTGGCCGCCCATCCCGAGGCCACGGTGATTGCCGCCGCGGGCTCACGCGAGGCGGCGGCGGCGGTGACCCGGCGGGGGGAGGCGGCCCTGGCCCCGGCGCACCTGGCCGACGGCCGGAAGCTCACGGTGGCGGCGCCCTCGGTCGAGGACGATCCCGACCCCCGGCGGCGCTTCTTCCTCCTGGCCCGGACCGCCCCCCGGCGGAGCGGGCGCGATCGCACCGCCCTGGTCTGCGTGCTCCCCAATCGTCCCGGCGTGCTGGCCCGGTTCCTCACCGTGTTCGCCGACCACCGGGCCAACGTGGCCTGGATCGAGATTCGCGAGAGCCGCCACCGCCCCTGGGAGCACGCGTTCCTCATCGAGGTGGACGGCCACACCGCCGACCCCGGGGTGAAACGCGCCCTGGCCGCGGCGAAGGAGATCGCCTCCCACCTCCAGGTGCTCGGGTCCTACCCGGTCGAGACGTCGGCCTGAAGCGGCGGCGCCACCCGGCGGCGCGGTTCAGAGGACCCGGAACCCCTCGTCCTGGTTGCTGAGGATCCACGCCACCGCGCTCCCGATCTCGATCTGTTCCGAGAAGTAGGTCGAGCGGTTGACCCGGGCGGTGGCCCAGCTCTCCCCGTCCCGGGTGGAGCGGCTCTCCTCCATGTGGGCCAGGGTCTCGAGCCACCAGGCCACCCGCGAGGGGCGAAGATCCACCCAGGTGCCCACGTACTGATCCAGCTTCTCCGGGGTGATGTCGATCTCGCTCCGGAACTTCCGGTAGGGGGGGGCGGAGATCATGGGTCCGCGGAGCAGCGTCCGTCCGTCCGGGCAGAGGATGGGGATGCCCACCGAGGTGGCGAGGCTGGTGAGCAGGGGGTCGTCGTCGAGGAGCTTCATCAGGCGGTCGGCGATGTCCACCGCCGCGTCGGGTCCGTTCTTGGCCTCGGCCAGGACCGCGGGAAGGGTTCCGTAGGCCCGGCGGAAGAGGTAGATCTCGAAGAGATGCTTGGCCAGGCCGGGAGGACCGAGCCGTCCCAGGGCGATGGAGGGCACGCCGTGCTTGGCCTCCAGGCGCTCCAGCATCTCTCCCGCCGCCGAGCGCAGGAGCCCGGCCTTGTAGGTGGAGCCGAGCACCGAGGAGTCGATCGCGCTCACCACGTCCCGGCCGGTCCCCACCCCTTTCACCTCCAGGAGCACCACGTCGGCGATCTCCTCCGGGGTGATGTACTCCATCTGGTCGAGGGAGGTGATGGCCTCGAACTCTCCGCGGGTGAAGAGCCCGTTTTCACCGGTGTCCACCAGGGGGACCCGGAGGCGGTCGGTGCCGTCGGGGCCGAGGAGCCTTTCGTAGCCGGAGGGATCGGGGGTGAGGTCGAGGGTGGGGCCCAGCTCCACCCGGCGGGGCCGGTAGAGGACGTAGGGCTCGCTCGCCTCGCCCAGCTCGAAGACCGTCCGGTCGCCCTCCTCCCGGCGGTGGTACTGCTTGCCCACCGCGGCGCGGAACTCGACGCCGCGGTAGCCGATCAGGGCCGCCGGCTTCACCTCCTTGATGATGGGGCTCCCCGGGGTCCGGGCCATCAGGAAGAGCATGCCGCTGTGGGCGAAGGCGATCGCGTTCTTGTTGAGGAGCTGGGGGCTCGGCCGCTCCTCGCCGTGGGTGTAGGGGATGTTGAGTCCCATGCCGCCGGTCCCGGTGGTCCCCACCTTGAGGTACAGGCGCGCGCCGCACTCCACCAGGGCGCGGTTCAGGATCCGCACGTGGAGGATGAGCTGGGGAATGGAGATCGAGACCATGAGCTTCTCGACGTCCTCGCGAAGCTCCTCCGCCCCCTTCTCCCGGGCGTCGAGATCGGACTGCACCGCCTGGCAGGAGGTGTAGACGTCCTGGTAGGAGATGCCGGTGGCGGTGTTGACGCAGTCCACGATCACGTCCGGCCGCTCCTGGAGGAGGAGCCGGGCCAGAAAGGAATCACGGTAGGCGTTTTCGAAGTTGCGGTAGGTGTCGTCGAAGAGGCGGCGGCGAAGCCCCGGGTCGCGCCGTTGAGGCTGGTGTTCGCCGTCGTCCGCGGCGGGGATCGGTTCGCCGGGAAGAAAGAGGTCTCCGTGAAAGCCCCGGACCCGGAGCGCCGGAAATTCCCCGGCGAGCTTCTCCACCGCCTCCCGCGTCTCGCCGGGGAAGCGGGCCGCAACGACCAGCTCCTCGATTCCGATGTGCGCGGCCAGGTTCCGTGCGACCTGGTAGCCCACCAGCCCACTCCCACCCAACACCATGGCTCGCCTGTCGCCCTGTCCCATGACCCTCTCCTCCGCCGAGCGCCGCGCGCCCGGAAATCCGTGGTCCATGTTCCGCGCCCCGGATCCCGGTTTCCACCGCCGGGGCGTTGGTCGGAAGCCATTGTAGCCGCCCCGCGGATGGGAGGCGAGCCCCGCCCCGGGGAGCGAAAGGGGGCGACGCGATCGCCGCCTCTTGAGCCGGCCGGCAGGGGCGGATACACTCGGCGGTCGAGCCACCCCCGGCACCGAGGATTTCATTCCATGCACGTTCGCGACGCGGTGAAGACCCTGACCCCCTACCGGCCGGGACAGACCCTCCACGATCTGAAGCGTTTCGGCCTCACCTCCTGCGTGAAGCTGGGGTCGAACGAGAACCCCCTCGGGCCCGCCCCCGAAGTGCGCCGGGCCATGCTCGACGCCCTCGACGACACCCGCCTCTACCCCGATCCGGGCTCCCCCCGCCTCCGCCGCGCCCTGGCCGATCACTACGGCCGCCGGGTGGAGGAGACCATCGCCGGCGCGGGGATCGACGATCTCCTCGATCTCACCGTGCGGTGCATGCTCGATCCGGGGGACGATCTCGTCCTGGCCCACCCCGGCTTCGTGCGGTACGCGGTGGCCGCCCGGGCCGCGGGAGGCGAGGTGAAGGCGATCGCCGGACCTCCCGGATCCCCCTACGTCCACGACCTCGACGCGATGCTGGCCGCGGTCGGCCCGCGGACGCGGATCGTGGTGCTGGTCAATCCGAACAACCCCACCGGCTCCATGTTCGGCCGCGACGAGCTGGACCGCTACCTGGAGCGCGTGCCTCCCGGGGTGCTCACCATCCTGGACGAAGCGTACTTCGAGTTCGTGGAGGACCCGGCCTATCCCGACGGCCTGGAGTTCCTGGAGCGCGGAAAGCCGCTCCTCGTCTTTCGCACCTTCTCCAAGATCCACTCCCTGGCCGGTCTCCGGGTGGGCTTCGGTTTCGGCCCCCCGGAGCTGATCGGGTTCCTGGACCGGGCCCGGCTTCCCTTCAACGTGAACGTGGTGGCTCAGGGCGCGGCCCTGGCCGCCCTGGGGACCGGCGATCACGTGGCGCGGAGCCGGCGCCTGGCCCGGAGCGAGACCGCCTTCCTCGCCCGCGGCCTCGCCGATCGCGGTTGGAAGATCCAGCCCACCCACACCAACTTCGTGTTCGCCGAGGCGCCTCGCGCGGGAACCCCCCTGGCCGAAGGCCTCCTCGCCCGCGGGTTCATTCTTCGCCCCCTCACCGGATTCGGACTCCCCGACGTCTTCTTCCGGGTGAGCCACGGCACCCGGGAACAGAACGAGGCCTTTCTCCGCGCCCTCGACGAAGTCAGCGCGGAGATCGCCCCCGCGTGAGCATCGCCTCGCACCGCGTGGCCCCCTTCCGCTCGACGCCGCGGCTTCCGGGGGACAAGTCGATCACCCACCGCGCCTACCTGTTCGCGGGGATGGCGTCCGGGGCCTCGGTGGTGGAAAACCCCAACCCCGGGGAGGACTGCCGCCGCACCCTGGCCGCGCTCCGGGCCCTGGGGGTGGGGACGGCCGGGGAGGCGCCGGGCGCCGTCACCCTCCGGGGATGCGGCGGGTCGTTCACGGCGCCCCCGTCGCCCATCGATCTCGGCAACTCGGGCACCGGGCTCCGGCTCCTGCTCGGCGTCCTGGCCGGGCAGCCGATGTCGGTGACCCTGACCGGGGACGCCTCGCTCCGCACCCGCCCGGTGGAGCGCGTGCTCGAACCCCTGCGGCGGATGGGGGCCCGGGCCGAGGCCCCCGGCGACCACCCGCCGGTCGCCCTCACCGGGGGGAGGCTTCGCGGTCTCCGCTTCACCCTGCCGGTTCCCAGCGCCCAGGTGAAATCCGCGGTGCTCCTGGCCGGGACCCAGGCCGAGGGGGTGACCGAGGTGGGGGGCGGGGGAAGGAGCCGCGACCACACCGAGCGCTTCCTGGCCGCCGGAGGCTACCCGATCGCCGTGGCCGGCGACTGCGTGACCCTCCGCGGTCCCTTTCCGATCGACCCGTTCGAGATGGTCGTGCCCGGCGACCCGTCCGCGGCGGCCTTCTGGTGCGCGGCCGCGGCGGTGGTTCCGGAGAGTGAGATTTTGCTCGAAGGAGTGAGCGTAAACCCAACTCGGATAGAAGGATTCAGGGCCATGGAAGAGATGGGGCTCGGCCTGGTGCGGGAACGCCCGGTCGAAGGGATCGAGCCCCGGGCCGATCTCCGGGTCCGCGGCCGGATCCCCCGGGCGATCACCATCGGTCCGGATCGGGTTCCGGGACTCATCGACGAGCTGCCGGCGCTGGCGGTGGTCGCGGCCTTCGCGGAGGGGACGACCGTGGTGCGGGGGGCGGGGGAGCTCCGGGTCAAGGAGAGCGACCGGTTGCGCGCGGTGGCCGAAGGGCTCCAGGCGATCGGGGCCGCCGTGCGCCTGCTCCCCGACGGCTGGGAGATCACCGGAAGCGGGGGACGTCCGCTCCCCGGGGGCACGGTGCGGAGCCACGGGGACCACCGGGTGGCCATGG
>CAYRIJ010000111.1:0-7201 GCA_964424285.1 uncultured bacterium
CCCCCGCCCGGAAGGGCGGGGCTTCGTTCGACCGGGGGAAGCCCGGTCGTCAGGGGAGCACCAGAACCTTCCCCGAAGCGGCGGCGTTCCCGCTCCGGGCCCGCACGATGTATAGCCCGGCGGGAACCCGCCGTCCGGCCTCGTCCCGGAGGCTCCACCGTACGTCCGGCAACGCGTCGGGCCGATGGAAGGAACCCAGATCGGCCACCCTCCTGCCCGCCACGTCGAACACCTCCAGAGTCACCGTGCCTTCGGGGGGGAGCGCGGTCCAGTGAAGGGTGACGGGGCCTCGGGCGGGGTTTGGGTCGGCCCGGAAGGCCAGCCGGGCGCGTGTTCCGCCCAGGCCGGTCCCATCCCCCACCCCGGTCACCCCGGTCCTGGCCAGGCGGACGATCTTTCCGTCGTAGAAGTCGGCGATGTAGAGCGAGCTGTCCGGTCCCACCCGGACGGCGAGGGGGGAGCGCAGGCCGGTCACGAAGTCCTCTTCGTTCTCGGCGATCCACTTCTGGCCCCGCTGACGGACGGTGATGTGGACCACCCGGCGTCCGGTCAGAAAATTGCAGCCCGCAACCGGTTCGTCCTGGCCCCACTGGGCCACGAACAGGTCGGTGGAGCCGAAGCCGGCGAAGCCGTCGCCGAAGCAGAGTCCGTCGGAAGAGGAGTGGGGATCGAGGAGCCAGATCGGCTCGGTCATCCAGCTCTTGCATCCCTGGCCCCACTCGCAATCCCCGGACCCGCAGGGAGGGCTGACGCAGGCGCTCCCGAAATCGATGCAGTCTCCCGATCCGAAACAATAGGGGAACCCGTAGTTGGCGCCCCGCTGGATCCAGTTCAGCTCATCGGGAGCCTCGTAGCAGGTCCAGGTGCTGTCGCCGCTGGGGGAATTGTCGGTGGCGAAGAGCTGATACTGGCTGTTGAAGGCCAGGTCGTAGGGGTTCCGGAATCCTCCGGCGAAGATCTCGTCGAAGATCCCGTCGGAAGTGAACCGGAGAATGGTGCCCGACCAGGGATGGGTCTGGATCCCGGTGCTGGTCACCGTTCCCACCGTGACGTACAGGTTTCCGTCGGGACCGAAGGCGATGCCGCTGTTCTGGTGGGCGCCGTAGGGGAGCCCGGTGATCAGGGTATCGGCGAGGTCGGCCACGTGGTCCCCGTTCAGGTCCTGGAACCGCACCACCTTCCCCAGGGAGGAAACGTAGACCGCTCCCCCGTGAACCGCGACCCCCAGAGGACGCACCAGGCTCTGGGCGAACAGGGCGGTGGAGTCCGCCACGCCGTTCCCATCCGCGTCCCGGAAGGCCTGGACCCGGCCGGTGACGGTGGTGCAGTAGAGCCAGCCGTCGGGCCCGAAGGCCATCGCGGTGGGGGTGGCCACGGCGGCGAAGTCCCGGAGGTAGTAGCCGGGGGGCGGGGTCGCGGCCCCGTGGACCCGGGGGGCCAGACCGGGAAGCAGGAGGGCGGTCAGGACCAGGGCGGTTCGGAGCCGGGGTCGGCGGCGGGGGCCGAATGCAAGACCGTGGGAGGAAAACGGACGCACGAAATGATCCCCTCGGGTGCGAAGTGCCGGGTGCGAATGCCGCGGGGGAAAACACGACCAATGAAATGCCGAAGAACAATGATACCACGCGGACCTCTCCCGGCGGACGGCGATCAGCGACCGGGAGGAAGCAGGCGAACCAGCACCGGCTGACCGTGGGGGGGGAGGAAGGTGACTCCCCGGCGGACCCGGTCGTGGCTCACCGGACCGGGAAGCGCGGCCGCCCGAAGCTCGTAGGTGCCCGGAACCAGCCAGCGCGGGATGGCGAGAGCGGTCTCCTGGGTGATTTCCCCCGACCACCAGGCGGTGGGGCGTCCGCCCGCCAGCCGGTCCTCCGCTCCGGTGCCGTGGCGCCGGCCGGAGAGCAGGTCGGCGGTGGCGCTCCATCGGGAACGCAGCCAGGAACGGAATGAAGGCGGCCCCGGAGGGACCGCGTGGAGCTCCAGGCGCAGCCGGTATCCGCGGGGGTCGGGGCGCGCGCCCTCGGCCGGTCCCTCCCACCGCGTGATCACGCGGAGCGTTTCCCCCGCCGCGACCATCTCGGTGTCCGGAACCACCGAACGAAGAACGGGGCCCGGGAAACGTGTCGAGGCGGGTGGTCGGAGCGGTCCCGGGGAGTCGCTCAACCAGGTCTCGGGGCCGGGGCCGGGGGGCGGGGAGGCCACCAGGAACGCCGCCCCCAGGGATTCGAGGGGCACCCGGTGGTACCGGGTGGAGTCGGCCCGGAGCCACCGATCCCAGGCGGGCCCGTCGCCCGGGCCGAGGCGCCAGCCGTCGGCGAAGCGGTCGGGCGCCGGACCTCGCGGGGCGACCACCACCTCGGCCGGATAGGCGCGCAGAAACCGGAGCAGGGCGCGCCGGTGATCGGCCCCCGGCCCGACCGACGGGCCGACGAAGGAGGAATCCTCGATCGCCCGATCCTCCGATCCGTCCGGCCGCTCCATGAGGGCTTCCCGCCCGGCCAGGGTGCGGCGGAGCGCGTCGCCCCGGGGGGAACCGGGCTGCTCGGGGACGTAGACCGAGCGAACCGGGGCGTAGGCGGCCAACGCCGCCGCCGCCACCGGGTCGGTGAGGACGACCGGTCGCTCGGGAACCGCCTCCGCCAGCGCCCGGGCCAGGGGGCGGTAGCTCCCCGGAGCCGCGGCGCGCTCGGCGGCCACCCGCGAAGGGAGATACGCGAAGTGTCCGAGGCCGTCCACGGTCAGCCACACCGCGACGACCCCCATCGCTCCCAGGAGGAGGATCCGCATCCAGGTAAGCCCTTCCGAGCGGGCCAGGCCGCGGGCCGCCCACTCACCTTCGGCGACCAGGAGGAAGGGGAGCGGGAGCAGCCAGGGAACCAGATGAATCATGGCCCCCAGGTGTCGCTCCAGCCAGGGCGTGACCCAGGGGTTGTAGCCCAGGAGCAGCGTGGCCGCGGTGAGGGCGACCAGGTAATAGGTGCTCACCTTCTGCCAGGCGAAGCGCAGGAGGACCACCGCGCCCGCGCCGGCCAGGATCGCCGCCGCTTCCACCGCGCCACGGTGCGCGCCGGGATCCAGGATCCAGCGCCCGGGCCCCAGGATCAGAAGCCCCTGGGCGGGAACCTCGAACGGAGCCAGCGACCCCAGGGCGGCCGCGCGCAGGGCCAGGTAGAATCCGGTCAGCGCCAGGGCGGGGATCCACAGCACCAACAGGAGCGGCAGTCCCTCCAGGAACCGGTCCACCGAGCCCCAGGTGTGCGTGCCCACCGCCACCATCACCACCAGGAGCACGAAACCCATGCCGAGGTGGGTGCCGGCCACGGCCAGGGCCACGAATCCCAGAGCGATTCCCGCCCGCGGATGGGGGCGGTCCAGGCCGTCGAGGAACAGGCTCACTCCCACCCAATAGGGAATCTGGGCCAGGCGGTCGGGATACGGGGTGAGGCGAAGCGCGTCGCCGGCCAACCCGGCGGTGGCCAGCGCCAGGTACACCAGGGCCGAGGCCACGGCGAGGTTTTCGTTCCGGAAGATGACCCGCCCCAGGGTGTAGACGGCCAGGAGCAGGACCGGGGCCGCCACCATGGGAAGCAGGTCCCATACCCGGTCGTGAGGCAGGTTGGAGAGCCGGGCCAGGAGATCGATCAGGGCATGGGCCAGGCTCCGGTGGGGATCGCTCACCGCCAGCCCCAGGTGATCGTGGTAGGCGGGGGGAAGGAACCCGGAGGCGATCCGCCCGGCCAGGCGCGCCGCCCCCACCTGGTCCACGCCGTCCGGGCGCAGGGAGAGGGGCGATCCCGCCCACAGTCCCAGGAGGGCCGTCCCGATCAGAACCGCCACGAAGAGAGTCATCCACTGGGGGTCCGCCCGGCGCACCTCGCGCGCCTCCCAGCGGGGGGCGCGCCGGAGTCCCCCCCGGTTTCCCGGGAGCAGGAGGAACCCGAGGCCGATCAGGAACGCGGCGCCCGCCACCAGAACCGGAACCCAGTGGGCGGCCAGGAGCCCGGCGGAACGCAACATGAGGAGGATATAGGCCAGGGCCATGGCGCAGGACGCCTGAAGGGGCAGGCGCGCGGGGAGACCGGTATGCGGCTTTGTGAGAAGATTCCCCAGCCATACCCCCGGAATCCAGAACGTCCACACCGCGAGCACGAATCGCGCGGCGGCCGGGCCCGAGGTGTTATGGGTAAGGAGCAGGAGGCACTGGCCGAGGGCGGCCAGGAACGAGAGAGGCCAGAACCAGGAAATGCGCTGTGAGTTCAAGCCGGCCGTCCACCCCTTCCGTCCGGATCCCGTCGCGCCCCGGGGAACGGCGGGCGCGCCGGGTGCGCGCGCCGGCCTCGGCGGGGGATGCGCCGGCCCTCGGAGCCGAGTCGGAGCCCGCCGCCACCATCCGAACCCGCGACGGGTGAGCGCATCGTATCAGGGGAGCCGAGGTCCGGTCAGGGGTGGATACGGGCCGGGCCGCGGAAAGGGGACCCGGTGACCTCGACCCAGCTCGCCTTTCCCTCCGGGTCTCCTTTCGGCCGGGCCCTCCTTCCCGGGCTGGCCATCTCGGTGGGCGTCCTCTTCGCGCTGACCCGGGGGGCGGGCACGCCTCCCGTGCTGACCGCGTTCTTCGGAATGGTCGGGGTGGCCTATCTCCCCGGCCTGGGGGCCGCGCTCTGGGTGGAGAACCGGTTCGGGCTCTGGGCCTCGTGGATCCTTCCCCTCATCCTCTCGCCGGTGCTGGCGGTGGGAGCGGGAATGCTCCTGACCCTGAGCGGGGTGCCGGTGGAGAGCACCCCCACCTGGATCGTGTTCCTCTCGGTTCTGGCGGTGGCCCTCGCCCCCCAGCCTCAGCGCGAGATCGAGGACTACGCGCTCACCGTGGACACCCCGGGCTTCCTCCGCCGGCGAAGCGATCGCCAGCAGGTGATCGCGCTGGCCACCCTGGTCCTGACCCTGATCGCGGTGCCCCTTCTGGCCCGGGCATGGACCCGTTCCTCCGGCGACGCGCCCCTCCACCTGGGGGTGGTGAACGACATCCTTCTCCACGGGTTTCCGCCCCGGGACCCCTTCCTGGCCGGGATCCCGCTCCGCAGTTTCTGGGCCTTTCAGGCCTACCTGGCCGTTCTGGGCGGAGCCACCCGGATGCCGGGGGAGGCCGTCCTGGCCGGAGGAAGCCTCGTCGCCGCCTTCGTCCTGATCTTCGCCGGCTACCGGCTCCTGAACCTGCTCGCCCTCACCCACGGTCGCTCGCTGTGGGGCGCGGCCTTCCTCTTCTTTTCCCTGAACGGGGCGTTCTGGCTGGTGCTGCCCGCCGAGGCCCTGGTCCATTCCGGCCCGCTTTGGCCGAGGGTCCTCGGCGAGCTGGGTCTCGCCTCCCCCGCGGCGACGCTTCCCGCCCGGTTTCCCCCGCCCGCCTCCTTCTTTCTCGATCAGTTCGTGACCGCGGGCCCCTTCGTGATGGCCCTGGTCTATCTGTCCCTGTTCATGATCGCGGGGGTGGCCACCCTCGGGGACCAGCGGGTGCGCGCGAACATCCTCCTCTTCCTGGCCACGGTGGGGATGCTGCTCTTCCAGGGAGGCGTGGGCATGATGGCGATCGCGGTGACCGTCGTCTCGATCCCCGTGGTGTGGGTGGCCGCGCGGCTCAACCCCTTCCGAGGCCCCGGCTGGGAGCTCACGGGAACCCTGCTCCCCATGGCCCTGGCCCTCCTGGTGTGCGCGCCCTACCTCGCCTTCATGCTTCGGGGCGCCCCCATCGATCCCAGCCGGTTCCTGGACGTTTCCGTCGGCAAGGCCGTGCTCTTCGCCGCCGTCCTGCTTCCCGATCTCTTGCTCTCCGCCGGCGTCCTCACCGCGTTCCTGGGCGCCCCCGAGGTGCGCCGTCAGGCCTTCACGGTCTGGGCCGTTCTCTTCCTGGTGGTGGCGTTGGCGGTGGATTTTCCGGGGCGGAATCCGGTCCTGGCTCCCCTGGTCCTCGCCCACGTTCCCCTGGCCCTGGCCGCGGGGGCGGGCGTCCCCACCCTGTGGCATCGGTCCGGCCGTGCGGGACGGTTCATCACCGTGCTCATGGTCTTTCTCATCCTGGTTCCGCGCACCGTGCTGGGACTGGCGGCCTATCTGCGGGCCCCCGATCCCGCCGACCGGCGCCCCGAGGCCGAGGAAGTGGAGACCTGGCTCCGGGAGAAGACCCCGATGAACGCGGTGGTGGTGGACAGCGACCCCGGGCTGGCGCTGGGAGCGGGGCGCGCGCTGCTCTTCGCCGGCGAGGCCCACGTCCGCGCTCTGAACTACGCCTCGGACCTGGTGGTGGTCCGCCGCTTGACCGCGCTGAACCTCCTCCGGGGGACGCCGCTCCTTCCCCGCCAGACCCGGATGCTCGCGAGCCTCCACGCGCCGGTGTACGTGATCCGCCGGCTCCCGGCGGCGGCGGACCGCCCCCCTCCCTCCGACTCGCGCCGGGTCTTCCAGAACGACCTCTTCATGGTGTTCGTCTGGACGCCGTCCGTCGAGGGCTCGGAAGGCGGGCCGTGACCGTTCGGGAGGACGCGGGATGAGGGTTCCCCGGCGCGTCTGGCACGCCCTGGAGGTGACCGTCCCCGAACCGGCGGCCGAGGTGGTGGCCGCCCTCCTCTGGGCCTATCCCCTGACCGGTCTCGAGGAGGACCCCGCCGTCCCCGGGCGGATGACCGCGTTCTCCGCCGATCCCTGGGACGAGGCCCGCCTCGCGGTCGAGGTCCGGGGCTGGGTCCGCCGGGTTCCCGGGGCCGACCCCGCCGGGGTCCGGGTCCGCGCCTTCATCGTGGAGGAGAAGGACTGGCTCCGCGCCTGGAAGGAGACGTGGCGCCCCACCCCCCTGGGAGCGCGGCTGCTCGTGGTTCCCGCCTGGTGGGAGGATCCGCTTCCCGGGGACCGGGTTCCGATCCGGATCGACCCGGGCCGGGCCTTCGGAACCGGCGCCCACGTTTCCACCGCGCTGGCCTGGGAACTCCTCGAGGCGTGTCTCTCCGGGCCCCCGCCGCGGCGGCTGGTGGACGTGGGGTCGGGGAGCGGGATCCTCTCCCTGGGGGCGACCGCCCTGGCCGGGGAACTCCGGGCGACCCTGACCGAGGCCGATCCGGACGCCGTGGCCTCGCTCCGCGGCAACCTGGCCGGAAATCCCTCGGGGGCGCGCTGCCGGGCCGTCCTCACCCGCACCCTGCCCTTTCCGGACGGA
>CAYRIJ010000111.1:7301-11136 GCA_964424285.1 uncultured bacterium
CCGCGGCACGCCCGGCTGGTGCTCGGCCTGGCCTGGCCGGTGATGGCGAGCATGGGGCTCCAGAGCCTCTTCGTGCTGACCGACCTCTTCTGGGTGGGGCGGCTCGGCGCGGGTTCGGTGGCCGCGGTGAGCACCTCGGTCTTCGTGTCGTGGACGCTCCTCTCCCTGGGGGAGATGATCTCGGTGGGGGTGCTGTCCCTGGCCGCCCGCCACGTGGGGGCGGGGCGACGGACCGCCGCCGCGGAGATCGCCTGGCAGGGGTTTCTCTGGGGGTCGGTCCTGGCCGTGCTCCTGGTGGTGGCGGGACAGGTCGGCTCCGGGCCGCTCTTCCGCGCGGTGACCGAGGACCCGGAGGTGCGCCGGCAGGGCGCGGTCTACCTCCGGATTCTCTTCGCCTCCGCTCCGGTGCTCATCCTGGAGCTCATCTTCCAGGATCTCTTCCGCGGGGTGGGGGATACCGGAACGCCGTTTCGGGTGCTGGCGGGGATCCTGGTCCTGAACGCGGGGCTCGACCCGCTCCTCATCTTCGGGGTGGGACCGTTTCCGCGCTGGGGCGTGGGGGGAGCGGCCGCGGCCAGCGCCTTCGCGCACGTGGTGGGTCTCGGGGTGTACGTGCTCCTGGCCCGGCGGGGCCGGATCGACCTCCCCCTGGGAGAGGGCCGCCGCGGGTTCCGCCCCAGGCTTCTCGCGGCGCGGCGGATCACCGGGATCGGCTTTCCCATCACCTTCACCGGCATCCTCTTCTCCGCGGTCTACCTCTTCCTGGGCCGGGTGGCCGCCGGCTTCGGGACCTCCACCCTGGCCGCGTTGGGGATCGTGAACCGGGTGGAGGCCCTGTCCTTCCTCACCATCCACGCCATCGGGACCGCCACCGCCACGTTGGTGGGGCAGAATCTGGGCGCGGGCCGGGTGGATCGGGCATCGCGGCTCGCCTCCCGCGCCACCCTTCTCGGTTCGCTGGTCGGAGCGGTGTTCATGGGGGTGTTTCTGGTGTTCCCCGCGCCCCTCGTCCGGCTCTTCACCGCGGATCCCGGCGCGGTGGGCGAGGGGGTGGAGTTCCTGCGGGCGGTCGCCGTCTGCCAGGTCTTCCAGTCCTGGGAGCTGGTCCTGAGCGGCGGCTTCGCGGGCGCGGGCCACACCCTCCCCCCCATGCTGGTCTCGGTCCCCATCTCGCTCATCCGGATCCCGCTGGCCTGGCTCCTCTCCGGGCCCGCGGGGTGGGGGCCGCAGGGGATCTGGTGGACGGTGAGCGCGACCGCGGCCGTCCGGGGGGTGGCGCTCCGCTGGTGGTGGGGGCGGGGAACCTGGCGGACACCCGCCTCCGGAGGGGATGGGGGCCCTCCCCCCGCCGCGGTCCTCGCCGCCGAGGCGGCCTCAACTTCCGGCGAAGGCGGCCGATAACCGTTCGGAAACGCGGGCGCGCCCACTTGCCGCTCCCGCGCCGTACCCGTTCCTGCGAGGGCGTCATCATGATACGTGGACTTCTGGGGTTTCTCCTTGTCCTGGCCGCCATCCACCTCGGCTACCGGTTCACCAGCCCCTACATCAAGAACACGATGCTCGAAGGGAAGATGCAGGATCTGATCCGGGACCAGGGTCTCAAGGGGGAGCGCGAGCTCCGCCGGGACACCATGGCCTTCGTGGACGAGAAGAACATTCCGCTCCGCGACCGGGACCTGGTGGTGACGGTTCCCGAGAACGGAACCGCCACCATCGCCGCCCACTACTCGTGCGACGTGACGTTCTGGTTCTACACCCGCCACTACGAGTTCTTCCCCGCGTCGACCCCGTCGGCCAGCCTCGGGTTGAAGCAGGTCCGGCACCAGACGGTGGGTCGCGATGCCCCGCGCCGCGCCCGGCGCGCCGGCTACTGATCCCCGCGGCCGGACGAATTCCTGACGCGGGGAACGGCGGGTAGACGCGGCGGTCGCCGGCTCCCGGGCCGCCCTCGTCGTCCGGGTCCGCCGATCGCCCCCCGAGGCTCCGGCGCCGCTTCCGGGAATCGCCCTACCCCATCCCCGCTCCCGACCGGTACAGTCATGGACGAAGCTTGCCGGTGACCCGGCCCCGGCCGCGTACGGGATCCGACCCTCCGCTCGCGGCCGGACCGGGGTCTCTCCGCCGAACCGATTCTGGAACGCCGACATCGATCATGACAGCCTCTTCAAGGTCCCCCTTCATCGACACTTCCGGCACCCGGGCCCCCCTGGAGGGACCGGATGCCGGCGCCGTCCACATCATCGGGCGGAGTCCGCGCATGCAGCGGATCTTCCGCTTCGTGTCCAAGATCGCCCCCACCGAGAGCGCCGTGCTCCTGACCGGGGAGTCGGGGACCGGGAAGGAGCTCCTGGCCCGCTCCATCCACTTCCAGAGCCGCCGGGCCCACGGGCCGTTCCTGGCCATCAATTGCGGCGCCCTTCCCGAGAACCTCCTGGAGTCCGAGCTTTTCGGTCACGCGCGGGGATCCTTCACCGGCGCCACCACCGACAAGAAGGGCATGTTCGAGCAGGCCGACGGCGGCACCCTCTTCCTGGACGAGGTCGGCGAGCTGCCGCAGACGAGCCAGGTCAAGCTGCTTCGCGCGCTCCAGGAAGGGGAGGTGCGCCGGGTGGGCTCCAACAGCTCGATCCGGGTGGACGTCCGCATCATCTCCGCCACCAACCGCGACATTCGCCGGGCCATGGAGGAGGGGGGCTTTCGCGAGGATCTCTACTACCGGCTGAACGTGTTCCAGATCGAGGTGCCCCCGCTCCGGGAGCGGCGGGAGGACATCCCGCTCCTCGCCGGCTACTTTCTCGACCGCTACGCGGCCAAGATGCACAAGAGCCTGAGCGGGTTCTCCGAGGAGGCCCAGGTCCGGCTCGTGCGCTACGATTATCCGGGGAACGTCCGGGAGCTGGAAAACGCCCTCCAGCGGGCGGTGGCCCTGGCCGAGGACGACGTGATCCGCCCCGAGGACCTCCCCCCCCAGATGCGCGAGGCGGCCCGGCCCCGGATCGAAGCCCCCAGGGAAGCGGTTCACGTTCCGGACGGGTTGACCCTGGACGAGGTGGAGGCGATCTACATTCAACGCACCCTGGAGCGGGTGGCGGGAAACGCGTCCGAGGCCGCCCGGCGTCTCGGGATCAGCCGCAGCACCCTCTGGAGGAAGCTGAAGAAGCTCGACCGGCGCTGACCGCGCCGCAATCGATCGAAGGGGCCGAGTTCAGGTCCGGGGCGTTCATGGAGTCGATGGGCGGCCCGGGCGAAGGAGGAAATCCCATGAGGTATCGGATTCCGAGGCTGCTGGCGATCGGCGTGGCGGGAGCGGCGCTCCTGGCCGCCGCCGGATGCGGGGGGGACAAGCAGAAGAGCGATCCGCCGCCCCTCCCCACCACCGCCTCGATGCACCTGAACCTGGACTACTTCAACGTCTCCGGCTCCCCGGCCGACCGGACGCCTTCCGCGGTGACCCATTTCGTCATGGCGGCGGGACGGGTAGCCGTCGTGAACCTGGCCGTCACCGCGATCATGATTCCCCCCGAAGCCGCCCTGGCCCTGGCGCTTCACACCGTCCCCAGCCGGCAGAGCGACGGGTCGTACACCTGGATCTACACCTACACCCGCTCCGGCGAGGACTACCAGCTGCGGCTCACCGGGAAGCGCGACGGGGAGTCGGTGAACTGGCAGATGAACGTGGTCCCCCCCGGCAAGGAGTCCCAGCTCTGGTTCTCGGGGTGGAGCAACGACGCCACCCACCAGGGAGCCTGGACCTTCCACGACTTCAACCGGGAGGGGGATCCCGCGGTCCTCACCGCGGACTGGCTCGCGGTTTCGGAGACCGACGCCTTCCTGG
>CAYRIJ010000112.1:0-10577 GCA_964424285.1 uncultured bacterium
GGCCCAAGGAGTGCTCCCATGAGCGAGACCCGCGTTCCCTTCATCGATCTCGCCGCCCAGCATCGCGCTCTCGAACCGGAGCTCCTGGAGGCGGTCCGTCCCATCCTCGCCAACGCCGCCTTCGTGGGGGGCGAGCCGGTCGAACGGTTCGAGCGGCACTTCGCCGAGGCCCACGACATTCCCCACGCGGTGACGGTGAAGAGCGGCACCGCCGCGCTCCAGCTGGGAATGGAAGCGATGGGGCTCGAGGCCGGCGACGAGGTCCTCGTCCCCGCCTTCACCTTCATCGCCACCGCGGCCAGCGCGGTCCGGGCGGGGGCCCGGCCGGTGTTCGTGGACGTGGACCCCGAGACCGCCTGCCTGGACCCCGAGGCGGCCTCGGCCGCGGTCACCGAGCGCACCCGGCTCATGATTCCGGTTCACCTCTACGGCCACCCCGCCCCGATCCCCGCCCTGCTCGAGGTCGCGAAGCAACACGGCCTCCGGATGCTCGAAGACTGCGCGCAGAGCCACTTCGCCACCCTCGGCGCCGCCCGCACCGGGACCTTCGGGGAGGCGGCGGCCTTCTCCTTCTACCCGAGCAAGAACCTGGGGGCGGCCGGGGACGCCGGGTGCCTCATCACCCGGAACGGGGACCTGGCCGACCGGGTGCGGCGCCTGGCCAACCACGGCCGCACCGACCGGTACTTCCACGGCTACCTGGGGTGGAACGAACGGCTGGACGCCTTCCAGGCCGCGGTCCTCGACCTGAAGCTCCGCCATCTGCCCGAGTGGACCGAGGGCCGCCGGCGGGCCGCCGCGCGTTACCGCGAGCTGTTGGCCGGGGTGGCCCCCTGGGGCGAGCCGTTGCGTCTCCCGGTGGAGCGTCCGGGGGCGGTGCACGTGTACCACCTCTACGTGGTCCGCCACTCCCGGCGGGACGAGATCGCCGAGGCGCTGGGGAAACGCGGCATCGGCGTCGCCACCCACTACCCCACCACCCTCCCCGAGCAGCCCGCGTTCAAGGCGCTCGGCATGGGCGACGGGAGCTTCCCCGTCTCCGAGAATTGGGCCCGAACCTGCCTCTCGCTCCCCATGTTCCCCGAGCTCACCGAGGATCAGCAGGTGCGGGTGGCCGAGGCGCTCCGGAGCCTCCCGCACTAGCCGCCCGTCCGCACCAACCGCCCGCGGGTGGGCGCCGGATCTCCGGCGCGAGGGCTCTCCTACGGCGGCGCGGGCGGCCGGGGACCCCGGTCGGGTCAGCGGGCGAAGGCGCCGGCCACCTTCTCCACCGCCCCGGCCGCGTCGTCCAGGTCCCGCTCGGTCATCCGCGGGTAGAGGGGAAGCGAGATGAGCCGCTCGTAGGCCGCTTCGGCCACCGGGAGCGCCCCCGTTCCGAGCTTCAGGGTGTCCCGGTAGTATGGGTGGTGGTGGATGGGGATGAAGTTCACGGTGGTGCCGATGTTCTCGGCTTTCAGCTCCTCGATGAACCGCCCCCGGTCGATGGTGAGCCGCTCCAGGCGGAGCCGGATGGGGTACAGATGATAGACGTGTTCGACGTCGGGCCTCCACGCCGGGATCTCGATCGCGGGGTGGTCGCGGAAGGCCTCGTCGTAGCGCCGGGCCAGCTCCCGGCGGCGGCGGTTGAACTCGGGGAGGCGGCGGAGCTGGTGAATGCCCAGGGCCGCCTCGAGGTCGGTCATGTTGTACTTGAAGCCGGGGAGCACCACCTCGTAGTACCAGGACCCCGCGGAGGTATAGCGCTTCCACGCGTCCCTGCTCATCCCGTGCAGGGCAAGCAGCCGCGCCTTCTCGATCGTGGCCTCGTCGTCGGTGGCCAGGGCCCCGCCCTCGGCGGTGGTGAGGTTCTTGGTGGCGTAGAAGGAGAAGCAGGTCATGTCCCCGATGCTTCCCACCGGCCGGCCCTTGTAGGACGCCCCGACGGCGTGGGCGGCGTCCTCGATCACGATCAGGCCGTGCTTCGCGGCCAACGCCTTGAGCGCGTCCATGTCGCAGGGATGGCCGGCGTAGTGAACGGGAAGCAGGGCGCGCGTGCGCGGGGTGATCCGTTCCGCGACCCGGGCGGGGTCCAGGTTCAGGGTATCGGGCTCCACGTCGGCCAGGACCGGGGTGCCGCCGGCGTGGACGATGCTGTTGACCGTGCTGCAGAAGGTGAGCGGGCTGGTGACGACCTCGTCCCCGGGCTTCAGATCGAGGGAGGCCAGGGCGATGTGGAGGGCGGCGGTGCAGGAATCCACGCAGGCCACGTGTTTCGCCCCCACCGCGACGGCCAGGTCTCCCTCCAGCCGTTCGACCCGGGGGCCGGTGGTGATCCACCCCGACTCCAGGGCGTCGAGAAGCTCTCGCTTTTCCTCGTCGCCGAACTGGGGCAGGGCGTAGGGGAGGAAGGTCTCCCGGATCGGGCTCCCCCCCTGGCTGGCCGGACGATCGGATCTCGCCACGGGTCGGTCCTTTCCGCCCGCTCAGCCCAGCTCGGGATAGAGAGGGAAGACGCCGGTGAGCTCGGTCACCTCGGCCCGGGCGCGGTGAAGCGCCGCCTCGTCGTCGGGACGGTCCAGCACCGCCCCGATCAACCGGCCGATGTGTCGCATCTGGTCCTCCCGCATGCCCCGGGTGGTCAGGGCCGCGGTTCCGATCCGGATGCCGCTGGTGACGAAGGGCTTCTCCGGATCGAAGGGGATCGCGTTCTTGTTCACGGTGATGCCCGCCCGCTCCAGCGTCTCCTCCGCCAGCTTCCCGGTGATTCCCTTGGAGCGAAGATCCACCAGCATGAGGTGGTTGTCGGTCCCCCCGCTCACCAGGTCGAACCCGTGGGAAAGCAGGGTGTCGGCCAGGGCCCGGGCGTTGGCCACCACCCGGGCGGCGTAGTCGCGGAAGCCGGGCTCCAGGGCCTCGCCGAAGCAGACCGCCTTCCCGGCGATCACGTGCATGAGGGGCCCCCCCTGCATCCCGGGGAAGTTCACCCGGTCCACGTCCTTGGCGAACCGCTCCTTGCAGAGGATGAATCCCGCCCGGGGCCCGCGAAGGGTCTTGTGGGTGGTGCTGGTGACCAGATCGGCCGCCGGGACCGGATTGGGGTGCGCCCCCCCGGCCACCAGACCCGCGATGTGGGCCATGTCCACCAGGAACAGCGCCCCCACCTCGTCGGCCACCTCCCGGAAGACGTCGAAGTCGATGATCCGCGGATAGGCGCTGGCCCCGGCGATGATCAGCTTGGGCTTCACTTCCCGCGCGGTCTTCCGGAGCCCGTCATGGTCGATCCGGCCCGTCTCCGCCGAGACCCCGTACTGGTGCACCTCGAAGAAGCGGCCGCTGAAGTTCACCTTGTGGCCGTGGGTGAGGTGGCCGCCGTGGGCCAGGTTCATGCCCAGGATCCGGTCCCCGTGATCCAGCACCGAGAAGTACGCGGTCATGTTGGCGGTGGAGCCGGAATGGGGCTGGACGTTGGCGTGCTCGGCCCCGAACAGCGCCTTGGCCCGGTCGCGGGCCAGGCGCTCCACCTGGTCCGCGTACTCGCAGCCCCCGTAGTACCGTTTGCCCGGATAGCCCTCGGCGTACTTGTTGGTGAGCACCGAACCCACCGCGGCCAGCACCGCGGGGCTGGTGAAGTTCTCGCTGGCGATCATCTCCAGCGTGTGGCGTTGGCGCGTCAGCTCTCCGCGCACGGCGTCGCGGACCTCGGGATCCCGGTCGAGAGGTTTCATGGTCGGTCTGTTCCGCTCCGGCGTGTCAGCCCTGGGGGGCGCGCGAGACCCGCTGTGCCGTCCGGGTGAGCCAGCCGTGGCGATCGGGGGCGCGTCCGTTCACGATTTCGAAGAACTGCTTCTGAAGGAGCTTGGTCACCGGACCCGGCCGGCCCGCGCCCACCACCGTCCCGTCCACCGAACGGATGGGGGTCACCTCGGCGGCGGTGCCGGTGAAGAACAGCTCTTCGGCCATGTAGATCAGGGCCCGGCTCAGGGGCTGCTCCACCACCTCGAGGCCGTGGTCGGCGGCGAGCTGCATGATGCTCCGGCGGGTGATCCCGCCCAGAATGGAGTAGCTGAGGGGCGGGGTGACGACCTTTCCCTCGATGACCGCGAAGAGGTTCTCGCCGGTGCCCTCGGCCACCCGGCCCTCGGTGTCGAGCATCAGCGCCTCGGCGTAGCCGAGCCGCACCGCCTCCATCTTGGCCACCGACGCCAGGACGTAGGCCCCCCCGATCTTGGCCAGGGCGGGAAGGGTGTTCGGCGGCATCTTCCGCCAGGTCGAGACGATGACGTCGATCCCCTTCTCCAGCGCCTCGGGGCCGAGATAGGCCCCCCAGGGCCAGGCCGCGATCGCGGTGTGGATGGGATTGTCGCGGGGCAGCACCCCCATGGCCCCGGCTCCCCGGAGAACCACCGGACGGATGTAGCAGCTCTCGAACTCGTTCCGCTGCACCGCCTCGATGCAGGCCTCGGTGATCTCCTCCTCGGTGAAGGGAATCTCGATGCGGATCACCTTGGCGGAGAAGAACAGACGCTTGACGTGATCGGTCAACCGGAAGATCGCGGGTCCGTCCGGGGTGCTGTAGCAGCGGATGCCCTCGAACACGCTGGAACCGTAGTGGATGACGTGGCTCAGGACATGGACCTTGGCGTCCGCCCACGGGACGAAGTCACCGTCGAACCAGATGCTTTCGCTTCGCGCCTCGGGAGATTTCGGCACTGGCATGTCAGGACTCCATGGCGCCGGCCGGTATCCCGCTCTCGATCCGGGGCAACGCCTGAATGAGGAACTCGCGAATCTGAGCGAAGGCGCCCCGGTACTCCTCGAGGTCGCCTCCGATGGGATCGGGAATTCCGAGGGGCGGAACCGACTCGTCTCCGGCCGCGAACCGGCTCAACAGACGGATCCGGTCGCCGAAGCGCGGCGCCATCCGTTCCGCCGCCACCCGGTGGTGTTCTTCCATGGCCAGAACCAGATCGCAGGATTCGATGAGGGCTGGAGTCAGGGGTTGCGAACGATGCCCGCCGATGTCGATCCCCTCCTCCTCACACACCGTTACCGCGTTCTCGCTGGCGGGAAGCCCTTCCACCGCACCGACCCCGGCGGAGACCACCTCCGCCCGGGAGAGCGCCCGGGGGGAGAGTTCGCTCCTCAGGATCCCCTCCGCCATCGGGCTCCGGCAGATGTTGCCGGTGCAAACGAAGAGGATCCGATAAGGTCGATGGGTCTTCATCGATAGGATTCTAGGGGGGGAACCGGTCGGGGTCAAGAAGCGCACGGGCATCCCCGCGGCCCGCGCGCGCCAACCGAGGCACCGGACCGGAGAGGTCCACAATCGTCGAGGGTTCGCGGGAGGCGGCGGGGCCTCCGTCCAGCACCAGGGCCACGCCCTGGGGGAATCCACCCGACGCATCGCGGGCGGTGACCGGAGACGCCGCCCCCGGCGGGTTGGCGCTGGTGGAGAAGAGCGGCTCCCCCACCACCCGGAGAAGATCCGCCAGGAACCTTGATTCGGGCATCCGGAGCCCGATGCCGCCGTTCTCGGACCCCGGCATTTCCGGCGCGGTGGGAAGGATCGCGGTCACCGGACCCGGCCACACCCGCCGGAGCCGGGTCCAGATCGCGTCCTCCACTCCCCGGGTCCAGGAGCGGGCCTCTTCCCAGGTGCGAATCAGAACGATGAAGGGGCCGGGCCGCCCCTTGAGACGCGCCAGCTCCGCCCGGCCCCGGGTGCTTCGCGGGAGCGCCAGGAGGCCGTACACGGTGTCGCTGGGAGCGATCACGATGCCCCCCTCGTGGAGGATCCGCGCCGCGCGGTCGAGGACCGCCGGATCGGGCTCGCCCGGGTCCAGGGCCACCCGCTCGGGCTCAGCCACCCATCGCCTCGCGTCGGGCCCGGAGCCGTCCGGCGAGATCGGGATCGCCGAGCGCCAGGATCTCCGCGGCCAGCCAGGCCGCGTTCTTGGCCCCCGCGCTCCCCACCGCGACCGTGGCCACCGGAACCCCGGGAGGCATCTGCACGGTGGAGAGGAGCGAGTCCATTCCGGAGAGCGGCGAGGCATCCAGAGGCACTCCGATCACCGGAAGCAGGGTGCGGGCGGCCACCGCCCCGGCCAGGTGATTGGCCATCCCCGCCCCTGCGATCAACACCCGCAGACCCTTTCCCGCGGCGCCCGCGGCGAAGGCGGCCACCCTGTCCGGGCTCCGATGGGCGCTCATGACGTGCGCCTCGTGCGGGATCCCCAGATCTTCGAGGACCTTCAACGTGCCTTCCATCCGCGTCCGATCCGACTCGCTCCCCATGAGCACCGCTACCTTGGCATCGGCCATCGTGTCTATTTCCCTCCTTGGTTCGCTGGGTTCCCGCGCTCCGCCGCCCCGGGGGTCCGCCCCCCGATGTCCGCGCGATAGCGCATGCCTTCGAAGTGGATCTCGGCGACTCCGGCGTAGGCGATCCGAAGCGCCTCGTCGAGGCTGCCCCCGACCCCCACCACGTTCAACACCCGTCCCCCCGCGGCGACCAGCCGGCCGTCCCCGATCGCGGTTCCGGCGTGGAAGACCAACGCTCCCCGTTCCCGGGCGCGCTCGATCCCGGTGATGGGAAGGCCGCGCGCCCCCGAGCGCGGGTAGTCCCGGGCCGCCGCCACCACGCAGGCCGAGGCGGGATGAACGGACGGGTCGGGAGCCACCCCGGCCAACTCCCCCCGCGCCGCGGCCATGAGCGTTCCGGCCAGGTCCCCCCCCAGCCGGGGGAGCACGGCCTGGGTCTCCGGATCGCCGAACCGGACGTTGTACTCCAGGAGCCTGGGGCCCTCGGCGGTCACCATGACCCCGAAATAGAGGAGCCCGCGAAACGCGGTCTCCTCCCGCCGCAGGCCCTCCAGGGTCGGCTCCACCATGGCGCGCCCGATCTCCTCCAGGCGCGCGGGGGTGAGGATCGCCGCCGGGCTCACCGCCCCCATGCCGCCGGTGTTGGGCCCCCGGTCCCCGTCCCGGGCCCGCTTGTGATCGCGGGACCCGGGTAGGATGCGGTGGTCCCGGCCGTCGGTGATCGCGAACACCGAGGCCTCCTCGCCGACCAGCCGCTCCTCCAGCACCACCTCCGCCCCCGCCGCGCCGAAGGCGGACCCCTCCAGAGCGGCGCGGGCCGCGGTCCGGGCCTCCTCCACCGTCTCCGCCACCGTGACGCCCTTCCCCGCGGCCAGCCCCGAGGCCTTGACCACGATGGGAGCGCCCCATTCGGCGAACGTATCCTCGGCCTCGGCGAGGCGGGTCACGGTGCGATATCGCGCGGTGGGGATGCCGTGCCGGGCCATGAAGGCCTTGGCGAACGCCTTGCTCGCTTCCAGGCGCGCCCCGGCCGCGCCGGGTCCGAACACCGCGGTCCCGTCCGCGCGCAACCGGTCGGCCAGACCGGCGGCGAGCGGCGCCTCGGGACCCACCACCACCAGGTCGTAGCGTTCGGTCCGGACCAGGGCGGCCAGCCGGTCCAGGTCGTCGGCGGCCACCGGCCGGAGCGGACCGATCTCGGCCAGGCCGGGATTCCCCGGCGCCGCCTCCACCCGCGCCACCGAAGCGCACCGGTCGAGCGCCCACCCCAGGGCGTGCTCCCGTCCGCCGGAACCCACCACCAACACCTTGAGTCCGCTCATGCCTGGGGATCCCCCTCTTCCGGCGACGCGTTCCCGGGCCCCCGCGGGACCTCGAGGGCGGCGGTGATCGCGCTCCGCGCCTCCACCGGATCCGCCCGCCCGCCGGTCCGGCGCATCACCTGCCCCATCAGGAACTGGAGCGCGGCCGCCCGGCCGGCCCGGTAGTCGGCGGCGGGGCCGGGATGGGCGGCCACCACCTCGTCCACCACCCGGCGGAGCGCCTCCGGATCGGTGATGGGCGAGAGCCCCTTCGCCTTCACGATCTCCTCCGGATCCCCTCCCGAAGCCTCCATCTCGGCGAACACCGCCTTCCCGATCTTCCCGCTGATCGTTCCCGCGCCGATCATGCGCACCATCTTGCCCAGCATGGCCGGATCCACCTTGATCCCGGCCAGGCCCTCGGGGGATTCCTTCACCAGGCGCATGATCTCGGTCAGGACCCAGTTGGCGGCGGCCTTCCCGTCCCCGGCGGCGCGGGCCGCGGTCTCGAAGTAGTCGGCCATCTCCCACGACGCGGCCAGGACCGTCGCGTCCTCGGGAGGGATCCCGTAGTCCCGGGACAGCCGCCTCTCCTTCTCCCCGGGAAGCTCGGGGAGCGTCCGCCGCACCGCCTCCACCCAGTCCGGATCCACCACCAGGGGCAGGAGATCGGGATCGGGGAAATAGCGGTAGTCGTGGGCCTCTTCCTTGACGCGCATGACCCGGGTGCGCCCTTCCCCGGGATCCCAGAGCCGGGTGGCCTGGATCGGCGCGTCGCCGTCCTCCAGGGCCCGGGCCTGCCGCTTCATCTCCCAGGCCAGGGCCCGCTCCACGTTCCGGAAGGAATTCAGGTTCTTGATCTCGGTCTTGGGATTGAGTTCGGCCTGGCCGCGGGGACGGACCGAGATGTTGGCGTCGGCGCGGAGGCTTCCCTCCTCCATGTTGCCGTCGCAGATGCCGAGGTACACCACCAGCTGGCGGAGCCGCTCCAGGAGGGCGTGGGCCTCCTCCGGGCTCCGGAGATCGGGCTCGGTCACCACCTCCAGGAGCGGCACCCCGGCGCGGTTCAGGTCCACCAGGGTGGCCGGCTCCCGCCCCGACTCCAGGTGGAAGGACTTCCCCGCGTCCTCCTCCAGGTGGGCCCGGACCAGGCGCGTGGACCGGTCCGTTCCGTCGTGAACATATTTCAACGATCCCCCCGACAAAATCGGGCGCTCGTATTGGCTGATCTGGTAGCCCTTGGGGAGGTCGGGATAGAAGTAGTTCTTGCGGGCGAACACGCTCCGGGGGGCGGGGGACGCCCCCACCGCCAGCCCGAACCGGAGGGCCAGGGCCACCGCGTCCCGGTTCAGGACCGGCAACACCCCCGGATGGCCCAGGCAGACCGGGCAGACGTGGGTGTTGGGGGGGGCCCCGTAGGCCGCCGAGCAGCCGCAGAAGATCTTGGTCCGGGTGAGGAGCTGGACGTGGATCTCCAGCCCGATCACCGTCTCGTACTTCTCGGCCAGGCGGGTGGGGGCGCTCATCGGGCGCTCCCCCCTTCCGGCGGACGGCGGCGGGGATCGGGATGGGCGCGCTCCAGGGTCCCCGCGCCCCGGAACAGCCGGTCCTCCCGCCACCGCGGGGCCAGGAGCTGCACCCCCAGCGGGAGTCCCTCGGAATCGAACCCCGCCGGAACGTTCATCCCCGGCATCCCGGTGAGGTTGGCGAACACGGTGAAGACGTCGGAGAGAACCATGGCCACCGGGTCGCCGGTCTTCTCCCCCAGCCGGAAGGCGCTGGTGGGGGCGGTGGGAAGGAGGATCAGGTCGCACGTCTCGAACAACCGCTCGAAGCTCCGCCGGAGGAGCACCCGGGCCCTCTGCGCCTCCAGATAGTAGGCGTCGTAGTAGCCGGCGGAGAGGACATAGGTGCCGAGCAGGATCCGCCGCTTCACCTCGGGGCCGAATCCCGCGCTCCGGGTGCGGCGGTAGGTTTCGTCGAGGGTGGGGCCGGGGACCCGGAGCCCGTAGCGCACCCCGTCGTAGCGGGCCAGGTTGCTCGAGGCCTCGGCGGTGGCGAGGAGATAGTAGGCCCCCACCGCGGTCTCGGGATCGGGAAGGGTGACGTCGGCGATCGTCGCCCCCGCCGCCCGGAGGGTCTCCCCCGCCTCCCGCACCGCGGCCGAGACCTCGGGCTGCATCCCGGGGCGCTCCAGGATCTCCGAGGCGATCCCGATCCGAAGCCCCCCCACGTCCGCGCCGGGGTCGACCGCCTCCACCCCCCGCGGCGAGGAGGTGGAGTCCCGCGGGTCGGGGCCGGCCAGGACCCGGTAGAGGAGGGCCAGGTCCCCGGCGCTCCGGGCGAAGCCGCCGATCTGGTCGAAGGAGGAGGCGTAGGCCACCATGCCGAACCGGGACACCCGGCCGTAGGTGGGTTTCAGCGCGTGGAGCCCGCAAAAGGCGCCGGGCTGGCGGATGGAGCCCCCGGTGTCCGTCCCCAGGGCCAGCGCGGCCATCCCCGAGGCCACCGCGGCCGCCGAGCCGCCGCTCGAGCCGCCGGGCACCCGATCCGCGCGCCAGGGATTGCGGACCGCGCCGAAGGCGGAACGCTCGGTGGAGGATCCCATCCCGAACTCGTCGAGGTTGGTCTTCCCCACCACCACCGCTCCGGCGGCCCGGAGCCGCTCCACCGCGGTGGCGTCGTAGAGGGGAACGTGGGTCTCGAGCATCCGCGAGGCGCAGGTGGTGCGCACCCCGCGGGTGGCGATGTTGTCCTTCACCGCCACCGGCACCCCGGACAGGGGGCCGGGGTCCTCGCCCGCGGCGATTCGGGCATCCACCTCCCGCGCGGCCTTCCGGGCCTCGTCCGCGGTCACGGTGAGAAACGCGGCCGCGGCGGGATTCAGGGCGTCGATCCGGGCCAGGGCGGCCTCGCAGACGGCCGCCGCGGAGAGCTTCCCGCTGTGCGTCTCGGAGAAGCGGTCCGAGGGATAGA
>CAYRIJ010000112.1:10587-11133 GCA_964424285.1 uncultured bacterium
TTCCCGCTCCGCACGCGCGCCGCGATCGCAGCCGCCGGTTCCCAGTGGAGGTCCACCGCCGCTTACTCCGTCTCGATGGCGGGAGGAACCTGGAACAGGCCCTCCCTCGCTTCGGGCGCTCCGGCGGTGGCCTCGCCGGGCGCGAGCCACGGCACCGCGGCGTCCTCGCGGAGCGGGGTCGCCTCGCCTCCGGAGCCCTCGGCGGGGTCGATCCCCCGGGTGTCCAGGGCGGAGAGCCGCTCCGCGATGGCGAGGATGGCGTTCAGGTCCCGCTCCATCACCGCCGCCTCGTCCTCGGACAGGTCGAGACGGGCCAGCCGGGCCGTGCGATCGACGTCGGCCCTAGTGACCGCCACGGCAAACTCCGGGAACGGGCGTGCCTCCGGTTCGCTGCTCAAAAATCGACATGGCTCTCCTCCCACTGGGCGTAGCGGGCCACGATCCTCTTCTTCACGTTTCCGGCGAAGACCACGGTGAGACGGGCGTCGGGACCGGTCCCGTCCTGGCCGATCACGTCCCCGCGGCCGAAGGTGGGGTGAAGAATGG
>CAYRIJ010000113.1:0-11021 GCA_964424285.1 uncultured bacterium
CCCCGCAGTCTTAAACCCCATAACCGGCGTGCCGATAACGACACGAGGCGTATCGAACCTCGCGCGCAGGAAGGAGGCGTGGACACGATGGGACTGCCCGAACACGTAAGCGACGGAGCCCCTCAGCCGGGAACCAAGGTTCTCAAGGTGCGGCTCTCCCTGAAGGGGAGGCCGATCCGCTCCTATCGCTTCAAGCAGGAGACGGTCACAGTGGGTCGGGACCCGGACAGCGATGTCTTTCTGGACAATCCCGGGGTCTCCCGCCACCACTTGCGGCTCCACGCCGCCCCCCGGGGCTACTACGAGGCCGAGGATCTGGGGAGCGCCAACGGCACCGTCCTGAACGAGAAGATGATCCAGGCGAAGCGCGAAGTCCTGATGGAGAACGACGTTCTGCACATCGGGAAGTTCTCCCTGTGGATCAGCTACGAGGACGAACGCCGCGGCCACCAGGCAGGGGACACGCGGCAGTTGACGCCCACCGCCTTTCAGGGCACCACCGTGCTCTCCACCGTGGAACTCGAGAACCTGGTTTCGGAATATCGCGAACGGGACGGGGCCGAGAGCCCGGCCTCCCTGTCCGCCCAGACCGTGCGAACCGGGTTCTCGAACGCCGCCGTAACCCTCCTCCTGATCGTCTCCTTCCTGGTGGGGGTGCTGGTGGGCGGGGCCGGTGTGTGGTTCCTGGGCCGGGGTTGATCCCGGCCGGGCCGGCCCTTCTCCCGCCGCGGGCCGGTTCCGTCGACTCGCGAGGATGATCGCGGATGAACCTGCTCAATGAGTTCAGAGCGGGACGGTGCGTTCGGAGGCTCAAGGCCTCGCGCTCCATCTCTCCCGCGGCGCTGGGCCGGGCCCAAGAGGACCTGGTGGCCTTGGGCGAGCTCACGCTTCCCCGCGTCCTGGACTGCCTGAGCCACGGCGAAGCTCGCGGACCCGCCCTGGCGATCCTCGCCCGCCTTCTCGTGGACGAGTCCCTGCCCGTCTATCTGGACGCCCTCGCTTCACCGAACCCCGCCGTGGTCTCCGGGGTGGCCCAGGTGCTGGAGCGGGGGCGGGGGTACGATCCCGAGCGGCTCATCGATCTCCTCGCCGACCGCACCTTGCCCAAGGGGGTCCTGGAGGGAATCCTCACCGCGCAGGCTCCGCACATGCCGCCCCGAAAGCTGGTGGCGGTCCTGCCCGGTCTCGGCAAGGAGGCCCGGGGGGTGGTGTTTCGGCTCCTGGAACGGAACGCGGACGAGTCGGTGCTGGCTCCCATGATCGAACTCCTCCGCCACGAGGACTGGTGGATCCGCCTCTACATGGTGAAGCTCCTGGCCCGGTTCGACGCCGAACGGGTGGCTCCCGCCCTGATCGCCACCCTCCAGGACGAGCACAAGAGCGTCCGCCTGGAAACGGTGCGGTCCCTCCGCCAGCTGGAAGCGCGTTCGCAGATCGGCGAGCTGGTGCGGGCGCTCCGGGACGAGGATCTCAAGGTGCAGACCGAGGTCATCGACGCGGTGATCGAACTTGGAGACGCCTCCGCGGTGCCGCACCTCCTGGAGATCCTGAAGGACGAGTCCGAGTACGCCCGCCGGGCCGCGGTGGAGGTCCTGAACGAGGTGGCCACCACCGAGGCGGTCCAGGACCTGGTGCGGGCGCTCCGGGACGAGGACTGGTGGGTGCGGGTGCGGGCCGCCGACGCCCTGGGGAGCCTGGGCGGGGACCGGGTGGTGGAGGCGGTGCTCGGCCTGCTCGGGGACGATGACGAGTTCGTTCGCCGGTACGCGGTGGAGATCCTGAACGCGATTCCCAGCGCGCGCGCGGTGGAGCCCTTGATCCGGGCCCTGGGCGACTCCGACTGGTGGGTCCGGGAACGTTCGATCGACGCCCTGGCCCGCACCCGCGATACCCGGGCGGTGGAGCCGCTCATGGATCTGATGGCCGCCGATTCGACGGTGGCCCCGCTCTGCGCCCGCGCCCTCGGCGCGATCGGCGATCCCCGGGCGCTGGAGCCCCTGAGCCGACTCGCGACTTCCGAGAGCGAGGAGATCCGGCGGGAGGCCGCTTCCGCCCTGAAGCTGCTCTCCAGCGCCGGCCTCGACGCGGAGGAACGACGCCGGGTGAACGAGGCCCTGGGGGCGGCCCGGATCGGCCCCGAGCCCGAGGCGCGCGCCGACATGCCGCTCCAGGTCGAAGGCGGGCGTCACCGGGGTTCCGGAGCGGGCCTGCCGTTCCCGGTGACCGCGGGTTCGGGGGATCCGCCGTTCGCGGCCCTCGGGTCGGTTCCCCCCGGGGCGCGACGTCCCGAGGCGGATCGGGGCCCCTCCACCAACTTCCGCGAGCTGTCCCCGGGGATGGAGCTGCTCAACCGGTATCGCGTGGTCCAGCACATCGGTCGGGGAGGGTTCGGAGCCATCTACCTGGTCGAGGACACCGCGGTCCAGGATCGCATCATCTTCAAGATCCTGAACTCCCACCTCTCCGAGGACGAAGGGGCCATCCGTCGTTTCGTGCAGGAGCTGAAGCTCACCCGGAAGATCACCCACCGGAACGTGATCCGCATCTACGATCTGATCGACCTGGGCGGCGCGCACGCGGTGTCCATGGAGTATTTCCCGGGGCGCGACCTGGGGAAGGTCCTGACCGAGGCGGGGAAGCTCGATCCCTGGCGTTCGCTCGGCATCCTGGCGCAGGCCTGCGACGGCCTGGCCGCGGCCCACGAGGCGGGGGTGGTGCACCGGGACATCAAGCCCGGGAACATCCTGGTGGGAGTGGACGACGAGGTGAAGATCGTGGACTTCGGCCTGGCGTGGGCCGAGCAGAGGGTCGGGTCCCGGCTCACCAAGAGCGGGCTCCTGATCGGGACCCCCGAGTACATGGCCCCCGAGCAGATCCGCGGCGAGGAAGCCGATCACCGGGTCGACGTGTACGGCCTGGGCATCGTTCTCTACGAGATGATCACCGGGCGGCCTCCGTTCACCGCCGAAACCCCGGTCAAGATCCTCTTCCAGCACCTCGAAGGGGAAGCGCGGCCCATGAGCGAGCTTTCCGAGGGGGTGCCGCCGGAAATCGAGGCCCTGACCGCGGCGGCCATGGCCCGCGAGCCGGACGAACGCATCGGGAGCGCGGCGGAACTGGGAGAGAGGATCCGGGATCTCCTCGATGCCTCCCCACTGGAACTTCGGAGGCGACATGGCTGAAATCGATGGCATCCTCCGGCTCGGCCGGGAGCAGGGCTGCTCGGACATCCACCTGACCGCGGGGCGCGCCCCCCTCGTCCGCATGGACGGAGAGCTGATCCCGCTCGATCACCGGGAGCTGGATGCGGCGGAGGTCGACCGGCTGGCCGGCGAGATCCTGGCCCCCGAGCATCGGGACGTTCTCGGGGTCAAGGGGGCGGTGGACCTCTCCTACACCGCCCAGGACGTGGGCCGCTTCCGGGTCAACGTCTGCCGTCATCGAACCGGGCTCGCCATCATCTGCCGGGTGGTTCCCGACCAGTCTCCCGTCCTCGCCGATCTGGGGCTCCCCAGCGTGGTCTCCCGGTTCACCGGTCTGAACGCGGGGTTGGTGCTGGTCACCGGAGGGGCGGGGACCGGAAAGTCCACCACCCTGGCCGCGATGATCGAGGAGATCAACCGCACCCGCAACGTGACCATCCTCACCCTCGAGGAGCCGATCGAGTTCGTCCACGAGAGCAAGATGGCGCTCATCGTCCAGCGGGAAGTGGGAACCCACGTGCACACGTTCCACGACGGTTTGCGGGCCGGGTTGCGCGAGGACCCCGACGTGATTCTGGTGGGGGAACTCCGGGACTTCGAGACGATCTCGCTGGCCATCGAGGCCTCGGAGACCGGACACCTGGTTCTGGGGACCCTCCACACCCGGGGGGCCTACCAGACCATCCACCGCATCGTGGATTCCTTTCCCGCCGAGGTCCAGTCCCAGATCCGTCACACCCTGGCCGAGAACCTGAAGTGCGTGGTGAGCCAGGAACTGGTGCGGGTGTCCGACGGGCGGGGGCGGCGGGCGGTCTGCGAGATCCTGGTGGTGAACGCGGCGGTGTCCCAGCTCATCCGCGAGGGGAAGATCTTCCAGATTCCCGGCGTGATCGCCACCGGACGGCGGGCGGGGATGCAGCTCATGGACCAGGCCTTGTTGAGCATGGTCCAGGCCGGGAACATCGATCCCGACCAGGCGTTCATCCTGGCCAACGACCGGCGGGAGTTCACCCGATTCGTCACCCGGCCCGAGCTCAAGAGTCTGTTCGGGGGCGGCGGAACGACGCCGGTCGTCACCGGGAAGGAAGACGCGGCATGAGCGAGGTGAACCGATGAGCCGGATCAACACCTTCCTGGAGCTGGCGGTGAAGCAGGGAGGCTCGGACCTCCACATGATCTCGGGCCAGTCCCCCCGCATCCGCATCAACGGGGTGCTCCACAAGGTGCGGTTTCGCGATCTTTCGGTGGAGGACATGGAGCGGGTGCTGGAGGAGTTCACCACCGAGGCCCAGCGGGAGCGCCTCGCCCGGCATCTCTCCGTGGACTTCGGCTACGAGGTTCAGGGACTGGGACGGTTCCGGGTCAACGCCTACCGCCACCAGAATGGTCTGGGGGTCGCGCTCCGGGTGATCCCGGTCCAGGTGCCGGTGCTGGACGAACTGGGGCTCCCCGCCGTGCTCAAGCTGATCTGTTCCCAGCCCAAGGGCCTTACCCTGGCCACCGGGCCCACCGGGTGCGGGAAGTCGACCACCCTGGCCGCCATGGTGAACGAGATCAACGCCACCCGGAAGGGGCACGTGATCACGGTGGAGGACCCGATCGAGTTCGTTCACGGGTACCGGCTCTCCCTGGTCACCCAGCGCGAGATCGGGGTCCACGCCCCCGACTTCTCCGAAGCGCTTCGCCACGCGATCCGCGAGGACCCCGACGTGATCCTGGTGGGGGAGCTGCGGGACGTCGAGACCATCGCCCTGGCCCTCACCGCGGCGGAAACCGGGATCCAGGTATTGGGGAGCCTCCATACCAGCGGGGCCTCGCGGAGCATCGACCGGATCGTGAACGTGTTTCCGGCCCGCCGCCAGGAGCAGATCCGGAGCATGCTGGCGGAGAGCCTGCGCATGATCATCTCCCAGCAGCTGGTGAGCCGGGCGGACGGTTCGGGGCGGCTGGCGGTGGCCGAGGTCCTGGTCAACAACCCCGCCGCGGCCTCGATGATTCGCGCGGGGAACAGCCACAAGCTGGTCTCGGTGATCCAGGCCGGACGCGGGATCGGCATGCAGAGCCTGGACGCCGAACTCCGGGAGCTGGTGCGGAAGGGCGTCATCACCGGCGAGGAGGCCTACGACCACGCCATCGACCCCAGCCAGTTCGAGCGGTCGCTGACCCGCGCGGAAGCGGCTTGATTCCCGGCGGCGGGCGGGTGGCGGTGCCGCGGGGGCGTCAGGCCGCCTGACGGCCCGGAGCCCCGTCCGATCCCCGGAGCGCCGGCGAGGCGTCATACACCCGGGCCAGGAGGCGGGGGGCGATGGTCCTGACCGCGTCCACCACCGCGGCATCCCCTTCCTTTCCCCTTCCCCGCTCCAGGATGGCCAGCACCTCCTCCACCGGTTTGGGCTCCTTGTACACCCGAGCCGAGAACAAGGCGTCGAAGACGTCGGCCACCGAGATGATCCGGGCCTGAATGGGGATCTCCTCCCCGGGAATGCGATAGGGCCCGGTGCCGTTCATCTTCTCGTGGTGATAGGCGGCGTAGAGGGGCACGTCGCGCAGATGTCGGGGATAGGCGATCTTGTCGAGGACGTTCTGGGTGAGCTCGGAGTGGCGGGACATCTCCTCCCGCTCCACGTTGGACAGGCGGGCGGGTTTGAGCAGCACTTCGTCCCGGATCCCTTGCTTTCCCATGTCGTGGAGAACCGCGGCCACCCCCAGCGATTCCAGGTCGTTCCCGCGAAGCCCCATCTCCGTCCCGATCAGAACGGCCAGGGTCTGGACCCGTTCGGAGTGATGGGCGGTGTCGGGATCCTTCAGGGACAGCGAGTGCACCAGCGCCCGGATCGTCGACTCGAAGGCCCGGCGTTGCTCCTGATAGAGCCGGAGGTTGTCCAGCACCAGCGCCAGGTGATGGGCGAAGACGATGATCCGATCCACGTCCTTGCGGGTGAAGGTGCCGGTGGCCGGATGGCGGATGTCGAGCTGAATCACCCCGAACGGATCCTCGATGCTGAACAGGGGGGCGCACAAGGCGGTTTGGATCCGGGAGAGGGTGATGCTCGTGGAGGACTCGGAGCCGGACTGGGCCGGCGTGTAGAGCAGGGCGACGCCGTCCTCGATCACCCGGCGCATCAGGGTGGTGCTGAGCTTCACCTCCGGCTCGTCTCCGGCCCGGGACACCGCGACCAGGGGGCGGACGTCGCTCTCGCCGGGGTCGCTCAGGGCCACCACCAGGTGAGTGGCTCGCGGGAAGGCCTGGAAGGTGAACTCGGCGATCACCGACAAGAGCCGGGACTCATCGTTCCGGGCGGCGCTGGTCCGGGTGGCGAACCGGAGGAACAGGTCGGCCATGCGGGTATCCAGCCCTACCAGGTCGGACTGGAGCATGGAAAACCGCGACACCGATTGGGAGTGAAGGACGGAGATTCCGCCCGGATCGACCGGGGGTCGCCGGTCCGTCCCGGCCGGATCCCGATGGGTGCCGTCGCTCATGGGTAGGGCTCTCCCCTGGCAAGAGAGGGCCCCGGAGCCCGGGGGAAGTCGGCCCGGGGCCGTACCGCCCGGGTCTGACCGGGCCTTGTTCCAGGGTTTTCGGCTCCCGGGGGGCCCGCCTTGAGGGGATCCCGCCCCCTTCCCGGCTTCAGCCGCCGGGCCCGGGAGCCGATGATAGGGGGATGAAAGGTCCGGGTTCCGTGGGACCGAACAGGGAGGACGTATCCCCGTGATGCACACCAGCTTGAGGTACCGTCTCTTCGCTCTGGCCCTCCTGGGCGCCGGCATCGCCGTGCTGGCCGCGATGGGCGCAAGGACCGGGGAGGTGGAGCGCGCCGCCGGTACCCCCTCAACCCTCGTCCTGTGGCTGGCCATGATCTCGGCGGCGGCGATGTCGCCGGTCCCGCTTCCCCGCGGCACGGGCACCGTGCGGCTCACCGCGGCCCTGGATCTGGCCGCGCTCCTGGTCTTCGGTCCCCTCACCGCGTGCTGGGTCGCGGTGTACGCCCGACTGGTCTCGAACCTCGCCGAGAAATGGAACCCGCTGGCCGGGAGCATCGCCCGCCTGGGCCGGGCGGCGTTGGTGGTCGGAGCCGCGGGGACGGTGTACGTCGGTATGGGGGGGAGGACGGGAGCGGACCTCTTCATCGGCCCCGCTGAGGCGGGGCCCCTCGTCGCCGCCGCCGCGGTTTATCTTTTCACCTGGGGAGTTCTCGCCGCCGTCGGCCTCGGACTTCAGTCCTCGAATCGCCTGCGTGAATCCGGGTTCCGTGTGATCGCTTCGGAGGGCACGTTCCAGGCCCTGCTCCTCCCCTTCGGGGTGCTGCTCGCCCTCACCCAGATCCGGATCGGCCCGATGGGCTCGGCGCTCTTCCTGATTCCGCTCCTGGTCACCCGGTACGCCATGAAGCTTTGGCGGGAGTCGAAGCGGACCCACCTCACCTCGGTCCGTGAACTCATGTCCGAGGTGGACGCGACGGACCCCTTCACCCGGGGCCACTGTCTCCGGGTGTCCACGATGTCCACCGCGGTGGCGAGGCGCCTCGGGCTTCCGGCCCGGGAGATCGAGGGGATCCAGTACGCCTCGCTCCTCCACGACATCGGCCGCAACGTCATCCAGCGCGAGGTTCTGGACAAGCCGGGACGGCTCGACGAATCGGAGCAGTCCCTGCTCAGGACCCACCCCAGGATCGGGGCCGAGATGATCCGGAGGTTCAGGTTCTTCCCGGAGACCGCGGAGATCGTCTACTGCCACCACGAGCAGCCCGACGGCCGCGGCTATCCGCGGGGACTCTCGGGCGAGGCCATCCCGGTGGGAAGCCGCATCATCATGGCCGTGGCCGCCTTCGACGCCATGACCTCGGACCGCCCCTACCGGCGCGGCCTCTCTCCCGAAGCCGCCTTCGAGGAACTCCTCACCCATGCCGGCTCCCAGTTCTTCCCGGACGTGGTGGAGGCGCTGATCGACCTGTACTCCGAGGACGCCCTCTTCGTCGAGCTGGGGGAAGAGGAGCTGGAGAAGTACGCGCGGGGGGAAATCGCCTCGCGGGCGGTGGAGGCCCACCTGGAGCGGCGGGGCTTCAAGATCGAGGTTCCCGAGAAATGGGGAGGCGGCGACGAAGCCTCGGCGGTTCCGGAGCTGGAGCTCCCCGAGCCCGACGACCGGGCCGAGGAAGCGACCCTGTACCTGAGCGAGGACGGGACCCTGCGCCTGGAAGCGGCGGCCCGAACCGACCGGGGATGCGTGCGCGCCAACAACGAGGACGCGTTCGGCATCGTGGCCGGCTGCGCGGACATTCCGGGAGGACTCCTGGTGCTGGCCGACGGCATGGGGGGGGCGGCGGCGGGAGAGGTGGCGAGCCGGATGGCGGTGGAGGCCTTCGCCTCGGACTACTTCGCGTTGATGCTCGAGGGCGGACCGCGAGCCGCCCTGGTGGAGTCCATGAACCGGGCCAATCAGAGGATCCACGCCCGGGCGGCGGGGAGTCATCGCCTGGGAGGGATGGGAACCACCTGCACCGCCGCGGTCTTTCACGGCCTCGACCTGTACGTGGCCCACGTGGGGGACACCCGGGCCTACCTGGTCTCGCGGAACGAAATCACCCAACTGACCACCGATCACAGTCTCGCCGCCGAGATGCGACGGGCGTCGGGGGACGATGGCCCGTCACCGATGATCCCGAGTCACATCCTGACCCGCTGTCTGGGAGAGAAACGGGAACTCGAGGTGGAGGCTTCGCCCGACCCGGTTTGCCTCACGGACGGCGACGTGGTCTTCCTCTGCTCGGATGGGCTGTGGGAAGTGGTGACCGAGGAGGAAATCCGCGAGGTCGTCATGTCCGACCCGCCCGGCGGAGCCTGTCGGAGGCTGGTGGAGCTGGCCCGGAGCCGGGGCGGCCCCGACAACGTCACGGTTCAGATCGGGCGGGTGTTCGGGGGCCCGGAGAGCGAATCCCCGGTCGACTCCGCGCTACTGGAGAACGACCAGCTTTCGGGATAGAGCCCTTCCCGCCGCCTCCAGACGATACAGGTAGATCCCCGAGGCCACCGGGGCTCCGCGGCCGTCCCTCCCGTCCCACGACGCGGAGTAGGACCCCGGAGGCTGCTCCCCATCGATCAGGCTTCTCACCTCACGCCCGTTCAGGTCGAACACCCGGAGCCGGACGCTCCGGTAGGCGGCTCCCTCCGGGACTCGATACCGGATCACCGTGGAGCCGCGGAAGGGGTTGGGCGCGTTCTGCTGGAGCAGGACGCTCCCGCCGACCGGGGTGGAAGGGGTGGCGAGAACCTGGAGGATCTCGTCGGTCGCCCATCCGGTATGGCGCTCGTCGTGCTTGAACATGGGCCAAGGGGCGCGGGCCGGATCGAAGGTCCACGGGGTGTCCCAGCAGTAGACCTTCTGATCCAGGGATTGGATCAGAACCTCGCTCAGCCCGTCCCCGTCCACGTCCCAGACCAGGGGAGTGGTGTCGGTGGCGTTGCCGGTCTGGATCGGGAACCCCGGCAGCTCGGTCCCGGTGCTCGAGATCGCGTGCACCCGGCCCTTGTGATCCGCGACCACGACGTCGAGGTTGCCGTCCCCGTCCAGGTCGACCACCACGGGGGAGCTCAGGACGCTCACCGGGTTACCCAGGGCGTCGGTGAAGGGGAAGGGAAAGCCGGGGAGGAGGGACCCGTTCAACCCGCTGAATGCATAGAGGCCTCCGCTGGAACCGCCGATCACCACGTCCGGATAGGTGTCCCCGTTCAGGTCGGCCAGGGCGGGGGAAGAGTCCCAATCCCCGCTCAACGCCATCGGCACCGGGAACCCGGCGGCGGAAGACCCGTCATGACGGATGGCGTAGAGCTTGGAGTCGGTGCTGGAACCGAACACGATCTCCTGCCGGCCGTCCCCGTCGATGTCGCCTATCGCCGGACCCGTGGTGATGTCGCCCCCGGTGACGTAGGGGAACCCGGGATAGGGGGTTCCGTCCGCGTTGAAGACGTAGAGCTTCCCGTCCCGCATGCCGGCGATGATCTCTCTGGAGCCGTTTCCGTCGATGTCCGCAATGCTCGGGGTGCCGTAGGAATAGAGCGACCCGGTGACCGCCAGAACTCCGTTGGTGGCGGGGTTCGAATCCCCATCCCGAAGTTCGGTGCCGTCGGCGTGCCAGGCGAAGATGCGTTTGCCCGCGGTGAGCACGATCTCCATCCGGCCGTCGCCGTCGAGATCCTCCATGGCCGGCGATCCGATGGGATTCAGCGAGCCGATTCCGTCCACGTTGATGTTCTTGGGCCACCCGGCAAGCTCGGCGCCGAAGCGGTCCACCAGATGGAGCCGGCTGTCGTACCAACCGGCCGCCGCCACCACCTGGTACCCGGTGTGCAGGGCGTCTCCGGAAGCGGGCGTGTTCCAGAACGTGGCCAGCGATGTGCGGCTGAGGGGCCCCAGGGTCGAGCTGCTCAGGTCGCCGTCGGTGTACTCTCCGCCATCCGGCGTGAGGGCGTACAATTCCTCCCCGGCGGCGAGGATTTCCGGATTCCCGGCGCCGTCCAGCCGCGCCAGGCTCACCCCTCCCACCGTGGCGGTCTTCACCTCCACCGGCCAACCCGCGTGCATGGCGAGAGAGGTCGTGGCCGAAACCACCGGGGACAGCGGACCCTGGTTCCCGGAGGAGTCCACCGCGGCCACCCGGTAGGAGAATCGCGTCAAGGAAGATAGGGATTCGTCCACGAAGATCGCGCTTCGCTCGTTGACGCGGGGATTCACGCGGGTGAAGGGTCCGGAGGGGGTCGGCGCGCGGAATACGTTGTAGGTTCGCAGATCGGAATCCGCGGGTTGGGTCCACTGGAGGG
>CAYRIJ010000114.1:0-10943 GCA_964424285.1 uncultured bacterium
CGCTTCAACCGCTCCCACACCCTGGGAGCCTCGGCCGAGGCCTCGGCGCGGATCGCCGCCGGGTCCGCGGTCTGGAGCCGCCCATCCCGCACCACCAGGCGCCCCGCCACCAATACGTGCTTCACCCCGTTGCCTTCGCCCGCCGCCGCCCCGGCGCCGGCTTCGAAATCCAGGGCGTCCCGGGCCGCGGCGTCGAACACCGCCGCATCGGCGGCGACGTCGTCCCCCAGGGGCGCGAAGGGGAGGCCGAAGCGTTCGGCGGCAAGAGTGCTCCCCGCCGCGAGCCGGACCCGCAAGACGTCCGGCGGTTCGCCCTCGGCCGCGCCGGCGCCCGCCCCCCCCGGCGCGAACGCCATGACTTCCTTCCACATCTCCGCGGGGTATCCGTCGGTTCCGAGCGCCACCCGCCCGCTCGCGCCGAGCCCGCGCGGATAGCCCACCCGGTTGCCGATATTCGATCGCGGGTTCTGCACCAGCCAGAGTCCCCGGTCCGCGGCCCGGCGCACCTGGTCCTCGTCCAGGCGCACCCCGTGGGCGAGGATCGAGCCCGGCGGCAACGCGTCCAGCGCCAGCAGCCGCTCCAGCGGCCCGTCGTACCCGCGATCGCGAGCGTCGCGGACGTCGGCCCCGTCTTCGGCGAGGTGGACGTGCATCACCGTGTCCAGCTCGCGGCAGAGGTCCCCGGCCTCGCGGATCGTTTCGTCCGAGACGGTGAACGAGGCGTGGAGCCCGACCACCCCGCGAACCGCCTTCCTCCGGTTCCCCCGGATGAAGCGGCGGCACTCGGCCAGGCCCCGCCGGGCCTCCTCGCGACCGCCGTTCCGCTCGGTGGCCCCGTAGCAGAGCACGGCCCGGATTCCCAGCTCCTCGCAGGCGTCGGCGACCACCTCCAGCGAGCCCTCGATGAAACCGGGGGATTCGTGGTGGTCGAAGAGGGTGGTGGTCCCGGCCAGAAGCGCCTGGGCCGCGTAGAGCCGGGCCGAAACCCGCAGGGACGCTTCATCCAGCGCCCGGTCCAGCCGCCACCAGACCCGCTCCAGGATCTGGAGGAAGTTCTCGGGGGGCGGCTCCGGGGAGGGCATGCCGAAGGGGGCGAGCGCGCTGTAGATGTGAGTGTGGGCGTTCACCCGGCCGGGGACGATCCGCGCGCCCGCGCAGTCCACCGGGACCGGGACGGCAAAGGCGGGACCGCCGACGGGGTCGCTCGCCGGCGGGAGGTCGGTGAACTCCGCGGGGCCGGCCGCCGCCGGGCGCGAGCCGGGGCCGAACCAGAGGACCCGGTCCCCGCCGCTCAAGAGGACGTTCCCGGAGGCGTCGGGGCCGAGCTCGACCGGAGGGTTCACGCGCGGGCCCCCGGCGGCGCGATCATGACCGCACCGGCTCCCTGGAGGCGAGCCCCCGGATCCGCCCCACCGACATCGCCTTGGCCGCGGGCGAGTCCTTCATGGGGAGCACGAAGCGGCGCTCGCCGTCGAAGGCGTGGAGCGCGGCCGCCACCGCCGCCGCGGTGGGGACCAGCCCGATCTCCCCCACCCCCTTGGCCCCGAAGGGGCCTTCGGGCTCGGGGTCCTCGACCAGGATCACCTCCACCTCGGGCATGTCGCGGGAGCGGAGCACCCCGATCTCGCGGAGCTTGAAGGTGGCGGGCATGCCGTCGGGGCAGGGAAGCTCCTCGGTCAGGGCGTAGCCCAGGCCCATGTGCACCGAGCCCTCGATCTGGCCCTCGCAGAGCGCGGGGTTCACCGCGCGCCCCACGTCGTGGGCGGCCAGCACCCGCTCCACCCGCCCCTTCTCGTCCAGGATCACCACCTGGGTGGCGAACCCATAGGAGGTGTGGGTCTTGATCTTCTCCGCGGCCTGGCCGGGGGCGGTGGTGTCGTCGATCAGCACGTCGCCGGCGTAGATCCGGCCGGTCAGCTCCGCGAGCTTCAAGCCGCGGCTCAGGTCGTCCTTGAACTTCATGGCCGCGCTCTTCACCGCGCGCCCGCCGAAGAGGGTCGCCCGGGAGCCGGTGGTCTGCCCGCAGGCCAGGGCGAAGGTGGAGTCCACCTTGGGGCGGAAGATGGAGGCCGCGAGCCCCGTCACCTCCACCGCCACCTGGATGAGCACGGTCAGGAGCCCCTGGCCCATCTCGGTGTAGCCGTTGTAGATCGAGACCGTGCCGTCCTCCTCCACCACCAGCCGCGCCTTCCCCCACTCCTTGGCCCCGTTCCCGATTCCGGTGTTCTTGATCCCGCAGGCGATCCCCACCGCGCGCCCGGCTTTCACCGCCTCGTAGTAGCGGTCCTTGACCGCGGCCAGGGTCTTCTTCAAGCCCACCGACTTCTCCAGGATCTGCCCGGTGGTGAAGGTGTCGCCGACCTCGAGCGCGTTCCGCCAGCGGATCTCCCACCCGTCCAGACCGGCCTTCTCGGCCAGCATGTCCAGCGCCCCCTCGATCCCGAAGTGGGCCTGGTTGGCCCCGAACCCGCGCATGGCCCCGCAGGGGGGATTGTTGGTGACCACCGCGATCGACTCCACGTCCACGTTCGGGACCCGGTAGCCGCCGCAGGAATGGCCGGCCGCCCGCTCCAGCACCTTGTCCCCCACCGAGGCGTAGGCCCCGGTGTCCCCCACCATGCGGGCGCGGACCGCGGTCAGCCGCCCCTCGGCGTCGCATCCCACCGTGTAGTCCATCCCGATCGGATGCCGCTTGGGATGAATGCGGATCGATTCCTCGCGGTTCAGGGTGACCTTGACCGGCCGCTTGGTCATCCAGGCCAGGAGCGCGGTCTGGGACTGGACCGACATGTCTTCCTTCCCGCCGAAGGCCCCGCCGTTCGGGACCAGCTCGACGTGGATCGTCTCTTCCGGCACCCCCAGGAACCGCGCCACCTGGAGCCGGTCGTCGAAGATCCCCTGGCCCTGGGTGTAGAGCTTCAGGCGCCCGTCGGGAAGCGGCTCGGCCACCGCGCTCTCGGGCTCCAGGTACAGGTGCTCGATCCGCTGGGTCTCCCAGGTGCCGCTCACCACGTGGGCGCTCGCGGCGAGGGCGGCGTCCACGTCGCCCTTCCGCACTTCGGTCCGGCCCAGGATGTTCCCGTGCTTGGGGTTCACCTGGGGGGCGCCTTCGGCCAGCGCCGCTTCGGGGGAGAGGACCGGCGTCAGGACCTCGTACTCCACCTCGACCAGCGCCGAGGCCTCGCGGGCGGTCGCCTCGTCCTCGGCGGCCACGGCGGCGAGAACGTCCCCCACGCACCGCGCTTCCTCGCCCTCCGCCACGAACCCCGGCCAGTCGTTCTTGATGAGGCCGTACCAGCGCTCGCCGGGGACGTCGCGGGCGGTGGCCACCGCCGCCACCCCGGGATGGGCCAGCGCCTTCGAGACGTCGATCCGCACCACCTTCGCCCGGGGGTGGGGCGAGAGGACCAGCGCCCCGTGAAGCATGCCGGGGAGGGTGATGTCGTCCACGTAGGGACGGTCCCCCATGGCCAGCTCCAGCCCCTTGTAGCGGGCGAGCCGCGTTCCCACCCCGCCGTCGGTGAGCATCCCGGGGACGGCCTCCCCCCGGCGGGCCCGGGCCAACAGCTCCACCGCGTCGAAGATCTTCACGTACCCGGTGCAGCGGCAGAGGTGGCCGTCGAGGGCCCGGGCGATCTCCTCCCGGGTGGGATCCGGGTTCTTGTCGATGAGGTTCTTGGCCCGGAGCGCGAACCCCGGAATGCAGAACCCGCACTGGAGGCCGGCCGCGGCCACGAAGCACTCGGCGATCAGGTCCCGCTCCTCGCGGGTGAGGCCCTCCAGGGTGAGGATCTCCTTCCCGTCGGCCTTCTCGGCGGGAATCGCGCAGGTGACCTTGGGGAGGCCGTCGACGAGCGCGAGGCAGCAGCCGCACTGCCCCTGGGGCTGGCAGCCGTCCTTGGTGGAGATGATGCCGCAGCGGTCGCGCAGGGTGTCGAGCAGGGTCTCGCCCGGGCGCGGGGTCACCGTTCGGAGGTTGCCGTTCAGGGTGAAGCTGATCTCATGCATTGCCGTTTTTCCTCGCGCCGAGCACCATCCGGCGAACCGCCCGTCCCAGGACGTGAAGGCGGTACGTCGCGGTGGAGCGCACGTCGTCGATGGGAACCACCTCGCCCATGGCCGCCCGCGCGGCGCCATCGGCCAGGCTCTCGTCGGGCACCATGCCCTCGCAAATCCGCTCGGTGGCGGCGAGCCGGACCGGGGTCGCGGCCACGCTCCCCGCCCCGAAGCGAACGGCGGAGAGCCGCCCGCCGTGCTCCCGCGCGGCCATGGCCAGGACCACCTTGCTGATGGATTGGGCCTCGCGGGTCCCGATCTTCCAGAACTGCTGGATCGACCCCTCCGGGGGATCGGGGATCCACACCCGGGCGATCAACTCCCCCGGACCGAGCGCGGTCTTCCGGTAACCGGTGTGAAAGTCTGCGTAGTGAACCTCCCGCTCCCCCCGGGGACCGGCGAGGGTCACCGTGGCGTCCAGCGCCAGGAGCACCGGCAGCGAGTCCCCGGCGGGGCTGGCGTTGGCCATGTTCCCGCCCAGGGTGGCCCGGTTCTGGATCTGCCAGCCCCCGATCTGCGAAGCCGCCTCGGCCAGGATCGGAAGCGCGCCCCGAAGCCCGGCGTGCCGCTGGATCTCGGTGAAGGTGGTGGCGGCGCCGATCCGCCACCCGCCGTCGTGGCGGGCGATCCCGCGAAGCTCCGGAATGGACATGAGGTTCAGGACCGGCCCGTAGTTCGCGCGCTCCTCCAGGGTCCGCACCATGAGATCGGTGCATCCGGCCACCGGGCGGAGGCCGGGTTCCCGGCGGAGGGCGTCGATCGCCTCGGCCAAGGACTTGGGGGTGACGGCGGCCGGCGCCGCGGCGGCCCGGGTCACTTCGCCGCCTCCCCTTCGAGGCCCCGGAGGATGGCCTCGTAGCCCGTGCACCGGCAGAGGTTCCCGGCCAGGGCGGTCCGGATCTCCTCGCGCTCCAGCCGGTCCTTCCCCTGGGCGAGCCGCCACGCGGTCACGATGATCCCGGGGGTGCAGGCGCCGCACTGGGTGCCGCCCTCCCGGATGAACCGGTCGAGGAACGCCCGCGCCTCGGGGATGGCCGCCACCCCCTCCACGCTCAGGATCTCCTTCCCCTCGCACTGCACCAGCGGCACCAGGCAGGAAAGCACCGGCTCCCCGTCCATGAGCACGGTGCAGGCCCCGCATTCACCCTCGCCGCAGCCTTCCTTGGTCCCGGTGAGACCGAGCTCCTCCCGGAGCACGTCCAGGAGGCGGTCCATGGGAGCGCCTTCCACCGAAACCGGTTTGCCGTTCAGCCGGAACGCCGCCTTCATCGCGCCGCCTCCTTCTTCGCCGCCGCCGGGGCGGTGAGCCCGGCTTCGCGCCAGGCATGGAGCCGCTCCGGGGTGGCGGGAATGTCCGGGGGCACGATGCCGGTGGCGTTCTCCACCGCCTGGACGAACGCGGGGGCCCCGCCGTCCATGGGAAGCTCCCCCACCCCCTTGGCCCCCGAGGGGCCCCCCTCCCACGGCCGTTCCAGGAGCTCCACGTCCATCCGCGGGGTGTCCTTGATGGTGGGGATGATGTAGGTGGCGAGGCGGTCGTTCAGGTAGCGGCCGTTCTCGAGCTTCATCTCCTCGAGGTACGCCCACCCGATGGCCTGGAGGGTGCCGCCCTCGATCTGGCCGCGGCAGAGGGTGGGGTGCACCACCTTCCCCACCTCGGTCACCACCGTTGCGGTCACCGGCCTCACCTCCAGGGTGTCGGGATCCACCTCCACCTCGATCACGTCCGCCCCCCAGCCGTAGGTGGCGTAGGCGGTCCCCTGATAGGTCGTCTCGTCGAAGGTCTGCCAGGCCGGGGGCTCGTGGAGAATCGTGCGCTCCAGGTTCCCGTGGCCGGCGAACACGTCCTTGGCGCGGTCGCGGAAGCTCCCGAGGGCGCCGTCGCCCCCGATCAGCCGGCCGCCCTCGATCCGAAGCCCCTCGCCGAGCTTGGCCAGCACGTCGTCCCGGAGCCCGGCCACCGCCCGGGCGATGGTCCCCCCCACCACCATGGTGGTCCGCGACGCCACCGTGGGCCCGGAGTCGGGCACCTTGCCGGTGTCGGCGTCGGGAAAGACCACGTCGTCGAGTTCGACCCCGGCGGCGTCGGCGGCGATCAGCGGGAGCACGGTCATCGCCCCCTGCCCCATGTCGGTCATGGCGGTCAGCACCTCGATCCGCCCGTCGGCGGTGAGCCGCACGGTGACCGGGGAGCGCATGCGGTGCTCCCCCTGGCCGGTGAACCCGGCCCCGTGGAAGTACAGGCTGAGGCCGATCCCGCGAAGCGGCTCGCCGTCGGTCCGGCGGGCCCGCGCCTCCTCCAGCTCCAGCCAGCGGCGGCGGAAGCCGGTCTTCGCTTCCACCCCCTCCAGGCACAACCGGCCCGAGGCGTCGTCCTTCAGCACCTGCCCGGTGGCCAGGCTGTCCCCGGGCCCGAGCACGTTTCGCTCGCGGACGGTGTAGGGGTCGATTCCCAGCGCGCGCCCGATCCGGTCCATGTGCCGCTCGGCGGCGAAGATCACCTGGGGGGCGCCGAAGCCCCGGAAGGCGGCGTTGGGGGCGGTGTTGGTGCGGAGCACCCTCCCCCGAATGCGAACGTGGGGACAGCGGTAGGCTCCGGTGGCGTGGAGCACCGCGCGCGACAGCACCACCGGCGACAGGGTCCGGTAGGCGCCCCCGTCCAGGTCCACCAGGACGTCCATGGCGTTCAGGCGCCCGTCCTTCATGACCCCGGTCTTGATGCGGACCCGGCCGGGATGGCGCTTGGTGGTGGCCACGATGTCCTCGTGGCGGTCGTAGACCAGCTTCACCGGGCGCCCGGCGGCCCGGGCCAGGAGCGCGGCGTGGATGGCGATGAGGCTCGGGTAGTCCTCCTTCCCGCCGAAGCCGCCGCCGATGGCCGCGGGGCGGACGTGGAGCTGGTTCTCGCCCAGGTCGAACACGTGCAGCAGCGCCTTGTGCACGTAGAACGGGCACTGCATCGATCCGTCCACGATCAGGGCGCCGTCCGGCTCGAACCGGGCCAGCATCCCCTGGGGCTCGACGTAGATGTGCTCCTGGTGGCCGGTCCGGTACTCCCCCTCCACGATCGAGTCGGACCCGGCCAGGCCGCGCTCCACGTCGCCGTGGTTCAGGGCCAGCTCGTTCAGGGGCTCGACCGCTTCGGCCTCCTCCCAGGTGAGGACCGGGGGGAGCGGCTCGTACTCGACTTCGACGGCCCGAAGCGCGAGGCGGGCGTCCAGGCGGGTGGGCGCGGCGACCAGGGCCACCGCCTCGCCCACGTGGCGGACGGTATCCGCGGCCAGGACCGGCCAGGTGTCGTCGAGGAGCTGGACGCCGTTCGCTCCGGGGAGGTCGCGGGCGGTCACGCAGACCGAGCCCTCCGGCGCGCGGTCGGGGCGCCACTTCAAGCTCTTGATCCGCGCGTGCGGATGGGGGGAGCGAAGGGTCGCTCCAAAGACCATGCCGGGGACGGTAAGGTCGTCGGTATACCGGGCGCCGCCGGTGACCTTGGCCAGGCCGTCCGGCCGCGGGGGGCTTTCGCCGATCTTGATCATGCAGACACTCCAACCCGCCCCTATCGGTACGGGGCATAAGAATACGGAATCGAGGGGCCGGGATGCCACTCCCAATGCCCGTGCGCGCCCCTCCGAGGCCAAAAACCGGGGCGCTGACCGCGGTGGAGGGGGCTTCAGGGCCGTCCCACCCTCGCCGGGCCTCTCGCCGGACGGTTCCGGGCGAGTCGACCGTTCACCGTACCACGCCCGCCGCGCCGGGCCGGGAAAATGGGGATATCCACTCCCGCGAAGCGCCGATCGCCGCGGGGGGACCGGGTCTGGAGGGCATTGACGGGGAGGAGGCGCGGGACGCCTCGGGAGCCGACGCCGTCCCCGGTCGCGCGCTTTACGCGGGCTCCGCTCGTGTGCGAGGATGCCGGATCATGGCGACCGGAGGGGCTATGCACCACGACGATCGCCGTCGTCCATCCCCGGGCGAGGCTCACGACTTCGACGCCATCGTCATCGGCAGCGGGTTCGGCGGCACCATGGTCGCGCACGCCTTGGTCCAGGCCGGGCGGCGCGTGCTCATGCTCGAGCGCGGCGACTGGGTTTCCAGGGGGCCGCACAACTGGGCCCCCGACGGCTCGGTGGACCTCACCGACCACTACTCGATGGAAACCCCCTATCGCGTCCTCGCCGGGGGGAACCGCGACGTCATGGGTTCCTATAGCTGCGTGGGCGGTCCTTCCGTCTTCTACGGCGCGGTCTCGATGCGGCTCCGGGAGGCCGATTTCCACCCTTCCCCCGAGATCGTCGCCGACTCCGGGGCCCGGTGGCCCTACGGCTACCGGGAGCTCAGGCCCTACTACGCCAAGGCGGAGTCCGTCCTGGGCATCGCGGGCGCGGCGGGCGAGGACCCCACCGAACCCCCGCGCGTCTCGCCCTATCCGTACTCCTGCGGCCGGTTGTCCGAGACCTCGAAGATGATCCGGCGCGCCGCCGCCGACCTCGGCCTCCGTCCCTTCCGGCTCCCCCTGGCCATCAACTACGCCGACGGCAACGGCCGGAGCCCCTGCGCGGCGTGCACCACCTGCGACACCTTCGCCTGCGCCGTCCGGGCCAAGAACGATCTCGCCACCGCGGTCCTCCCGAACCTGATGCGGTCCGGCCTGCGGCTGGAGCCGAACATGGCGGTGACCAACCTCGTCGCGGAGAGGAACCGGATCCGACGGGTGAAGTGTTTCGACAAGAAGAACCACGCGCGGAGGTCCTTCTCGGCGAAGGTCGTGGTGCTCTCGGCCGGGGCGCTGGGCTCCGCGCACCTCCTGCTGGCCTCCGGCCTCGACCGCTTGAACCCCGGGGGCCGGGTCATCGGGCGTTACCTGATGCGCCACTCCAACGCCATCGCGTTCGGGGTCTTCGCCCGAAGGCCGGACCCCCGAAACGAGTTCCACAAGCAGATCGGGTTCCACGACTTCTACTTCGGCCACCCCACCATCACGGAACCCAAGGGCAAGCTCGGCAGCATCCAGCAGGTGCAGACCCCTCCGGTGGGTCTGGTGCGCGCCGTGCTCCCCCCGCCCCTCGGTCGCGTCGTGGGGCTGGCGGTGCCGCACATGACCGGCCTCCTGGTGATGGCGGAGGATCAGCCCCGCCACCGAAATCACGTGGCCGTCGACCGCACCAGGTCCGATCGCTTCGGCCTGCCCCAGCTCGAGATCACCCATCATTACTCCGCCCGGGACCTCGCCGCCCGCCGCGCCCTCCTGAAGAAGGCCCGGAGCATCCTGAAGCGGGCCGGAGCGGCGTTCTGCTACACCCACAAGATCAAGACGTTCTCCCATGCCGTCGGAACCGTCCGGATGGGCAAGGATGAGACGACCTCCGCCCTGGATCCGTACTGCCGGTTTCGAGGCGTGGACAACCTCTTCGTGGTCGACGGCAGTTTCATGCCCACCTCCGGCGGCCTGAACCCCAGCCTGACCATCGCCGCCCAGAGTCTTCGGGCCGGCGAGCACATCGCCGCCCACTTCCCCGGCGACGCTTGAACATGCCCGAATCCGACCGCCCGCCCATCCACGTCGCCTTCCTCGGTTGCGGATTCGCGACGCGGCTCCACAGCAAGACCCTGACCAAGCTGGGGCAGCCCGTCCGCCGGTACTACGCGAGCCGCGATCCCGCCCGCGCCGCCGCGACCAATCGCAGGTTCCATGGTGACGGCGCCCTGGAATCCTACGAAGCGGCTCTCGAGGCCCCCCATGTCGACGTGGTCCTGATCGCCACGCCCCCGGCCGGTCACCTGGATCTCACCCTGCGCGCCCTGGCCGCGGGCAAGCACGTCATCGTCGAGAAACCCCCGTTCCCCAGGTCGGGGGACTTCGAGACCGTCCGCGAGGCGAAGGATCGGGCCGGCCGCCGGGTCATGGTCGCGGAGAACTACTTCTACAAGCCGCTGGTCGCCCGACTGCGGGAGATCCTCGAGTCGGGAGCGATCGGCGAACCGCGGTTCGTGCAGGTCAACGCCCTCAAGGAGCAGAAGAGCAACGACTGGCGCGGAGACCCCTCCCTCGCCGGCGGGGGGGCGCTGTTCGAGGGCGGCATCCACTGGATCAACTTCGTCTCCAGCCTCGGCCTCCGGGTGCGGGACGCCCATGGGTTCCTGCCCGGCCCGCGGGAGGGCATGGAGAAGAGCATCATGGTCGCGCTGGAGTACGAAGAGGGCGCGGTGGGGAGCCTCTACTACTCCTGGGAGACGCCGTCGCTGTTCAAGGGACTCCGGCTGTCCAAGATCTTCGGCGGGAAGGGAAGCATCACCTTCGAGTCCAACGGCATCCTGGTGTTCGTCCGGGGCCGGCGTTGGCGCCTTCTCTTCCCCGGCCTGCGGGACATCGCCGGCTATCGGGGGATGTTCGCCGACTTTCTCCAGGCCATCCGGAACGGCCGGGAGCCCCGGTTCACCTTCGACATGGCCAAGCGCGACGTCGAGCTCATCGAGCGGATCTACCGCTCCGCGGCGGATCCGGGAAAATCCGCCGCGGATCCGGGAGAACGGGAGGCTTCGTGACCGACCAGGTGCTGCCGGCGCTCTTCATCGGCCTGTGCGCGGGGCTCCACACCTCGACCTGGGGCATGTACAAGGACGCCCCCTACGAGGGCTTCACCTGGCCGAAGTACTTCCGGAGCACCGTGGTCAGCGGGATCGTCGCCGTGGTCGTGGCGCTGGTCTCGGGGCTGGATCCCACCCGCGCCCCCGACATGGTCGTGCTGTTCGCGTTCACCTACGTCGTGGAGCGGGCGCTGGTGGAGTACTACAAGACGTTCCTCCGGGAGCAGGACCAATCCAAGTACTTCATCCCCATGCAGTTCAGCATCGGGGGAAAGGTGGTCCGGAGCCGGGCCGCCCGCCTG
>CAYRIJ010000115.1:0-10943 GCA_964424285.1 uncultured bacterium
CAATTGCGCAACCGGTGTTTTGGCCCCCCCGGGGGGGGTACCGTTTTTGTCGCTACCCCTTTTTGGGGGGGGGGGGGGGGGGGCCCCGCTCGACGGACCGGGGGCTACGACGAAGGCCCTTCTTCCGGCGGCGGTGCCAGAGGAGAAGCTGGAGCCCCTTGAGCCCCAGGGCTCCGGATCCCACCCCCATCGTCCAGGGCCCGGGGCCCCCGCCCAGGGCGAGCATGCCCAGGAGGACGGCCAGGAGGATTCCGGACCCCCATCCAAGGGCCATGAGGCTCCGATCCCCCGAACGCGGGGCCTTTCGAGGGACGGCTTCTGGGTTGACGGGGTTCATCGCGGCCATGATGTCTCCCCTCCCTATCGGCTCCGAAGGCCCCCGAATTGAGCCCGTTCCCCCCTCGATCACGTCTTTTGCCTCCCACTCGAACCATGTATCATTTCGCGGCCCAATTTCGTGGAGGAGTTCGGGTTCCGCCGCCCCGGCGTCCGGTCCCCCCACCCAGGAAGGAGTCCTCCGCCCGTGCCCATCCGCGCTCTCGATCTCCGGTCCCGCCGGTTCATGGCCGAGGTCCAGGAGTTCGCGCGGCTCCTGGGCGCGGGGTGGGTCGGGAGCCGGGACGCCTGGCACTATCGCCGGCAGATCATGGAATCCATCATGGCCTTCGGGGTGTCGGCGATTCCCCTGGTGGTCCTGGCCGCGCTCTTCATCGGGTTGGTGCTGGCCCTGGAGTGGGGCACCAAGCTCGAGCCCTTCGGGGCCAAGTTCCTGATGGGCCGCATCGTTTCGGTGGGAGTGATCCGGGAGATCGGCCCGGTGGTGACCGGGCTCATGGTGGCGGGGCGGACCGGGGCCAAGATGGCCGCGGAGATCGGCTCCATGCAGGTCACCGAGCAGATCAACGCGCTCCGCGCCCTGGGGGTGGAGCCGGTGCCCCGGCTGGTCATGCCCCGCCAGATCGCCAGCATGGTCACCATGCTCCCGCTCACCATGATCGGCGACGTGGTGGCGATCCTGGGGGGGTACTACGTGGCCGTGACCTGGCTCAACATCTCGGCGCATTCCTTCTGGGAAGGGGCGCTCAAGAGCCTGACCTTCAAGGACCTCGCGGTGGGATTTCTGAAGCCGGTCTTCTTCGGGTACATCATCGCCTCCATCAGCGCCTACTACGGGATGGCCACCCGGGGCGGGGCGAGCGGGGTGGGCGAAAACGCCACCCGCGCGGTGATGTACAGTTCCCTGAGCGTACTGGTCACCGACTTCATCCTGGGGAAGCTCATCCTGGCCATCTTCGGGTAGGAAACATGCACGTGCGGACGGAAGGACAATGCGAGGCGCCGGAATCGCCCGATGCGACGCCCCAGGTGGTTCTGGAACTGGACCACGTGAGCCTGCGCTTCGACGACGAGCCGGTGCTGACGGATTTGAGCCTCCGTATCCGTCGAGGCGAGACCCGGGTGATCCTGGGCCCGAGCGGGGCCGGGAAGAGCACCGTCCTGAAGCTCGCCCTGGGCCTGCTCCGCCCCGACCGGGGCCGGGTCCGGGTCTTCGGAACCGACATCACCGACCTCCCCGACCGCGATCTCCGGACCCTGCGCCACCGGATGGGAATGGTCTTTCAGGGGGGGGCGCTCTTCGATTCCTTGAGCGTGGCCGAGAACGTCGGGTTCTGCATGATGGAGAATCACAACCTGTCCCTGGAGGAGACCGCGCCGGTGATCCGGGAGCGGCTCGCCTACGTGGGCCTCGAAGACGCCTTCGATCTCATGCCGTCCGAACTCTCGGGTGGCATGACCAAGCGGGTGGCGGTGGCGCGCGCCACGGTCTGCCACCCCGAGCTCATGCTCTACGACGAGCCGACCTCGGGCCTGGACCCGATCTCCACCCGGCGGCTCAACAACCTCATCAATCGTCTCCGCGACGATCTTCACGTGACGTCGGTGGTCGTGACCCATATCCTGAGGGACGCCCGGGCGGTGGGCGACAGCATCACCATGATCCACGAGGGGAAGGTCATCTTCGACGGATCCGTCGGGGAGATCGACCGGTGCTCCGATCCCCTCGTCCAGGACTTCATCTCCGAGAGAGGACTCTGACCGGCCATGAACCAGCGCCAACCGCCGGGGTGGCGAACCCTCCGGGTGGGGATCTTCTTCCTCCTCTCCACGGTCATCCTCCTCGGATTTCTCTTCGTGGTGGGCACCAACCAGCACCTCTTCACCCGGCACTACGATCTCGTGCTCGAGCTCGGCAACACCCAGGGCCTGGCCAAGGGGGCCCGGGTGGCGCTCTCCGGCCTGGAGGTGGGGCGGGTGAGCGACATCCGTTTCGTGGAGCTCGACACCACGAGGGCGCTCCAGGTGACCATGGCCATCGAGCGCTCCCAGCGAAACCGCATCAACGCCACCTCGGTGGCCACCATCCGCACGGTGGGGATCCTGGGGGACAAGTTCATCGACATCAGCCTGGGCGACCCGGATCTGCCTCCTCTCCCCGACGGCTCGCCCCTGCCCGTGCGGGGCGAAATCGACTGGACCGAGACCTTCGCGCGGGCCACCGACGCCATCGACGACTTCACCGCCTTCCTCCGGAAGGCCGGCACCGCCCTGGACTCGGTGAACGCGGGACGGGGGAGCCTGGGGTTGCTCCTCAACGACCAGGCCACCGCCGACCGGGTGCGCCAGGCCACCTCCGACCTCGCCACGGTGACCCGCTCCCTGCGCTCCGGGAACGGCACCGCGGCCCACCTCCTCGCCGATCCGGAGACCTTCCGGAAGCTGGACGGGATCCTCACCCGGCTGGACCGGCTCACCGCCCAGGCCGATTCCGGGAACGGGGCCCTGGCCCGCGTCCTCTCCGATGAGGAACTTGGGGACCGGCTGGCCGGCCTGATCGCCGGCTCGGACAGCCTGATCTCCGCCATTCGCAGCCAGGGGACGACGGGGCGGCTGATCGAGGACGCCGACCTCTACGAGGAGATGACCGGGGCCCTGACCGAGCTTCGCACCCTCCTCGAAGACATGAAACGAAACCCCCGAAAATACCTCAAAGTCTCTGTTTTCTAGTCGGTTCCGCTCTGCACCTCACGTCGATCCTCAAGACGTTTTCGGCGTTCCTGCCCGGTTCCGTCTCAAGACGGCTCCGACCCGCATCGATAACAGGGCGACCGGCGCGACTCCCCCGCCGGCACGCGTACCGAAAGGAAGGCCATGCAGAACCGAGCCCCCCGCCGCCAGGCCGCCGTCCAGTCCCCGGGATCCGGGACGGCCTGGACCGTGCTCGGTCCGGGCTGCCTGATCCAGGGGGACCTCATCCTCTCCGGCGACGTGATCATCCACGGCCGGGTCGAGGGCGCCGTCTTCACCGACGGCGAGGTGCGGATCGCCGCTCTCGGTTCGGTGGAGGGCGGCGTGCACGCCCCCCGGGTGGTGGTGGAGGGAACCTGCCGCGGCCGGGTGGAAGGAAGCGAGGAGGTGATTCTCGCCGCCGGTTCCATGGTCCACGCCGACGTGGAGGCGGAGGTCCTCACCATCGAGGACGGGGCCCGGTTCTTCGGACTTCATCGGGTGGGGAATCCCCCCGAGGGGCTCCGGATCCTTCCCTACGAGAACCGCGACCCCGGCCACGCCTGATCCCCCGCGAACGTTCCGATCCGCTTCAGCGCGCTTGGAGAACCCGGTGGTTCCCTGTATCCTCCCCGGGGCCGTCACCGGCGGGAAACCGTCCCGCCTGGGAGAGGGTGGCCCACCCGGAGGAGACCAGTGGCCCTGAAGCGCATTCCCGTCCCCACGGGGCTCGAGCTCGATGACGACGGCGCCATGGTGGTCGTGACCTGGCCGGAGGGCCGTGTCGACCGCCTGGCCGCCTTCGAGCTCCGCGCGGTCTGCCCCTGCGCCCGGTGCGTGGACGAGATCTCGGGGAAACGGACGCTCAAGCTGGTGGACGTCGATCCCGACGTCCGGGCGACGGCGGTGGGGCGGGTCGGCCGCTACGCCGTGCAGATCCGCTGGAGCGACGGGCACGACACGGGAATCTACACCTACGAAGCGCTCTACGAGGGAAAGCTCCGCCGGGACGAGGCGGAGGGCGACGGGTAGGCCGCCCCGCGGCCGGCTCCGGCTCGGGCGGCGGCGGGTCGCCGGGCGGGGACACTCTTGAAGCCTGGGAAAGGACGTGGAGGGGACCATGACGGGAATCGCTTCGCCGAAGACGGAGGGACGGGACGGCGCTCTGGGGACCGAGGAACATCCGGACTGGAGCGGCCGGGCGGCGGCGGCGTGGCTCGGCGAGCTGGCGGACGGCGGGGTGATCCCCGGCGGCCGGGCGTTGGTGCCCTCGGCCGGGATGACCGAGGAGGCGCTGGCCCTGGCCCGGGCCGGCTACCGGGTCCAGATGGTCGATCCCTCCGGTGCCGCCCTGAGCCGGGCCAAGCAGGCGGCCCGGGAGGCAAAGGTCGATCTCGAGACCATCCAGGGGGACTTGTTCCGGCTCCGCACGCCGATGTACGGCACCGTGAACCTGGTGGCCGACCGCACCCTCTTTCCCACCCTGGAGCCGATCGCTCGCCCGGACTGGACCTTCCTCCTGGCCCGCATCCTCCCCCGGGACGGTAAGCTCGCCGCGCTCTTCCGCGTGGCCCTGGGCGGGCCGGGACCGGCCCCTCCCTACCTCATCACCGAGGAGGAGATTCGCGGGCTCCTGGGGCGGAACTTCCTCGTCGAGCAGCTCCAGTCGTCGGGACCATCGGCTCCGGGAGCGGTGCAGATCTGGCGGGGCGTCTTCCGCCGGAAGTAGCTCCGCGCGGCGGTTGCGCGCGCGATCGCCTCGATCCTTCCCCGGACGGGGCGGGTTCGACGGACCCTATTCCAGCCAGGAGGTGGGATAGGCGGGGTCGTCCACCGCCATCACCGCCTTGGACACGGTGAGGGGGCGGAAGGCGTCCATCATCACCGCGATCTCGTTGGTCTCCCGGGCCCCGATCGAAGCCTCGGCCTTTCCGGGCTGGGGACCGTGGGGCAAGCCGTCGGGGTGGTAGGTCGCCGAGGCGAACTCCATCCCCTTCCGGCTCATGAACTCCCCCCCCGCGTAGAACAGGACTTCCTCGCTCTGCACGTTGGAGTGGTTGTAGGGGGCGGGAACGGCGTCGGGGTCGAAGTCGAAGAGCCGGGGGACGAAGGAGCACACCACGAACCCGGTTCCCTCGAAGGTCTGATGGACCGGGGGCGGCTGATGGATCCGGCCCACGATCGGCTCGAAGTCACGGATGTTGAAGGCGTAGGGATAATAGGTGCCGTCCCACCCCACCACGTCGAAGGGATGGGCCCGGACCACGTGGCGGGTCACCGTGTCCCGCTGCTTGGTGAGGATGGAAAACTCCCCGGTCTCGTCCACGGTGCGGAGCCGGCCGGGGACGCGGATGTCCCGCTCGGTGAAGGGCGCCCCCTCCTTCATCTGGCCGTTCTCGTTCCGGTAGCGCGGCGGGATCCGGATCGGGGTGGCGGACTCGATCACCAGGAAGCGGTGCCCGCCGCCCTCCAGGTGGTAGCGGTGGACCACTCCCCGCGGAACCTGGAGGTAGTCCCCCTCCCCGAACGGGAGGTCCCCGAAGGGGGACTCCAGCACCCCGCGGCCCTCGACCACGTAGAGGAGTTCGTCCGCCTGGCTGTTCCGGTAGAAGCCGTCGTGGGCGCCGGCGGGCCGGACGAAGAGCAAGGCCACGTCGCGGTTGTAGACCACCGGGGTCCGGTCCAGGAAGATGTCTGGGCTCGGGGGAAGTTGGCCGAGGCGGAAGTGGAAGGGGCGAAGCGCGCGCTCCGCCGACGGCTCCCAGCGAAGGTCCTTCACGGTCTCGTAGCGCAGGAGCTGGGTGGGCCGGTGGATGCGGTAGAGGAGGGACGAGGCCCCGGCGAAGCCCTTGTTCCCCATCAGCTCCTCGTAGTAGATACCCCCCCCGGGGTTTCGGAACGCGGTGTGGCGCTTGGGGGGAATCGATCCCCGGTGCTGGTAGATCGGCATTAGAGGTTCCCCCGACGGGCCTGCTCCCGTTCGATGGCCTCGAACAGCGCCTTGAAGTTCCCCTTCCCGAACCCCTGGCAACCCCGGCGCTGGATGATCTCGTAGAACAGGGTGGGCCGGTCCTCCACCGGCCTGGAGAAGAGCTGCAGGAGATACCCCTCGTCGTCCCGGTCGACCAGGATGCCCAGATCCTGGACCTCCTTCCGCGACTCCTTGATCTCCCCCACCCGGTCCCAGATGAGCTGGTAGTAGCTGTCGGGAACGGTGAGGAACTCCACCCCCCGCTCCCGGAGCCGGGACACGGTGTGGATGATGTCCCCGGTCAGAAGCGCCACGTGCTGGACCCCCGGCCCCCGGTAGAAGTCGAGGTACTCCTCGATCTGGCTCTTCTTCCGCCCGGGGGCGGGCTCGTTCAGGGGGAACTTGATCCGGCCGCTCCCGTTCGACATCACCTTAGACATGAGCGCCGAGTACTCGGTCGAGATGTCCTTGTCGTCGAAGCTCATGAACCGCCGGAAGCCGAAGACCTCCTCGTAGTAGCCGGCCCAGACGTCCATCTTCCCCAGCTCCACGTTGCCCACCATGTGATCGATGGCCAGAAGCCCCACGTCGGCGCTCGGGACCTCGTCGGCCGCGAATCCGGGGAGGAACGGCCCGTCGTAGTCGTTCGGCTGGATGAAGCTGTGAACGGTGTCGCCGTAGGTGGCGATCCCCGCCCGCTCGACCGAGCCGTGCTCGTCGCTGTCGGTGCGCGGCTTGTAGTCGGCCTTCCCTCCCCGGGCCACCGCCGCGCGGAAGCTCTGCCCCGCGTCCTCCACCTCGAAGGCGACGTCCTTCACCCCGTCACCGTGAAGCTTCAGGTGCTCCACCATCGGCCCCTCGGGGAGAAGCGGGGTGGTGAACACGAAGACGATCTTCCCCTGGCGGAGCGCGTAGGAGGCGCGGTCCCGGACCCCGGTCTCGGGGCCCGCGTAGGCGAACCGGCTGAATCCGAAGGCGTTCCGGTAGTAGTACTCGGCCTGCTTGGCGTTTCCCACCCAGAACTCCACGTGATGGATCGACTTGAGGGGAAGTTCGTCGTCGTGCTTGAACATGGGTCTCGATTCCTTTTCTGAAGCGGTCCCGGGGCTTGACGGTCAGGCCTCGGCCATCGCCTCGCGCACGGAAAAGTACCGGGCGTCGGGATGGTGGAGGACGAGGGCGGAGACCGAGGCCTCGGGTTCCATCATGTACCCGTCGGTGAGGTCGACCCCGATCCTTCGCTGGGGCTCGAGGAGCCGCCAGAGGACCGCCTGGTCCTCGAGATCGGGGCAGGCCGGGTAGCCGAAGGAGACCCGGAGCCCCCGGTAACGGGCCTGGAAGATGTCCTTGGCGGAAAGCTCCGGCGGATCCGGGAAGCCCCACATCGCGCGGATCTTCCGGTGGAGGAACTCCGCGAACCCTTCCGCGCTCTCGATGGCCAGGGCCTGGAGCGCGTAGGACCTGAGGTACTCCCCGGCCTCCTTCCAGGCCTCGGCCCGTTCCCGCACCCCCCGCCCGCAGGTCACCACGAAGGCGGCGAGGTAGTCGGTGCGGCCGGAGTCCTTCGGCGCGAACCAGTCGGCCAGACACAGGCGGTCCCGGTCGCTCTGCCGGGGGAACTCGAAGCGGGCGATCTCCGCGCCTCCGGGGCGCTCGGCCAGGACCACGCTGTCCCCGTCCGCCTGCGCCGCGTAGAACCGGAAGACCGCGCGGGGGGTCATGAGCCCGAGGCGGAGGACCTCGTCCTTGAGCGCCTCCACCGCTTCCTCGAGCTTGGCCGTCTTGACGTCGCCCCGCTCGCGAAGCCGCTCGATCGACCCCCGGAGCCCCAGGTGCTTGACGTAGAGCATCTGGGGGTTCACGAAGGGAAAGATCTCCTCGAGCCCGACGTCCTCCACCACGTGGAGCTTCAGGTCCGGAGGCTCGGGGATGTCCACCTCGCGCCAGCCCGCGACCGGCGCCGCCGGGGCGGGCGCGCTCTCCGGAACCGCCGCCGGCGCCGCCTCGCGCCGGCCCGCCCGCTCGGCCAGGAGCGCGTCCCGCCGGGACGGGTCCACCAGCCGCTGGGCCACGCCGAGCCCGTCCATGGCGTCCCGGCAGTAGATCACCGGCCCCGGGTACTCGGCGGCGATCCGGGTCTCGGTGAACTTCCGGGTGAGGGCCGCCCCCCCCACGAGCATCGGGGCGGACACGCCGGCCTCGGCCAGGTCCTGGGCGGTCACCACCATCTGCTGGGCGGACTTCACCAGGAGCCCCGAGAGGCCGATCATGTCCGGCCGATGTCTCTTGGCGGCGTCGATCAGGTCCTGGGGAGGAACCTTGATGCCCAGGTTCACCACTTCAAAGCCGTTGTTGGCGAGCACGATCTCCACCAGGTTCTTCCCGATATCGTGCACGTCGCCCTTCACCGTGGCCAGCATCACCTTGCCCCGGCTCCGGCTGTCCGCCTTCTCCATGTAGGGTTCGAGGTGCGACACCGCCGCCTTCATGGCTTCGGCGCTCTGGAGCACCTCCGCCACGATGAGTTCGTTCCGGTTGAAGAGGCGCCCCACCTCGTCCATCCCCTTCATGAGCGGACCGTTGATGATCTCGAGCGGCGGGGTCCCGGCCCGCGCCAGCTCCAGGTCCTCGACCAGCCCGTCCCGGGATCCCTCGATGATGTAGTCGGCGAGCCGCTCCTCGAGGCTCCGGTTCTCCTTCTTCGGCTTGGTGCGGGTGGCGGAGCGGTTCCGGTAGTACGCGGCGAAGGCGGCGATCGGGTCCTCCCCCCGGTCCATGAGCAGGTCCTCGGCCAGGCGCCGCTCCTCATCGGGGATGGAGGCGTAGCGCTCGAGCTTCTCGCTGTTCACGATGGCCATGTCCAGCCCGGCTTCGATGCAGTGATGGAGGAAGACCGAGTTCAGGACCTCGCGTCCGGCGGGGGGGAGGCCGAAGGAGACGTTGGAGATTCCCAGGATGGTCTTCGACCGCGGGAACGCCTCCTTGATGAGACGGACCCCCTCGATGGTCTCCACCGCGCTCCCCACGTAGGCCCGGTCCCCGGTGGCGCACGGGAAAACCAGGGGATCGAAGATCAGGTCCTCCTCGGGAACGCCGTAATCGCGGGTCAGGATCCCGTGGGAGCGCCGGACGATCTCGAGCTTCCGCGCCCGGGTCACCGCCATTCCCTGCTGGGGATCCTCGTCGATGGCGCCGACCACCAGGGCCGCGCCGAACTTCCGGGCCAGGGGGACCACCGCCCGGAAGCGCTCCTCCCCGTCCTCCAGGTTCACCGAGTTGATGATCGACTTCCCCTGGCAGCGGCGGAGCGCGCGGTCGATCACCGCGGCGTCGGTGCTGTCGATCATGAGGGGGAGCTTCACCTTGCGGGCGACCCGCTCCAGGAAGCGGTCCATGTCCGCCATCTCGTCCCGGTCGGGATCGGCCAGGCAGACGTCCAGCACGTGCGCGCCCCCCCGCATCTGCCGGCGTCCGATCTCCGCCGCCTCCTCGAACTGTCCGGCCTGGATCAGGGACTTGAACTTGCGGCTCCCGATGACGTTGGTCCGCTCCCCCACGATGATCGGGCGGTTCTCTTCCTCGAGGGAGAGAAAGTCGATGCCGGAGACCCGCGAGAAGCGGCCGCGGACCGGGGTCCGGGGCGCCTTCCCCTCGACGGCGGCGGCGATGGCCCGGATGTAGTCGGGCGTGGTGCCGCAGCAGCCTCCCACCAGGTTCACCCACCCGTGCTCGGCGAACCGCCCGAGCACCGAGGCCAGCTTCTCCGGGGACTCGTTGTAGTGCCCGTCCTCGTCGGGGAGCCCGGCGTTGGGGACGCAGGAGACCGCGCACTCGGCGATCGCGGCCAGGGAGCGCACGTGGTCGGTCATGAAGGAGGGGCCGGTGGCGCAGTTGATTCCGACGGCCAGGAGGTCCAGGTGCTCGAGGCTGGCGTAGAGCGCGTCCACGCCCTGACCGGCCAGCATGGCGCCCATCGGCTCGATGGTTCCGGAGATCGCCGTCGGCACCCGGCGCCCGGCGACCTCCTCGGCCTCGGCGATCCCCAGGGTGGCCGCCTTCACGTTCAGGGTGTCCTGGGAGGTCTCCACCATCAGGAAGTCGACCCCCCCCTCGATCAGGCCCGCCGCCTGCTCGCGGTAGTGGGCGACCATCTCGTCGAAGGTGACCCCCCCGGTGACCGAGATGGTCTTGGTGGTCGGGCCCATGCTGCCGGCCACGAACCGGGGCTTGTCGGGGGTCGAGAACTCCGCCGCCGCCCGCACCGCGATCTCCGCCGCGGCGCGGTTCAGTTCCCGGGCCCGTTCGGCCAGGCCGTACTCGCCCAGGACCAGGGGCGTCCCCCCGAAGGTATCGGTCTCGATGATGTCGGCGCCCGCGGCGAGGAAACTCCGATGGATGTCGAGGATCACCCCGGGGTTCACCACGCTCAGGTACTCGTTGCAGCCGTCGAACTCCGCCCCCCCGAACGCCTCCGGATCCAGGTTCAGGTTCTGGATGGACGTCCCCATCGCCCCGTCCAGGACGAGGATGCGGCGGGTCAAGAGGTCCTTGAGCAGGGCGATTCGGTCATCGGGCACGTCGGTGTCCTCGGGTTCATGAAGAATGCGGGCGGCGGGACGCGGACGGACCCGCCGGCCGGATTGCCGTCGTCCGCGGAGCGCGTTCGCCACCCTTCCACGGTCGAGCAAGCATTGTAGCAAACACGGTTACGGGGTCGAGGGACGTGGGCGCCCCCCTCTCCGGGGGACCGGTCCGAGGCCGCGGCGGGCGCGCTCCGGCGCCCGCGGGCACGAAAAGAGCCGGGGATCGGCACCGGTCCCCGGCTCGTCACGGTCATGACGGTTGCGGGCGGGCGGCCGCCCTCTCCGCCAGGCGGCTAGGGGCGCCTCCCCCCGGGCTGTTCCCG
>CAYRIJ010000116.1:0-5870 GCA_964424285.1 uncultured bacterium
GCAAGTACCAAGGGGCGGCGTGCCCCTGGAGCCGGCCTTGGCCTGATGGTCCCCCTTGGCCGGGACGGCCCCGTTTCGGGGGAAGGCGCCCGGCCGGGTGCAGCGGCTCCCCCTTCCCTCTTGGCCGCGCCCCCGGCGTCCCTTAGGATGCCCCGCGTGCATCCGGCCGCCCGGCGAGGGCGCGCTCGGGCCGATCCCGCCACCTGAAGGAGGGCGCGTCGTGTTCACCCGGCTCACCGAGACCCTCTCCGCCGCCTCCAGCTTCATCTGGGGACCCTGGCTCCTCATCCCCCTGCTTCTCCTCACCGGGCTCTACCTGACCCTCCGGCTCCGCGGCATCCAGTTCACCCGGCTCTGGCACGCCCTCTACCTGGGGCTCATCGTGCGGAAGGAGAAGGGGGCGGAGGGGGACATCTCCCACTTCCAGGCGCTCATGACCGCCCTGGCGGCCACGGTGGGGACCGGGAACATCGTGGGGGTGGCCACCGCCATCGCGGCGGGAGGCCCGGGCGCGCTCTTCTGGATGTGGATGACCGGCCTGGTGGGGATGGCCACCAAGTACTCCGAGGCGTTCCTGTCCGTCCGCTTCCGCACCGTGGACCGCCGGGGCGAGCAGGCCGGCGGCCCGATGTACTACCTGACCGAGGGGATCCGCTGGCGCTGGCTGGGCCGGCCCCTCGGGTTCCTCTTCGCCCTCTTCGCCGCCTTCGCCGCGTTCGGGATCGGGAACATGGTGCAGTCGAACTCGGTGGCCTCCGCCCTGGAGCACTCCTTCGGCATCCCGATGTGGATCACCGGGGTGGCGCTGGCGGTGGGGGTCGGGGCGGTGATCCTGGGCGGGATCAAGTCCATCGGCCGGTTCACCGGGATCTTCGTCCCGGTGATGATCGTGCTCTACATGGCCGGCTCGGGGGTGGCGCTGATCCTCCACGCCGCGGCCATCCCCCACGCCTTCGCGGTCATCTTCCACGACGCGTTCTCCCCCACCGCCGCGGTGGGCGGGTTCCTGGGCGCCACCGTGGCCCACGGGATCCGCTACGGGGTGGCCCGGGGCATCTTCTCCAACGAGTCCGGCCTCGGCTCGGCGGGGATCGCCGCCGCCGCCGCCCAGACCCGGAACCCCACCACCCAGGCGCTGGTCTCGATGACCCAGACCTTCATCGACACCATCGTGGTGTGCACCTTCACCGGGCTCACCATCGTGGCCACCGGCGCGTGGACCCAGGGGCTGGACGGGGCCAACCTCACCCAGGTCGCCTTCCGCGAGGGGCTCCCCGGAAACTGGGGCGGCTGGCTGGTGGCGGTCGGGCTCGCCACCTTCGCCTACTCCACCATCCTCGGCTGGAGCTACTACGGGGAGAAGAGCATCGAGTACCTCCTGGGGACCTGGACGATCATGCCCTACCGGGTGCTCTTCGTGATCGCCGCCTTCGTGGGCACGGTGTGGAGCCTCGAGTTCGTGTGGACCCTCTCCGACGTCATGAACGGGCTCATGGCGCTCCCGAACCTCATCGGGCTTCTGCTTCTGAGCGGGCTGGTGGCGCGGGAGACGCGGGCGCACCTCCGAAACTCCGAGGGTTGATCCCGACCCCGAAGGCGGCGTGAACAAAGCCCCGCCTCCCGCGTTCCTGATGTAGACGGGCCGCGGAAACCCCGCCGGCCCGCCACCGAGGGGAGGTCGCGGATGAGGGACGACGCCGAGTCCCGGGCGGTCGCCGGCGGAACCGCCGGCCCCGCCCCGGAGTTTCCGGTGCTGGTGGAGCGGATGGCCGATCGGGTCTACCGCTACCTCCTGGCCTGGTGCGGTGATCCCGAGACCGCGCGGGATCTGGCCCAGGACACCTTCCTGAACCTGGCCCGGACGGTGGGTTCGGCCGCGGACCGCATCTCTCCGGCCTACGTCTTCGTCGCCGCCCGGAACACCGCGCTCTCCCTCCATCGAAAGCGGCGAACCGAACGCCGCCGTCTGCGCCCGCTGGAACCGTCGGACTCCGAGAACCGGCCCGCGTCCGGGCTCGGCGCCGATCCGGCGCGACGGGTGGAACGCGCGGAGCTGGGGCGGGCGCTGGACGATGCGCTGGCCCGACTCCCCGAGGAGCACCGGACCGTGTTCCTGCTTTCGGAGATCGAGGGGCTCTCCTACCGGGAGATCGCCAACGTGGTGGGCTGCCCGCCGGGCACGGTCGCCTCGCGGAAGTGGAAGGCGGTGAAGACCCTGCGGAGCGCGCTCGCCAGAAAGGGGTTCGATCCCCATGCATGACCTCGAGCACCTGGAAGCCTACGTGGACGGCGAGCTCGAAGCGGAGGAGCGGGCCCGCTTCGAGGACCACCTGGAGGGGTGCGCGGCGTGCCGCGAGGCCCTGGCCGCGCGCCGGGCGTTCCGGAGCCTGGCCCGCGAGATGTGGGACCGGCCGGTCCCGGAAGACCTCAAGGCGGCGATCGCCCGCCGCCTGGCGGAATCGCCCGCCGAGGCCTCGGAGGGACGGGCGGAAGCGCCGGGGCGAGACGCCGGGTCCGGGTCGGCGACCGACGCCCCCCCGCGATGGAGACGGTATGCGCGGTGGGAGGTGCTGGTTCCGCTGGGCGCGGCGGCCGGGGTCGTCGTCGTCCTGGCGGTGTTGCGCGGGCTTCCCCCGGCCCCGAATCCCGGCCTTCACCCGTTCACCCGCCCGGCGACGGTATGCGTGCTCCGAAACGGCGAAGAGCCCGGGGGCACGGTGGTGATCCAGACCGGACCCCTCATCCTGGACTGATCCGAATCATGAGGAGGTGTGCCATGTTGAACGTTTCGCCGTCCGGCTTCCCGCGCGCGGCGGGTCGCGCGCTGACCTTGGCCGCGGTCGCGATGCTCCTCTCCGGGGCGGCGGCGAGCGGTGACGACGCCCGCCCGAGCTCCATCCGTCTCACCGACGGACGGGTCCTGACCGGCGCGCTCCGGGAAATCGAGCCCAGCCGCTATCTGGTCCAGACCGGGGACACGCTGTACGAGTTCACCGGCGGGGAGATCGCCTCGGTGGACGGAGTGCCGGGGGTTCCGGAGTCGGCGGCGGGCGGCCTGGTCCAGTACGCAAGCTACGAGGAGCTCACCGGAGACGGCGACCTCGTGCTCTACGCGCACTTCTCGGCCGTGAACCGCACCCGGAAGGCCTGGACCACGGTGGAGTGGGGCGCGGCGCCGCACGAGATGGAGCAGGTGGGCACGCTGAAGGCCTACGACGGGTTCGGGAACGCGCTCACCCATCATCTGGAGCCGCGTCCGGGGAGCGACGTCCAGAGGGTCATCGTGGACCTGGCGGTGCCGGTGGCGCCGGGAGAGACGGTGGACCTCACCACCCGGTACCTGTTGCGGAACCGCGTCCAGAAGAAGGGTGGCGTCCTGAGCTACACCTTCGGCGGGGACTTCCCCGAGGACCGGATCTACACCCGGAAGCTCAAGCTACCCCGGGGGGCCACGGTGGTCTCGACGGATCCGGCGCCGGTTCAGACCTTCGACGCCATGGGGTGCCGGTACCTGGTGTGGCGGCGGTACTACCCGAAGGGGGAGGTGTTTCCGATCACCGTGAGCTACCGGCTGCCGGGGTGAGGATTCGAGGGGGGTGGGGAGCCGTGGCGGTCGGCGCATCAGCCGGTCGGCCGGCCCCCGCCCATCCCGGTCGCGGAGAGCACCGAGCCCAGGAACTCGCGAAGCCGGGGACTCTTCGGCCGGTCCAGAACCTCTTCGGGGGTCCCCGATTCCACCATCCTCCCCCCGTCCAGGAAGCAGATCCGGTGGGCGACCCGGCGGGCGAAATAGAGATCGTGGGTCACCACCACCATGGTCATGCCCCCCTCGGCGAGTCCGGTGAGGAGATCGTTGATCCCCGCGATCATCTCCACGTCCAGGGCGCTGGTCACCTCGTCCAGGAGCAACACCTCGGGCTCCATGGCCAGGGCGCGGGCGATGGCCACCCGCTGCTTCTGGCCGCCGGAGAGCCGGGAGGGCCAGGCGTCGGCTTTCTCGGTCAGGCCCACCTGCTCCAGGAGCGCGCGCCCGCGTTCGATCGCCGCGCTCCGTTTTTCCCCCCGCACCTGCACCGGACCCTCGATCACGTTTTCCAGGGCGTTCCGGTGGGGGAAGAGGTGGAAGTGCTGGAACACCATCCCCATCCGGGTCCGATGGCGCGAGAGCGCGGCGGGATTCATCCGGCGGTAGTCCACCGGCTCCCCCTTCCAGCGGATGGCGCCCGCGTCGGGAAGCTCGAGGAGGTTCAGGCACCGAAGGAGCGTGCTCTTCCCCGAGCCCGACGCGCCGATCAGCGCCACCACCTCGTGGCCGCGGACCTCGAAATCGACCCCGGAGAGGACCTGGAGCGCCCCGAACCGTTTCTCGAGGCCGCGGACCTCGATCTCCACCGTGGGGTCCGGTGACGCGCCGGCCGGGCCGGAGGCGGGACGCCCCCCGGGGACGCGCGCTTTCCCGCTCACAGGCTCTTCCCCACCGATTGCCGGGACCGTCCCAGGCGCCGTTCCCAGGTGTTCACGGCCAGGGTGAGGGCGGAGATGATGGCCAGGTAGAACCCCGCGGCCAGAAGGAACGGCAGGAACGCCTGCCCGGTCTGAAAGACCACGTTCCGCGCGGCGTAGGTGAGCTCGATCAGGGTGATGGCCCCCACCAGCGACGTGTCCTTGATGAGCACCACGAGGTTGTTGCCCAGGGACGGGAGGGCGTCCCGGAAGGCCTGAGGGAGCACCACCCGGCGGAGGATCTTCCCCCGCGGCATCCCCAGGGACGCGGCGGCGTCCCACTGGCCGCGGTCCACCGCGTTGATCCCGCCCCGGAGGGTCTCCGCGTTGTAGGCCGCGGTGTTCACCACCAGGGCGATCAGCGCCGCCCCGAAGGCGCCGATCACCTCGGCCCCGGCCAACCGGTTCACCGCGGTGGCCAGGACGAAGTACGACATGAAGAGCTGGACCAGGAGCGGCGTCCCCCGCACCACCCAGACGTAGGCGTTCGCCGCCGCGGCCACCCACCCGCGCGCGGAAACGGTGCCGACCCCGACGAAGGAGCCCAGGACGAGGGCCAGCACCGCGGTGAGGAGCGAGAGCTCCAGGGTGAGGATCGCCCCGCGGGCCAGAAGCGGCAGGATCCCCGAGACCCGCTCCGCGAACTCGGGCTTCCTGGCGACGGCGGCGGCCTCCCCCGCCTCGACCGGCGGAATCTTCGACGCGAACTCTCCCCACGAATCCAGGAGCACGGTGAGGTCGGGCGGGACGCCCACCCACTTCTCGTAGATCCGGTCGTAGGTCCCGTCCTGGATCATGGCGAAGAGCGCCCGGTTCACCGCGCGAACCAGCGCCCCCTCGTCCTTCCGGGCGGCGATGCCGCAGGCCTCGTGGTAGAGGAGCGGACCGAACGGCACGATGTCCCCGGCGCTCCCCTGCTTGATGTAGAACCCGCCCACGATGCGGTCGGAGACCAACGCGTCCACCTTGTCCGCGTTCATGGCGGCCACGATCTCCGCCTCGCTCCCGTAGTGGAGCACGTCGGCGCCGGGAAACTGCTCCGGATGCTCCTTGATCCAGCGCTCGTAGGTGGAGTCCTCGGTGACCCCGATCTTCGCCCCCCGAAGCGAGGTCACGTCCCGCCGCGCGAACACCTGCGCCCCGCTCACGTAGTACGGGAGGGTGAAGTGCATGGACTCGAGCCGCTGGGGGGTGATGGCCATGGAGCCGCAGATGAGCTCGTATTTTCCGCTCTGGAGACCGGCCTGGATCCCCGCCCAGTCGGTCTGCACCAGAACGGGCTCCCGGCCCAGGCGCCGCGCCACCTCCCGGGCCACGTCGGCGTCGAACCCCACCAGCCGGCCTTCGGCGTCGGTGGTGGAGAAGGG
>CAYRIJ010000116.1:5970-10904 GCA_964424285.1 uncultured bacterium
CCACGTCGGCGTCGAACCCCACCAGCCGGCCTTCGGCGTCGGTGGTGGAGAAGGGACGGAAGGAACCGGACATGGCCAGCCGGAGGGGGGTCCCGGGGCCGGGAACGTGAGCGGGGTCGGCCGCGTCCGCTCTAGGCCCGCCGGCCGCGGGTTCCGCCGGAGCCTCGGCGATCGCCCCGCAAAGGCCCCCGAGGACGGCCGCGGCCAGAAGCGCTGCCCGAAGCCCGCCGGTCACGCCCCGTCCGCCGCCGACGCCGTCCGGCACCAGACGTTCATCGACTCCCAACCGTTCGGCATCCGGCAGTTGTTGACCAGCCGCCCGGTGTAGTCGTAACCGAGCTTGGCGAAGGCGCAGTTCATCCCGACCTCGTCCGCCCGGGCCAGGGTGTAGAGATCGGTGATCCCCTCCTCGCCCGCCAGGTCCCGCTCCAGGGCGCGGAGGATCCACACCATGAGCCCGCGCCCCCGCTCCGACGGTCGCGTGGCGCAGTCGGTCATCTCCGCGTTTCGCCGGGCGCGATCGATCTCCGCCGAAGCCACCGCGACCATGCGCCCCGACCCGTCCCGCACCCACCGGAACCGGTTGGATCCGCTCGCGATCAGCCGGGCCAGGTGATCCGGCGCGAGCGAGGTGGGATAGTCCGGGAAGACCGACCCCATGAGTTCGGCGATCTCCGGCGCGTCTCCGGGCCGCGCCGGCTCGGAGCGATAGCCTTCGGGGAGGCGGGGCGCCGCCGGTTCCTTGGCGCGGGCCGCCTCCACCGCGCGCCGGTGCTCGTCCGCCCGAGGCTCCTCCGTCCGCGCCGGGTCGGTGTACCGGGCCCAGAGAACGGCGTCGGCTCCGTCGGAAAAGTAACCCCGGATGGTTCCCTCCTCGCGCCAGCCTTCCTCGATCCAGGGCTCCCGGTTTCCCGGCCGGGCATAGGCGGTGATCTTGGTGAACACCGCGGGATCCTCGCCGGCGCCGGCGATCACCGCCTCCGGATCGAGACCGCCCACGTCCTCCGGGGCAAGGTCGTAGAGCTTGAGACGCCGGTTGCGGGGGTCCAGCACCGCCTCACGGCGGCCGGAAGGGGCGTCGAAGTCCGCTTTCCACGGCGCGCCCGCCGGGGCCCCGGAAGCCGCCGCGCCCCGCCCGGGGTTCGTCGCGGCCGTCTTCTCCCGGTTCCCGTTCACCGTACCGCGGGCTCCAGCTCGCCGAGACCCGCGGCATCGATCGCCTCGCCCACGATCCGCCGGTGCTCGGCGGGGTCCCGCCAGCGGCGTCGTCCCTCCTCGGGGAGGAGATGGATGGGATCGAAGTAGAGATAGACCTTCTCCGGGTCCACGCTCGGGCTCCGGTAGACGCTCACCCCGGTGGTCTCGTCGTAGTGGTCGTGGCTGTGCGCGTCGCGCTTTCCGCCGCCGCCGGGGACGTCGGTCACGAAGGTGGGGGTGTTGAATCCGGCGGTGGATCCCCGGACGTGGCGCTCCACCTCCAAGGTGTCGGCCAGGCGGGTCCGGAGATCCTCCACCCCCTTCACCATGTCGTGCTGGTAGACGTAGTACGGCTCGACGTTGATGTAGGACAGCCGCTTCACCAGGAGGGTCATGGAGACCGGGTCGTCGTTCACTCCGCGGATGCAGACGCTCTGGTTCCGCACCTTCACCCCGCGCTTGAACAGCACGGTCATGGCCTCCCGGGTGATGTCGGTGATCTCGCGGTGGCTGTTGAAGTGGGTGTGGAGCGCGACCTCCTTGGCCCGTTCCCGCCCGTAGCGGACCACGTCCACCAGGGCGTCGGTCCACGCCTTGTGGGTGAGGATCTTCATCGGCATCACCGCCGGACCCTTGGTGGCGAAGCGGAGGCGGCGGATGTGGGGGATCGAGAGCAGGGTGCGGCCGATGTGCTTGAGCCGGGCGGGGGGAAGATGATAGGCGTCGCCGCCGGAGATCACCACGTCCTCCACCTCCGGGCGCGAGGCCAGATAGGCGAACGCCTTCTCCCACTGCTCCACCACCGGCTTGTAGTTCACCTTCTCCACCGTTCCGGTGTCGCCCCCGATGGCGTAGCTCCGGGTGCAGAAGCGGCAGTAGACCGGGCAGACGTCGAGGGGGAGAAAGAGCGTCTTGTCCGGGTAGCGGTGCACCAGACCCGGAGTGGGCGAATCGGCCTGCTCGTGAAGCGAGTCCAGGCTGAGCCGGGGGTGGTCCGGCCGCCGGGTCGAGGCCACCGGGATGAACTGGATTCGAATCGGATCGGTGTAGGGGTTCTCCCAGTCGATCCGGCTGAGCACGTAGGGGGAAAGGCGCATGTTCATGGGCGCGATCCGCATCCCCCGTCGCACGTCCTCCAGGAAATCCTCGCTCACCAGGTCCTTCAGCATCCCGGTCAAGGTTTCCACGTCGGTGACGCTCCGGCGGTTCTGGAACTTGTGGTCCAGGAACTCGCTCCGGGCGACGTTCTCGAAGGCGGGGATGCGCTTCCAGAAGTCGCCGGCGTCGAGACGGCGGTGTTCGAAGTCGTCTTCGACCACCGGGTCCTTCTGGGCTTCGGGCACCTCGACCCCGGCCAGGGCCTCGAGTTCGGGGATCTGGTGGATCTGGTCGAAGAGCTCGCCCACGGTGGTCGACGGGTCCTGGACGGGCGAGCTTGCGGCGCCCGATTTCGGCGTATGCATCGTTCTCTCCTCTACGGTTCCGAAATCCACGCTCCCGGACGTTCGCCTCGCCGGGCTCGAAGGGATCGGACTGGGTAGGGTTTCCTCCAAAGGAATCAGCTCGCGACCGGCGGATCCTCGTCGATGGGTCGCGATTCCAGAATGGGGGCCACGGCGAGGTGGCCCGCTTCCATGAGATCCACCACGCGCTCCAGGGAGCGGGCGATCGCCGTCCGCTCGGCTTCCGGCAGGGCGCGCAGGGCTTCCGCGAATCTGCCTTGCAGGGGGGAGGGGGCGCGATCGGCCAGCCGGCGCCCTTCCTCGGTGAGGGAAACATGGACGAGCCGGCGGTCTCGGGTGCCTCGTTCCCGGCGCACCCAGCCCTTCTCCTCGAGGCGGTCGAGAATCCCCACCACCGTGCTCGGGCTCAGGACCACGCGGTTGGCGATGGCGGTCGGGGTGAGCGGACCCTCTTCCCGGATGGCCAGCAGGCATAGAAGCTGGGGGGTGGTGAGCCGGTAGGTCGCGGTGAGCTTCCGGGAGTGGATCTCCACCGCGTGGAGGATGCGCCGGAGAGCCCTGAGAATCCGGACTTCCTGTCCCGAGGCCGGCCCGGCCTCGCGCGTCGAGCTTGAATTCTCCATGTCACTATCCCCTACCGGTTTGCTCGTTCCGGCTCACCCGTTCCGGACCGGTGGTTCGGTTCCATCGGTCCGGGGAGCGCGGGCCCTCGCCGCGCCCCATCCCACCCGGAGTGCTTTGGAGCCAAGTTATTTGAGCTGAAATGTTTATACCACGAATGAACGATCCGGTCAACCCCCCGTCCGCATATCCCCCCATCCCCAAAGCTGTTAGGCTGACGGCTCCGGCCTCCTGGGCCGGAACCGGTGAGGATGGGCCCCATCGGAGCCCCCTGGCGAGGGCCCTCGAGCATGAATCTGACCGGCCACATCTGGACCATCGCCCCCGATCTCCGCCACCGCGTCTTCCCCTTGCGGCCGCCCCCCTCCCGGGACTGGTCGACGGTGCTCGAGGACGCCGACGTCGGTCCCGTCCGCCTGACCGGCCTCCTCCGGGAACTCCCCGGAACGGACACCCTGCTGGTGGTGGTCCACGGGCTGGGGGGCACCCCCCGGCGCCACTACTGCGTCCGGGCGGCGCGGGCGGCGGAGCGTGCGGGTTGGTCGAGCCTCAGACTCGCTCTTCGCGGGGCGGACCGGCTCGGCGAGGACTTCTATCACGCCGGGCTCACCGCCGACCTCGAGGCGGCGATCGCCTCGCCGGAGATCGTCCGCTACTCCCGCGTGTTGCTCCTGGGCTACTCCATGGGCGGCCATCTCGTGCTCCGCTACGCCGCCGGGAGGGTGGACCCGCGGGTCCGGGCGGTGGCGGCGGTCTCCGCCCCCCTCGACCTCGATCGCTCCGCCCGCTGGCTGGATGAGCGGGTGAGCGGGCTCTACCGGCGGCACGTGCTCCGCGCCCTGTTCGAGATGATCGAGGCGGTGGATCGGCGGCGGCCATTGCCGGTGCCTTTCGACGAGGTTCGCCGGGTCCGCGGCATCCGGGAGTTCGACCGGCGGACGGTGGTCCCGCGCTTCGGCTTCGCCGATCCCGAGGACTACTACGCAACCCAGAGCGCGGCCCGCGGCCTGGCCGAGCTGCGGGTGCCGTCCCTCTACGTCGGAAGCCGCGCCGATCCCATGGTGCCGCTTGAATCGGTGACCCCCGCGCTCGCCCATCCGCCGGCGGCGCTGGAGGTGCGGTGGCTGTCCGCCGGGGGCCACATGGGCTTTCCCGCGGGGTCGGACCTGGGGCTCGACGCCCGGAGGGGTCTGGAGCCCCAGGTGCTGGCCTGGCTCGACCGGGCGTCGGGATGAGGATGGGCCGGGGGGCGGGGAGCCCCCCGTCGCCGTCGAATCGGGGCGTCCGTGGAGGGCCAGGTGCTAGGATGGAGGTACGGACGGTCCGATCACGCGACCTGCGTCGCGGCGGTCCGGCGACCGCACGCCGCTCGCGTTTGGGGAGGAACACCATGGCCCTGAACATTCGTCGTGTGGAGTACTACTATACCAGCGTTCACGATCGACCCGGCGAGGCCTACCGGCTGCTTTCCAAGCTCGCCAGCGAGGAGGTGAACCTCCTCGTCTTCAGCGCGATCCCCATGGGAACCGCCAACACCCAGCTCGTGCTCTTCCCGGAGAACGTGGAGCACATGATCCGGGCGGCGGAGAAGGCCGGCCTGACCCTGATCGGCCCCCAGCACGCCCTCCTGATTCAGGGCGATGACGAGCTGGG
>CAYRIJ010000117.1:0-10812 GCA_964424285.1 uncultured bacterium
GTCGAAGGTCACCCGGGCGCCGTCCACCTCCACCACCTCGTGGGTGGACCGGTAGAGGTCCCGCACCCGCTCCACCACCTCGAACTTCAGCTCGTCCGCGCATTCGATCCGGATCTCGGGGGTGGCATGATACCGGGGGATCTCGGCCAGGAGGGCGGAGAGCGGCCGGTCCGAAGCGGCCAGGAGCCGGACCAGCCGCCCCGAGGCGTAGATCGCGTCGTCGAAGCCGTACCACTCGTCGGCGAAGAACATGTGCCCGGACATCTCCCCGGCCAGCGGCGACCCGGTCTCCGCCATCGCCTTCTTGATCAGCGAGTGGCCGGTCCGGGTCATGACCGGCTTCCCGCCGTGGGCCTCAATGTCCTCCACCAGGGCCCGCGAGCACTTGACCTCGAACAGGATCGTCGCCCCGGGGCGGCGGGCCAGCACCTCCCGGGCGAAGAGCGCGAGGAGACGGTCCCCCCACACCACCTCCCCCCGCTCGTCGAGGGCGCCCAGGCGATCCGCATCGCCGTCGTAGGCCAGGCCCAGGTCGGCCCCGGTGGCCAGCACCCGCTCCCGGAGGGTGGTCAGGGTCTCGGGGAGGGTGGGGTCGGGAATGTGGTTGGGAAAGCGCCCGTCGGGTTCGCAGAACAGGCACTCCACCTCGGCTCCCAGCCGGCGGAAGAGGGCCGGGGCGAGTTCCCCCGCGCACCCGTTTCCGGCGTCCAGCACCAGCTTCAAGGGCCGGGCCGGAGCCAGCCGCGAGACCATGGCGTCGAGGTAGGTTTCGCGGATATCGATCTCCTCCACCTTCCCCCGCCCGATCCGGAACTCCCCCGCCTCGATCCGGCGCCGCAGATCCTGGATGCCGTCGCCGTAGAGGCTCGCCTTCCCCAGCATCATCTTGAGCCCGTTGTACTCGATCGGGTTGTGGCTCCCGGTGATCTGCACCGCCCCGTCGAGATCCAGGTGGTGGACCGAGAAGTAGACCGCGGGGGTGGGGACCACTCCCAGGCGCACCACGTCCAGCCCGGCCCGGGTGATCCCCTCCACCAGGGCGTCGGCCAGCCGCGGCGAGCTCTCCCGCACGTCCATACCCACCGCCACCCGGCGCCCGCCCGCCTCGGCCACCCGGGAGGCATAGGCCCGGCCGATGGCCCGAACCACCCCGGAGGTGAGCTCGGTGGCCACGATTCCCCGGATGTCGTACTCGCGAAAAATGTGCGGCGTCATGAGACCGTTTCTCCCGGCTTTTTCCCCGCCTTCGCCGCGGCGGCGTCCCTGGCCAGCCCCGACCGGAGGTAGGCGTCGATGAACCCGTCGAGGTCTCCGTCCATCACCCGCTGAACGTCCCCCATCTCATGGTTGGTGCGGTGGTCCTTGACCAGGGTGTAGGGCTGGAAGACATAGGAGCGGATCTGGCTCCCCCAGGCGATTTCCTTCTGCTGGTCGTAGAGGGCGTCGAGCTGTTTCTGCTCCTCCTCCAGCTTCCGGGCGTAGAGTCGGGCCCGGAGGATCTTGTAGGCGCTCTCCCGGTTCCGGTGCTGGCTCCGCTCGTTCTGGCTGCTGACCACGATCCCGCTGGGGATGTGGGTGAGACGGACGGCGGAATCGGTCTTGTTGACGTGCTGCCCGCCCGCGCCCGAGGCCCGGAAGGTGTCGACGCGGACGTCGGCCTCGTTGATCTCGATCTCCACGTCCTCCTCCACCTGGGGAAAGACGAACACCGAGGCGAAGGAGGTGTGGCGCCGGCCGCTGGCGTCGAAGGGGGAGATCCGCACCAGGCGGTGCACCCCGGACTCGGCCTTCAGGTACCCGAAGGCGTAGGCGCCGTTCACCTCGAAGGTGGCGTCCTTCAGCCCCGCCTCGTCCCCGGCCTGGTAGTCGAGCATCTCGGTGGCAAAGCCGCTCCGCTCCGCCCAGCGAAGGTACATGCGGAGCAGCATCTCCGCCCAGTCCTGGCTCTCGGTGCCCCCCGCCCCGGGATGGATGGAGACCACCGCGCCCGACCGGTCCGCGGGGTCGGAGAGGAAGGACTTGAGCTCGAGCCGGTCCACCTCGCGCTCCAGGGGGCCGATCTGCTTCTCGATTTCCGTCCGGGTGGCCGCGTCCTCCTCCTCCAGGGCCATGTCGAAGAGGTCCGAGGCGTCGGCCGCCTCGCGCTCGACCTTGGCGAACTCGTCCACCACCCCCTTGGCCGCTTTCAGCTCCTGCACCACCGCCCGCGCCCGGTCGGGATCGTCCCAGAACCCGGGCCGGGTCATGATCTGGTTCAGCTCGTCGATTCGCTTCCGCTTGCCGTCGACGTCAAAGATACCCCCTCAGAACGGCGAGCCGTTCCCGCATCGCGTCGAGGGAGCGTCGGATGTCCTGGGTCTCCAAAACCGTATGTCCTTTCCTCGGGTCCGCGCATCCGGACTCAGGGGTGGGCTCCGGCCCGCCGCCGGAGGGTCCGCGCCAGGGCCTCGATCTCGCCCTGGAGCGCGTTCAGGTCGCGGTCGTTCCGGATGAGCACCTCGGCCCGCCGGACGAGTTCCGCCTCGTCCACCTGGAGGTCCAGCCGCCGCCCCGCGGCCTCGGGGGAGAGCCCCGCGGCCACCAGCCGACGGCGGCGCTCCTCGCGCGGAGCGACCACCCCGACCACCAGATCCACGAAATCGGGCGGGCCCCATCTTAGCAAGAGAGCGGCCTCCACGACCGCTACGGTCTCGCCCCGCGCCCGGAGCGCGTCCAGCCGCGCCCGGAGCCCGTCCAGGAGCGGCGGATGAACCAGGGCGTCCAGCTCGGCCCGCTTCCGGGGGTCGGCGAACACGATCCGTCCGAGGGCTCCGCGGTCGATCCCGCCGTCGGGGGCGAGCACCCCGTCTCCGAACCGCTCGGCGAGGCGCCGCGCCAGGTCGCTCCCGGGAGCGTAGAGGGCGTGGGCCTCCTTGTCCGCGTCGAGCACGACGAGGCCTCGGGCGGCGAGCCCCGCCGCCACCGTGCTCTTCCCGGACCCGGCCGCCCCGGTCAACCCCGCCACCAGCATGTCAGTGGATCTCCGCCCAGTTCGCCCCCACCCCCACGTTCACCACCACCGGGACGTCCAGGTCCAGCGCCCCCTCCATGGTCTCCCGCACGGCGCTTCCCAGCGCCTCCACCTCCGACTCCGGGCACTCCAGGACCAGCTCGTCGTGCACCTGGAGGAGCAGCTTGGCGCGGAGCCTCTCCGCGGTGAGCCGCCGGTCGAGCTTGAGCATGGCCACCTTGATGAGGTCGGCGGCCGAGCCCTGGACCGGGGTGTTGATGGCCAGCCGCTCCCCCGCCGCCCGCGCCGCCGCGCTCTTCAGCCGGAGCGCGGGAATGTAGCGCCGGCGGCCGAGCAGGGTGGTGACGTATCCGGAGCGGCGGGCCTCCTCCAGCACCCCGTCGAGATAGGCGATGACCCCGGCGTACTGCTCCTTGTAGTTCCGGATGAAGGCGGCCGCCTCGTCGGTGGGGATGCCGAGGGTGCGGGCCAGGCCGTAGGGGCCCTGGCCGTAGAGAACGCCGAAGTTCACCGTCTTGGCCTGGCCGCGCTGAAGCTCGGTGACCTCCCCCGGTGCCACCCCGAAGATGCGGGCCGCGGTGTCCCGGTGGACGTCCTCCCCGTCGCGGAAGGCCTGGACCAGGGCGGGGTCCCCGCTCAGGTGGGCCATGATCCTGAGCTCGATCTGCGAGTAGTCGGCGGAGAGGAGCACCCATCCCTTCTCCCCGGGCACGAAGGCGCGGCGCACCTCCTTTCCCAGGGGCGTACGGATGGGAATGTTCTGGAGGTTGGGATCCGAGGAGGAGAGCCGGCCGGTGGCGGCCACGGTCTGGTTGAACGAGGCGTGGACCCGCCCGGTGTCCGGATGGATCAGCGCGGGGAGGGTGTCCACGTAGGTGGACTTGAGCTTGGCCACCTGGCGGTAGTCGAGGACCGCCCCCGGGAGGTCGTGATAGGGACGGAGGCTTTCCAGGACCTCGATGTCGGTGGACCAGCCGGTCTTGGTGCGCTTCCCGTGGGGAAGCGCCAGCCTGACGAAGAGCACGTCGGCGAGCTGTTTCGGCGAGTTCACGTTGAACTCGACCTCGGCCAGCTCCTGGCAGGCCGCCTCCAGCCGCCGGAGTTCCCCCTCCAGCCGCCCGCTCATCTCGCGGAGGAAGGGCACGTCCAGGGCCATGCCGGTTCGCTCCATCTTCAGGAGCACGTGCATGAGCGGCATTTCCACGTCCCGGAACAGCGGGGTCAGCTCGGCCTGGTCCAGCTTGGGGGCGAGGGCCGCGCGAAGCCGGAGCGTCATGTCCGCGTCCTCGGCGGCGTAGGTGGCCGCGGTCCCCGCGTCCACCTGGGCCATGGAGATCTGCTTGGCTCCCTTCCCGATGAGATCGGTAATGGGGATCATGGCGTGATCGAGAATCTCCCGGGCCAGGTCGTCGAGCTTGTGGGAGCCCTCGGGGTCCAGGAGATACGAGGCGATCATGGTGTCGAAGGCGGTTCCCCCCACCTCGAACCCCGCGCGCTCGAGGACCAGGAGATCGTACTTGGCATGATGGAGGACCTTGGGGATGGCCGGGTCGGCCAGGACCGGGCCCAGCACCCGTTTCACCTCGTTCGGGTCCAGGGGCGCGGCGCCCTCGGTGTGGCCCACGTTCACGTACCAGGCCTCCCCCGGGCCCGCGGCCAGGGCGATTCCCACCAGCTCCGCCCGCATCGGGTCCACCGAGGTGGTCTCGGTGTCCACGGCGATCCCCTCGCGATTCCCCCGGAGCCGGTCGGCCAGCGCCGACAGGGCATCCGGATCGCTGACCAGGTCGTAGGCGTCGGCCTTGCCGAACAGATCCGGGGCGCGTTCGTCCCCCAGGCCCAGCTCCCGGCGGAGCCGGGAAAACCCGAGGCCTTCCAGGAGGTCGCGGAGCTTCCGGCCTCCGGGGCGCCGGGCGGCCAGGGCGTCGAGGCCGAGGGGAAGCTCGAGATCGGTCCGAATGGTCACCAGGTCCCGGGCCCGCATCGCGGTTTCGCGGTGCTCCTCGAGTTTCCCGCGCTGGTTGGCGGAAACCTGATCGAGGTTCGCGTACAGGCCTTCCAGGTTCCCGAACCGGGTGATCAGCTTCCCGGCGGTCTTGGGGCCGATGCCCGGCACCCCGGGCACGTTGTCGCTGGTGTCCCCGGTCAGCGCGAGCACGTCCACGACCTGTCCGGGCTCGGTCACCCCGAACTTCTCGGGAATGTCGTCGGGGCCGAGCACCCGCGCCTCCACCGCCGAGGACCCGCCCCGTCCCGGGTTCAGGATCCGCACGTGCCGCCCCAGGATCTGGTAGAAGTCCTTGTCCCCGGTCACCGCCAGCACCTCGAGATCGGGGCCGGCGAGCTGGATCGCGTAGGAACCGATCACGTCGTCCGCCTCCACCCCGGGCTCCACCACCAGGGCGCAGGGCCAGGCCTCCACCAGCTCCTTGACGCGGGGAATCTGCGCCCGCAGATCCTCCGGCATCTCGGCGCGGTTCGCCTTGTACTCGGGGTAGATCTCGTTCCGGAACGTCGGGCCGGGGGGATCGAGCACCACCGCCAGGTAGTCCGGCTTCTCCTGCTGCACCAGGAACTGGAGGGTGTTGGCGAAGCCGAACACCGCCCCCACCGGCTCCCCCGAGGGATCGGTGAGCCCGGTCTTCTGCAGGCCGAAGAACGCGCGATAGAGGAGCGCGGTGCCGTCGAGGAGATAGAGCTTTTTCATGGGCCGCCGATGGGAAGGGGGGCCGAAGAGCGGCGGGTTCCGCCCGAGGGCGGGGCCCGCCCCATTCAGTCCCCGGACGTCGCGTTCCGGTAGAGTCCGTGCTTCGAGATATACACCGCCACCGGTCCCGGGACCAGATGCCGGATATCGAGTCCGGCCGCCACCCGCCGCCTCACCTCGGAGGAGGAGATGGCGAAGGGGTTTCCCTCCACCATCCGGCACCGGGCAGCAAGCGCGGGGTCCACCCCTCCCCGGTCGAGCCCGGGTCGATTGACCGCGATCAGCCGATTCTCTCCAAGGATCCGCTCCGGTTCCCGCCAGGTGGAAAGGTCGCGGAGGCTGTCCAGGCCCAGGATGAAGTGGACCTCCGCGTCGGGGCGCTCCGCCCGGATCCGGCTCAGGGTGTCCACGGTGTAGCGGGGTCCCCCCGCCTCCAGCTCGAGGGTGGAGATCGAGGTCCGCGGCTCGGCGGCCAGCGCCTCCCCGAGCATGGCCAGGCGGTGCTCCCCGGAGCTCAGGTCCCGGTCCGGCTTGTGCGGGGGGCGCGCGGCGGGGACGAAGAGGACCTCGTCCAGGTCCGCCGCCTCCCGGGCGAGGAGCGCCACGTGGAGGTGACCCCAATGAACGGGATCGAAGCTCCCCCCGTAGACCCCCAACCGGCCCGCGCTCACGGCCGGGCCGTGGCGGACCTCGATGAATCCGCGGGGGAGTCGGGCGCGGTCTCCTCCGACGGCGTCCCTCCGTGATCGCGGGCGTCGGCGAGGAGGTCCTGGGCGGAGCCCACGTCGTCTCCGGCGGGGTACCGATCCAGATACTTCCGGGCCCAGGTGGCGACCCCCGCCCAGTCCTTGGACTTCTTGTAGCTTTCCGCCATGCCGATCATCGCCCGCGGTCCCCACGGCGTATCCGCGTATTCGGCCAGCACCCTCTGCTCGAAGTAGTACCGGGCCGCCCGCTGGTCGCCGAGCTTCCGGTACAGGGCGCCGTTCCGGTAGGCCTTCTCCGCCAGCCGGGTACGGATGTCGAAGATGTGCCCCCGGGCGCGGTCGGCCAGTTCGCTGTCGCGACAGCGGCTCAGAAAGCTCCGGAACTGCACCAGGGCGGACTCGGTCTCGGTCTGATCGAGCTGGGCGGGCCGGGCCTGGGAGAGGAGCGCCAGACCGAGATGGTAGGAGGCGTCGCAGGCGAAGGGGCTGTCCGGATACTCCCGGAGAACCCGACGGAAGCGATCCTCGGCTTCGAGGTAGTCGCCTTCCTCGTAGTAGCACCGGCCGGCGAGGAAGATCGCCTCGTCGGCGTACCGGCTCCCGGGACGGTCGGCCAGGAGCTGCTTCAGCACCAGGAGGGCCTGGGGATAGTCCTCGTTCTGAACCTCGGTGCGCGCCACCTCGATCCTCGGGGTCTCTCCGGCGGGGATCTTGGGCACGCTGGCACACCCCGCGGCGAACAACGCCGCGTCCCCCAGTGCGAAGGCGAACAAGCTTTTCGCTTTCCGGCCCCGACCGGTCACCCCGGCCGGGCCGCTTCTCTGCGCGATCTCCATGGAACTCAATTCTGGTTGGTGTAGAAGAGGTAGATTAGCCCGGCCACGATGCCGGTGACCAGGGCCGGCTCCACCAGGCTCCCCAGGCCGTGGGTCTCCAGGGTGGGCTTGGCGAAGGGAAAGTCCCTCCCCTCGAGGAGCGGTAGCTTCCCCGCGGGAACCACGTCGATCCGCTCGGTGTCCCCGTTTCCCACCCAGATCACGTCCTCCCGTTTTCCCTTGAGGAGGTTGGCGTAGAGGCTCACCGCGGCCAGGCGCTGGACCTTCCGGGACCCGAGGGGGCTCCGCTTGTGGGACTCGGGATAGAGAATGCTGAATTCGGCCACCCGGTAGCGGAAGACCAGGTCGTCGGGGCCGACCGGCGTGCTCGCCACGGCGATATCCGGCTCGGGCTTCGCGGTCTTCTTTCGATCCGCCACCGCGGCTTTGGCCCCCCGGACGGCATCGGCCAGCGCGGACGAGGAGTTCGGGGCGGAGGTGGAGGGTGGAGCGGCCTCGGAGGTGCCGGTGGTGTCGGCGGGCTCGGCGGTGCCCGGAGCCGGCTCCGGAAGCTCCGGCCCCACGACCGGAGCCGCCTTCAGGTAGGCGGAGTAGCCGGCCTGGGTGAGCCGGGAGAGGAGCAGGTTCTCCACGAACCAGTTCGCCTCGTGAGCGGCCGCGGGCTCCACCAGCAAGGTGGCCCCGGGAGGGGCGTTGAACCCCATGAGAAGCCGGGTCACCGCGGCGTTGGCCGCCTCCGAGAGCATGGCGAGGTTGGTGGGATAGGACTGCGTCACCGCCGTTTCCAGATCCTGGGCGGAGGCGCTTCCCCCTACTCCCGGCGCCAGGAGCGCCGACAAGGCGACCCCGGCGAGCAGGTACCGTCGAAGGGAAAATCTCGTCATTCGATCGTCTCCACCGCGGCCGGCGCGACCGCGGGCTGCGGTTCGAGGCTCACTCCCACCAGATCGTAGGCGTCGGCGCCGGTGATCTTCACCGGGTAGAACTCCCCGGCCCGGAGACCGGTTCCCGCCACCCGCACGCATCCGTCCACTTCCGGGGCCTCGCGGACGCTCCGCCCCCGGGCCGGGCGCCCGCCCTCCCCCGGCTCCTCGATCAGCACCTCGAGGGTCTTTCCCACCTGGGACCGATTCACCGCCAGGCTCGTGAGGCCCTGGGCGGCCAGGAGCCGGTGGGTGCGCTCTTCGATCACCTCGGGGGGCACCGGGTCCGGCAATCGCGAGGCGGCCGCGGTGTCCTCGGAGGAAAAGGGGAACGCCACCAGCTTGTCGAATCGCGCCCACTCCAGGAACTCCAGGAGCTCCTCGAAATCCCCGTCCGTCTCCCCCGGAAACCCCACGATCACGTTGGTACGGAGCGCGATTCCCGGCACCCGCTCCCGGAGCGTCCGCACCAGGTCCACCACGGTTTCCTTCCCGGTGTGGCGCCCCATGCGCTTGAGCATGGAATCCGCGATATGCTGGATCGGCACGTCGGCGTAGGGAACGATCTTCTCGGCGGTGGCCACGGCGTCGATCAGCTCCCCGGTCCAATAGAACGGGTTGGCGTACATGAGGCGGATCCACCGGACCCCCTCCACCCGGTCCAGCTCCCGGAGCAGCGCCGCGAGCGCGGGGTGTCCGGCGCGGTCGATGCCGTAGGCGGTCAGGTCCTGGGCGATCAGGACCAGCTCCCTGGCCCCGTTCCCGGCCAGAACGCGGGCCTCGGCCACGATGTTGCCGATGGAGCGGGAGCGCTGCCCTCCCCGGAGCTGGGGGATGATGCAGAAGGTGCACTTGGCGTCGCACCCCTCGGAGATCTTGAGGAAGGGCGAGACCGGCCCGGTGGAGAGCACCCGGGAGGCGGGATCGCCGTAGACCAGGTCCACGTCGTCCGCGGTCGCGGTGTAGCCCTTCTTGTCCGGGGCCAGGAGACCGTTCACGACCTCCACCACCCGTCCCACCTCGCGGGTCCCCATGATCGCGTCCACCTCGGGGATCTCGGCCAGGAGCTGGTCCCGGTACCGGTCGGACAGGCAGCCCGCCACCACGAGCTTCTTCAGACGGCCCTCGGTCTTCATGCGGGCCACCTCGAGGATGGTCTCGATGGACTCCTCGACCGCGCTCTGGAGGAAGGCGCAGGTGTTGACCACCGCGGCGTCCGCCTCGGCCAGATCGGCGGTGCTGACGTAACCCGCCCGGTCGAGCCGGCCGAGCATGACCTCGGAGTCCACCTGGTTCTTGGGGCAGCCGAGGGTGACGAAGGCGATTCGGGTCATGAAAATCCATTCAGGGCAAGAGATGGGGGGGCGGCGGGACCGGCCTCACTCGTCACGGCCGGCCAGGACGTGCTCCAGGCGCACCTCGTCCACCAGCACCTCGCGGGCCTTGCTCCCATCCTGGGGAGCCACCACCCCGGCCCCTTCGAGCATGTCCACGATTCGGGCCGCACGAGCATAGCCTACTTTGAGCCGGCGTTGAAGCAGGGACGCGGAGGCCTGGCCCGCCGCCACCACCAGCCGCGCCGCGTCCTCGAAGAGGGGATCGTCCCCCAGGCCCCCGGTGCCCGACTCCGGATCGGCCATGGCCGCCTCCAGCTCGGGATGGGCCTCGGGCTCCCCCTGGTCCCGCCAGGCCTCGGCCAGGCGCTGGGTCTCGGACTCCGACACGAACGCGCCGTGGACCCGGACCGGAGCGGCCTGGCCGGGGGGGAGGAAGAGCATGTCCCCCTTCCCCAGCAGGGACTCCGCCCCGTTCTGGTCGAGGATGGTGCGGCTGTCGGTGCGCGAGGCCACCTGGAAGGCGATCCGGGCGGGGAAATTGGCCTTGATGACCCCGGTGATCACGTCCACCGAGGGACGCTGGGTGGCCACGATCAGGTGGATCCCCACCGCCCGGGCGGTCTGGGCCAGGCGGGCGATCGGCTCCTCGACCTCCTTGCCGCTGGTGATCATGAGGTCGGCCAGCTCGTCGATCAGAACCACGATGTAGGGGAGCTTCTCCTCCCCCTCGCTCACCGGGCCTTCCTTGTCCATCTTGAGGTTGTAGCTCCCGATGTTCCGGCAACCCCGGGCCGAGAGCACCCGGTAACGGCGCTCCATCTCCAGCAGGAGCCACTTGAGGCTCCGGGCGGCCAGGCGGGGATCGGTCACCACCTCGGTGAGGAGGTGGGGGATCCCGTTGTACATGGGAAGCTCCAGCATCTTGGGGTCGACCATGAGGAGCCGGAGTTCCTCGGGGCTCCGCTTGAGAAGCAGGCTCGTGATGAGGGCGTTCATGCACACGCTCTTCCCGGAGCCGGTGGTGCCGGCGATGAGCAGGTGCGGCATCCGCGAGAGCTCGGTGATGAGCGGCGCGCCGCCGATGTCCTTCCCCAGGGCGAGGGGAAGCGGCCCCGAGGCCTCGCGAAACGCGTGGGTCTCCAGGAGGCGGCGAAGGAAAATGGGGGCCGGATTCCGGTTCGGCACCTCGATCCCCACCGCCGCCTTGCCGGGGATGGGGGCGATAATCCGGATCCGGCTGGCCCGAAGCTTCAGGGCCAGGTCGTCCTGGCGGTTCAGGATCTGGTTCACCC